>NZ_LR134318.1:5607500-5907500 GCF_900636825.1 Pseudomonas fluorescens | reverse complement strand
GCGCTGGGGTGAGCTCGAATCCCGCGCTCAACGGCACGCAGTTGCTTTTCAATATTGTCCAGGACGCCGCTGACCCATTCGAACTCTCGATGCGTCACCAGCGAGCGTTTGAGTTGCTGCGCCTCCTGCCAGCGGCGCAGGCTGGCCCAGCAGCCGGGAATGTAGCTGTTGACCATGGAGTGCTGGCCAGCGGCAAGGAGTTGACGAAAAAACGAGACTCGGTCGGGCAAGCCATTGATCGCGCGCAATGCCTTGGCGCACCCGTGATCGTTGATCGTGCTGCAACCCGGTTTCCACAGAATCGACGACTTGTGACCTTCGCCAAATGTCACCGGCATGAAATGACGCAAGTCACCGTGATGCCCATAGTCGTCGCCCAGCAAGTTGATCATTCCCAGGATCAGAAATGCGAAACCGCCAACTGGATGCAGGGCCAGTAGTCCCACGTTGGCCGCATACATTTCCTTCGGTTTCGAGAAAGTATTCATCCATGTGGCGGGGACGCTCGGGACCGGATCGTTCTGATTGACGATGCGGTGGTGGACCAATGCTTTGGCGCTTTCGATGAAAATCGTGTCACCAGCGCGCGGGGCGCCGTAGGTGTAGAGGACGATCTCCGGCAGGTACTGTGGATCGCGTCGCAGCATTTCGGACAAGATCAGTGCGATTGCCCCGCCCAGACTGTGTCCGGTGATCAGCAGTTTTTGCCCGCTGTAGAATCGCTCCAGATAACTCACCACAAACGGGTAAACCGCTTGGGCGCCGCCATAGAAGCCGCGATGTACCTTGCCTTCTCCTTCCTCAAAAGGAACCTGATAAGCATCCCCATCCCGCATCGCATCGGGTCTTATTTCACTGGTTCCGCGTACGCTGATTAATATCAATTCGTCGTGATGGGTGATGAAGGCTTGGGTGTCCGTGCTGTCGACCTGTTTGCGATCATCGAAAAAATGCAGTTTGGCCGGGTGCTCCTGCTGATCGCCCAAGTCGGGGTTGTTTACCTCGGGATAGAGCGATGGATCGAACGGCAGCACTTCCAGACGTTTCGAGTAGGGGACCTCCTCATACAAGGGGAAGTACTTCTTCGGTTGCAGGGCATCGACTTTCCACAGTTCATCAAGCTGCGGCAGGGCATGGCCGAACCAGTTGCCGCTGCTGGGCTGCAAGGGGAAGCTCACACTGTCGGTCTTGACCGGTTGTGTGTTGGGCTCCTGTCCGAAGTCGGTGTAACTCAGGGTCGCCATCAAAGACAGTTGGTAGAGGTTGAGTGCGCAGAACTCATTGCTCGTCGACAACATCGGGCGCAACGCCCTCATGGGGCGCACCTCCATCACATGATGCTTGTTCGGCAGCAGGGCAATGCCTTTGGGTTTGGGCGGCGGTGGAAAGAAACCCAACTCGACCGTGGCCAGTTCTCCCTGACTGAAGATCGCGCTCGCGCCACTGTCCGGGGTGCTTGTATCACCCTGCGCGAAAGCTCTGGTTTTGGGGGCGGATCGCATGAGTTTGTGAACCACCCTATTCGGCGGATCACTTCGATGGGCCAGTGGTGGCAAGTGCGCTACATGCTTGACCAGTTCGCTCACCTCAACCTGGTAATAGGCAGCGTTTGCGGCTACGTCTTTTGCGGGGTTGGCTTGGGTGCGTACGCCTGATTTGTTGAAGAAGCGGGTCTTTTCGGCGCGGACCTGGAGTTCGGTGATGGGGAGGGGGTAATGCTCTCTTGCCCTCAAATCTTTATAGAGTGGTTCTGTCCCGTTGAACGGCTGATTGAGCTTTAGTACCACTGGGCCACAGTAATGGTCATCTACCTTTCCGGAACCTGTGGCGTCCAGTTTGCCCGTGTAGACGGTATCTTCATAATCGATGATCTCGTAGGCCAAACCGTTGTAGGGTTTGCCGTCACCGAACTCGTCCACTAATTGAAAGCTCGTCGAATGTCCGCGGCTTGGGCAGGCATGGATTTTCCCTTGCATAAAAGCAGCGATGCTCGGATCTAACGGTTCAATGCTCATGGGGTCTCATCCTTGTTTTCCGTGCAGCCGGGGTAAATGGTGCAAACGCGCTCATCCACCATCCTGAAGGTGCTGAAGTCCTTGTAATTTCCATTACAGTAACCACGCTGATCTTCCATGCCCTCACCCAAACAGCGCTTCCAGCCACGGGGAACTTCAACCCAGGTGTCACCCCAGCCGGGCCTTTCCTCATCAGCCAACTTGATCTTCAGCCTTACGGTTATTCCCGCTAGCTGAGTCAGCGTGTACGCCGTGGAAGGGCGGCTTTTCCCGACATTGCCCTGTGTATCCATTTTTTTGCATCTCAACATTTTTATGAGGTAACGCTTGGGACTGACGGTGCGAAAAAACCACATGCACTCACCGAAGAATTCAGCCGTCTCGTCATCTCTGAAAGTCCCCATTTGCCGCTCCAGCAACTCTGGACGAACGGCAAATGAGGCGTAGTCATAGCTGCTGTTACTTCGTCCGGGGCCAAAAACGCCGATGACCTTGATCTCCACATGGTTCAGCGCCAGCGGGCAGTCGCTTACGGTTCTATAAAGCGGGATTTCCGAGGTGCCTGCGTATTTCATATTGGTTTTATTGAACCCAAGCTGAGTACCCCTTCCGCCCGGCACCGAGCAGGTTTGATCCTTGTCGGGCACGTAGGTGGCCGTCAGGTCGTACTTGAAGTTGGGCGGGAAGTCCGGAACAAAGGTGAATGTGTTCGGTTTGCTGACAGCTGAACAACCCATAGTCATAACAAGGCAAGTGCTCAATGCCAGACTTTGAAGGACTCGTTTGAAGTGCGGGGAATGCGGTGTTTTTTGTTCCGTCATGGGGTCTCGTCCTTGTTTTCCGTACAGCCGGGGTAAATGGTGCAGATGCGCTCGTCTACCATTTTGAAAGTGCTGAAATCTTTGTCATTCCCGTAGCAAAAGGCGTATTGATCCCCGAAGTTGGCACCCATACAGCGCTTCCAGCCGCTAGGTACTTTGATCCAGGTATCGCCGATGGCTGGTAATTCTTCAGTTGCCAGCCTGACCTTCAGCGTCACCTTCTTGCCCTCAAGTTGATTCAATGTGTACGCCGCGGAAGGTCTCGTTCGCAGCACGTTTCCCTGTGCATCCATGTTTTTGCAGGTCAGCAGTTTGATCAGGTAACGATTTGGGCCGACGGTGCGGAATGACCACCTGCATTCACCATAAAATTCGCCCTTGCCGTTCTTACTGAAAGTCCCCATTTGGTATTCGAGCAGCTCCGGACGTACAGCAACCGAGGCGAAGTCATAGCTGAAGTTGCTTCGCCCTGGACCATAAATACCGATGATCTTGATCTCGATGTAATTCAGCGCCAGCGGGCATTCGTTTACGGTTCTGTAAAGCGGGATCTCTGAAGTCCTTTCGTACTTCATGTTGGTTTTATTGAATCCCAGCTGAGTGTTTTTCCCGCCCGGCACGGTGCATGTTTGGCCCTTGGCCGGAACGTAGGTGGCTGTAAAGTCGTACTTGAATCCGGGCGGAAAATCCGGAACAAACGTAAACGTGTTTGGTGTCTTCACCGTCGTACAACCCACCAGCAATTCCAGGCAACCACTCAGCATCAACGCTCGTTTCAAGTTCCTCATCCACCTACCTCTCCCTGCCAATAAAGCGCTTCTTGATACACCCGCTCAAAGTGCGCCGCCGGATCTTCACCGGGTTTGGGCAGCCACGATTTGGCTGGCCGATATCCCGGTAACTGCAAACAGCGGGTCAGCAAAAAGTGCACTTGCTCCGGTTGTTGCCAGCCCCACAAGCGCGCCAGTTGAATCAGGCCCCATAACCACTCATCGATGTCGAGTTGCTCGGCGAGCTTCGCCATGACTTCGGTATGTTCGCCAACCAGGTAGCGACGGGTGTTGTCGAACAGCACGTTGGCGTAGATCAGTTCCGGTGTCGGCGTCTGCAGCCATGGCGGGTCGATCGGTAGCGGATGGGCGCCTGGGTCGGGGTTGGTGGCGACGTTCCACTGCCCGGCGTGCCAATAGCAGACGCTGCCGAGCGGTCCGAGAAGAGACGAATACTGTTCGGAATGCAGATGCGCCAGCGCACGCCCCAGAACCCGATTGTCATGCACGCGATACACGGCCAGGTTTGGGCGCTCGCCAGTCACCACCCGCTCGCGCCAGTGCGCGGCCAGCGCATCAAGCTCGGTGTGTCGGGCACTGGCTAGCCAGCCCCAATGCCGCTCGGGTGTGGCGAGCAATTGCTGGATGACGGGATGGTGCGCCGTGTCGATCTGCACCAGTAGCGGGCCGGTCGGCGCCAGCGACTCGGCGGCCGTGCCCGCGTACAGATGGCGGAATTGCTCGGTGCCCAGATCGCGAGCGAGTGCAGCGTGCGCTTCGCTTTGATTCTCCGCGTCCAGCACCAGATATAAATCGCAGCCGGCACGGGATTGAGTGTGCAGCCATTGTTCGACCGGGCTCATGCGACGTCTCCCAGCTCGCACTGACCTGCTGCGCAGGCTTCGCACAGAGGGCAATAGTCCGCCGCCTGCTGGCGGGCACTGTTGATGATCGACAGCGGTGTGGCGCTGATCGGCGGAGCGAGGCCAGCCTCTGCCTGCAGCGGTTGTAACGGCGCGAGACCCGGCAGCGGCGCGCCGCCCTCAACCATGGGCACGCTGCTGAAAATCCCGCCGGGGTTGATCACGATGTGATGACCGCCGGCCGACAGCGTCAGGCTCATGCCGGCGTTGATCACCACGTTGCTGGCGGTGACATGCGCCTGCTGACCGGCCTGAATCACCAGGGCACCGAGGGTCTGACTGCTGGTGCCGCTGACGGTCAGCACATCATCGGCATTGATCAATGTGCTGCGCAGACCTTGATGAGTGCGGCAATCCTTGCCCTTGATCAGGCTGGTGCTGTCATTGCCGACTTGCTCGAAGCGGTCATGCGTGATCAGGCTGCGGCTGTCGTTAAGGATCAATTGCTCCAGATCACGCTGGGCCCGAAGATGAATTTTCTCCTGTCCGGCGCGATCTTCGATCGACAGTTCGTTGTAACCGCCATTGCGCGGCGAGCTCTGGCTGCGCAGTACCGTTCGGGTTTTGCTGGCCGGCAATGGATGAGCAACACCGTTGACCTTGTTTGCGACGCAGCCGGTTATCAGGGGGTGATCCGGGTTGCCTTCCAGAAAGGTGACGACCACCTCCATGCCAATCCGGGGTATGGCCACCGCGCCAAATCCATCGCCCGCCCAGCTGGAGGCTACGCGTAGCCAGCAGCTGCTTTTTTCGCTGTTGCGTTCAGTGCGGTCCCAGGGAAATTCCACCCGAACCCGGCCGTATTCATCGCAAAAGATTTCCTCTCCCGGTGGCACGGTGACTCTGGCGGTCTGGCAGACCAGCAGGGGTCTTGGCGCTGGCAGCGGCGGGCGGTAAAACACCTCCGCCGGGATCGCATTGAACGTGTTGCGATAACCCTGAGTGAAGCCATTGGCAGACTGGACATCGTCGCTGCTGAAGGCCTCTTCGAGCACTTGCGGTTGCGCGGCTTCATGCGTCAGTGTCACCAACAACCACGACTCGTTGCAGCCGGGTCTCGGGTGTTGGCGCAGATCGAACAGGTGACCGCTGCGCAGCGTCGCCTGATTGCTTTTGCCTTCAATCCATTGGTAGTCGCTGCGGTGTCGCTCCAGAGCCTGACGCGTTTGCTGTTTGCCGGACTTCTCTGAGGTCATCAACAGCGGGTAACGGTAGTCCTCGAGATCGGGGCTGAATTCGGCGGTGAAGCGGCTTTCCAGCAGCAGGTTCGGGCGCTCGAGATCATAATCACGACGGGTGACCGTGCTGGTGCGTGTGTTGAAACCCATGGTCAGGTGATTGACCACTGATTGTTCCGCGACCATGCCGCTGTCGGCCTTAAAGTGCGTCGTCCCCAGACTGGGCGCGAACACTGGGCTGTCAGTGAACACCAGTAAATGCCCGTCGGCCGAATGCTGGTGATGCCAGGCAATGCCATCTTCGGCGCACAAACGCTGGAGGAAGGCAAAGTCGTCCTCGCCGTATTGCGTGCAGTACTCACGCGGCGGATTCGGCGTGACGTGAAAGGTGAATGCATCGCTTTGAATGCCGTGCTGTTCAAGCACTTGGGCGATGATTTGCGGCACCGTGCGTTGCTGGAAAATTCGCTGGTCGTGATTGAACTGCAAGTAATACAGCGCCGGGACCAGGGTCAGGTGGTAATGGGTCAGGCGTTTGCCGGCATTGCCGATCAGCACATCTTCGATGCGCCCGTGAATGCCTTCTCCCTGCGGCCCGAACTGCAGAAACGCAGGCTGGCCAAGCAAGCCTTCCACATCAAAATCCGGGTGCTCACTCACCAGCTCGACGCGCAGCGCGTACAACTGGCTGATCGCCTCGGCACCCGAGAAGGCAAGCACTTTGAAGTCATGTTGAATGGCGGGGATATGCAGCGAGAATGGCGCGCAATTGCCTTTGCTGAACATGGCTTGTCCTTAAGCAAAGTGAGTCAAAACGCGGTGTCCGATCCTCCGTGATCGCCGCGCACACAGAGTTGCTCAAGCAAGCTAGCGGCGCGGGAAATTAAATGATGTAAGAAGTATCCCTGACATTTGTCAGAGTATTCCGGGTTTGAAGTATTGGGTGAAATGTAGGAGATGTCCGAAGGATGCTATCTCGTTAACTGTGGAGTTAACGATGTTCGATAGGTATGAACAGTGCAAACAATGAAGTGCCATCAATATGCTGGCACTTTTTCCACCAAGCGTTGTCGCCGGTAAGTTATTGATCAATGCCAGTCATTTTTCAGAAGTGTCCTACTTCTATTTTTTTCCAGATTTGTCATGCTGCACGCCGCTCGAGGGTAAGAGCGGCCAGTAGCTCGCCTCGACTTGGCTGCGAGGCTCTGGATCAATGGTTTGGCGGGAGCAGCGAAAATGTGCGGATGATTAAGCGGCCTCAGGGAATCCCCTGTGACATATAGGGCAATCTCCTACAAACGCCGGAAAACACTTCGTCTTATTGTTTAATCAGATGCTTGCTAGTGGCCATCATTGTGATTACGATGCGCCCACTTGAAAGAGCACATCTCAATTGGATGAGTCGCTTCACCGCTCTTCGATACTGTCCCGCGCCGCGATTAACTCCGATAGGCGCACGACTGTAATCTTTAATAAAGGCCATGGATGTCCTACTCAAGCAAACTTTCCGCCCATTACCTCGAACTCGCAAAAGTCTCTGTTTCCAAAGAGAATTTCGCGGGCGAAGACGTTCGTTTTTCGAGCGAATTCGAGGCTTTGGAAAGCGAGCTGGCAAAAGCTTCGTCTATGCACGAAAGCGGGCAGATCGATTGGCTTAAAATCCGCGAAAACAGCGAAAATCTCCTACGTACCCAATCCAAGGATTTGCGTGTCGGCGCTTGGCTGACGTGGTCGCTGTACCAGCGTGAATCCTTCCCCGGCCTGCTTGCCGGCCTCGGATTGCTTCACCACCTGTCGGAACACAACTGGGTCGACGTTCACCCGCTCAAACCCCGCACTCGTGCCGCCGCCATCGGCTGGCTGGTGCCGCGGCTCGAGCAAGTCATCACCGAAAACATTGCGATCAAAGAGCAGTTGCCGATGTTCCGGCAGCTTTCCGAGCACCTGGCCGGTCTGGAAGCCGCCTGCACTGAACATCTGGGCGATGACGCGCCGCTGCTGCTGCCGATCTCCCGTCGCCTGAAAACCATGATCCAGCGTGCTGCCGACAACCAGCCGGCACCCGGCGTGGTCGGCGCGGCGGTGGCGCAGGTCAAGCAGGCGGCGAGCCAGTTGCTCACCCCCGGCGCGCCGATCGATAACGAACGCGATGCGCACAAGGCGCTGCGCGCCCAGCAGGAAAGCGCGCGTCCGTTGTGTGCCTGGTGGCTGAAGCAGAAAGCCACCGACCTGCGCGCTTTGCGGCTCAATCGAACGCTGCTGTGGATGACCATCGACGCCGTGCCCGAGCGCAACGCCGAGCAGATCACGGTGCTGCGCGGCCTGCCGCTGGAAAAACTCAAGCTCTATCAGGACCGTTTCGATCAGGGCAAATACGCCGACCTGCTGGTGGAACTGGAGGCGAGCCTGGCGAAGGCGCCGTTCTGGTTCGATGGTCAGAGGATGGTCTGGGAATGCCTCCAGAACCTCAACGCCGAATTGGCAATGCGCGAAGTGGAAATCCACTTCGCGCTTTTGGTTCAGCGCCTGCCGGGCATCATCGAATTGCGCTTCCATGACGGCGCGCCGTTTGCCGATCCGTCCACCCGGGCGTGGATCGCCGCCAACGTCATGCCGCACCTGCAAAGCGCCAGCGCGCCGCGCAAGGTCGAGAGCGAAAACGTCGAAACTCAGCCGGCTTGGGAAAAAGCCCTCGAAGACGTCTTGCCACTGCTGCGCAAGGAAGGCCTCAAACCTGCCGTGCAGATTCTCAAGCAGGGTTTGCAGTCCGCGCATGGCGGTCGCGAACGGTTCTTCTGGCAGTTCGCACTCGCCCGGCTGTGCTTCATGGCCAAGAAATACGAACTGGCCAAGAACCAACTCGAAACCCTCGATCAGACATTACAGGACTCAGGCCTGCACGCCTGGGAGCCCGATCTTGCATTGGAAGTGCTGCACCTGCTGCACAGTTGCTGCGAGTTGTTGCCGCAGAACCATGCCGTACGTGAACGCAAGGAAGAGATTTATCGCAGGCTGTGCCACCTCGATCTCGAAGTGGTACTCGAATAGGCCCCAGGGCCACAACCGCAAGGAGAAAAGCCATGGCCAAAGAAGGCTCGGTAGCCCCCAAGGAACGCATCAACGTCACCTTCAAACCCGCCACCGGTGGTGCTCAGGAAGAGATTGAACTGCCGCTGAAACTGCTGGCAATCGGTGACTACACCCACCGCAAGGACGATCGCAAAATCGAAGATCGCAAGCCGATCAGCATCGACAAGATGACCTTCGACGAAGTGTTGGCCAAGCAAGAACTGGGTCTGACGCTGAGCGTGCCGAACCGTCTGCAGGAAGATGGCGAGGCCGACGAGCTGGCTGTGCAACTGCGCGTCAATTCGATGAAGGACTTCAACCCGGCCAGCCTGGTTGACCAAGTGCCTGAGCTGAAAAAACTGATGGAATTGCGCGATGCGCTGGTGGCCCTCAAAGGCCCGCTGGGTAACGCACCTGCGTTCCGTAAAGCCATCGAAGGCGTGCTCGCCGACGACGAATCCCGCGGTCGCGTACTCGGTGAGCTGGGCCTGAACGCCGCAGCCCCGGACGCTTGAGACTCCAGTAGCCAAGGAAGCCAACACAATGAGCACTAGCGCAGCACAAGAGAAGAGCGCCGAGAACGGCGAGTACAGCATTCTCGACAGCATCATCGCCGAAACCCGTCTGACCCCGGACGACGAAGCCTATGACATCGCCAAGCGTGGCGTGTCGGCGTTCATCGAAGAGCTGCTCAAGCCGCAGAACAACGGTGAGCCGGTCAAGAAGGCCATGGTTGACCGCATGATCGCCGAGATCGATGCCAAGCTCAGCCGGCAGATGGACGAGATCCTGCACCACCCGGACTTTCAGGCGCTGGAATCGTCGTGGCGTGGTCTGCAGTTGCTGGTCGACCGCACCAACTTCCGCGAAAACATCAAGATCGAAATCCTCAACGTCTCCAAAGAAGACCTGCTGGACGATTTCGAAGATTCGCCGGAAGTCATGCAGTCGGGCCTGTACAAGCACATCTACACCGCTGAATACGGCCAGTTCGGTGGTCAGCCTGTGGGCGCGATCATCGCTAACTACTACATGTCGCCAAGCTCGCCAGACGTCAAGCTGATGCAGTACGTGGCCAGCGTTTCGTGCATGTCTCACGCGCCGTTCATTGCTGCGGCCGGGCCGAAATTCTTCGGTCTGGAAAGCTTCACCGGCCTGCCGGATCTGAAAGATCTGAAAGACCACTTCGAAGGCCCGCAATTCGCCAAATGGCAGAGCTTCCGTACTTCGGAAGACTCCCGCTATGTTGGTCTGACCGTGCCGCGTTTCCTGCTGCGCAACCCGTACGATCCGGAAGAAAACCCGGTCAAATCGTTCGTGTACAAGGAAACCGTTGCCAATAGCCACGAGCACTACCTGTGGGGCAACACTGCGTACGCGTTCGGCACCAAGCTGACCGACAGCTTCGCCAAATTCCGCTGGTGCCCGAACATCATCGGCCCGCAGAGCGGTGGCGCGGTTGAAGACCTGCCTCTGCACCATTTCGAAAGCATGGGCGAAATCGAAACCAAGATTCCTACCGAAGTATTGGTTTCCGACCGTCGTGAATACGAACTGGCCGAGGAAGGCTTCATTTCCCTGACCATGCGCAAAGGTTCCGACAACGCGGCGTTCTTCTCCGCAAGCTCGGTGCAGAAGCCGAAGTTCTTCGGCATCAGCGCAGAAGGCAAGGCGGCAGAGCTGAACTACAAGCTCGGCACCCAACTGCCGTACATGATGATCGTCAACCGCCTGGCTCACTACTTGAAAGTGCTGCAGCGCGAGCAACTCGGTTCGTGGAAAGAACGTACCGACCTCGAGCTAGAACTGAACAAGTGGATCCGTCAGTACGTTGCCGATCAGGAAAACCCGAGCGCCGAAGTGCGTGGCCGTCGTCCGCTGCGCGCTGCGCAAGTGATCGTCAGCGACGTTGAAGGCGAGCCAGGCTGGTACCGCGTGAGCTTGAACGTGCGTCCGCACTTCAAGTACATGGGTGCTGATTTCACCCTGTCGCTGGTTGGCAAGCTGGACAAAGAGTAAGAGCGACTCATGGACGGATACGGCAGCCTGTTCGAACGCCTCAACGGCGACGCACAACTACGCAATGGCAAGAGCCTCGAGGTTTCTGCCATGGCGTCGGTGGCTGCCCATCTGGCCAAAATGCTCAGCACCCGGGCCGGCAGCGTGCAAACGCTGGCCGACTACGGGTTGCCCGATCTCAATGACATGCGCCTGAGCCTGCACGACTCCCTGAGTCAGGCCCGCCTGGCCATCGAAAGCTTCATCGAAGCCTACGAGCCGCGCCTGAGCAACGTGCGTGTCATTTCCCTGCCGCGTGACCACGATCAGCTTCGCCTGGCCTTCAGTATCGAAGGCCTGCTGGAAGTTGAAGGGTTCAAGCGTCAGGTCAGTTTTTCCGCGCGCCTGGATGGCAGCGGTCAAGTCAAGGTCACCTAAGGAGATCCCCGATGTCTGGCAAACCCGCAGCACGCGTATCCGACCCTACCGCTTGCCCACTTCCAGGCCATGGTACCAACCCGATCGCCGCCGGTTCCGGCGACGTGTTCTTCGACGGCCTCGCGGCCGCCCGCCAAGGCGATGCCTCGGCGTGTGGTGGTGCGATGTCCGGCGGCTTGGCGACTACTGTGTTGATCAATGGCAAACCTGCCGCGACGGTTGATTCGGTGGGGACCCATGGCAACAAGGTTACGGCTGGATCCGGAACGGTGATTATTGGCAATTCGCATACGCCAGCGCCGTTTGTGCCGCCGGTGCCGGTCATCATTCCTGGAGTATTCAATCGTATCTTTGAATTCAAAACCGGAGATGGAAGAACGGTTGAAAATTTAAACTACACCATCCGCTCTGATAGCGGGATTGAGAAAACAGGCTCAACGTCGACAGGTATGTCAGCTGGTTTTTCATCTGGGAAAACAGCAGAGCCTGTAACTATATATATATCGGCGGAATAACAGGTATGGAGACCATAATCAACATCGATGGCGTTGCTTACACCTTCGTGACTCAGGATCAAGTTACTACGCTTAAAGTGCTTGCCGAAACGACAGAAAGCAAGGATACAAAGCCAAAGAAAGTTGACCTGCCGTCAGCCTGGATTATTACAAGGAAAAGTGGTGTACCTCTCTTCGCCTTGAAGCCAGGCAAGGATGACTCTCCATTCAGAATCATCACTGCAGAAAAACTGTACGCGGAAAAGGGACAGTGGTTTGAACCGTTGGCCAGATATTACAGAGAGCTCATCTGGATCAACCCCGAAACAACCGTGGTTGGAACAGAGTCGAATGCGGCTTATAAACATGTTACCTGGCAGGAATTGATCGACTTTGCCATTGTTGACCGGTTTTCCTTCACGTTTCACTCCGGAATGCCTGGTGACTGGAAATTCCGTGCCGTGGGCGGTGCTGAGTTTTTGATGGTGTTCATGGAGGATAAACCCTATTGGACTGATGGCATTGGTCAAGTGCCGTTTGCGGTTAACACCTATAGGAAGTATCTGCGAGAAACAAAGCAGGTAGAGCTCGCGATTAGGATGGCTGGTGAAACGGGTGTCACGTGGGGTGACGGCAAAGCCTATACCGGGGCGGAGCGAGGACCGAAAGACGTTTACGATAACTTCATCATTTTGCGAGGGATATTGTGGGCAAAGGAAAACTGTAAGTTGGTCGTGAAAAAAGACACGGTATACGATAAAGGTATTCCTCACACCATCGAACTTACTGACGCACCTTATGTGCCGGTATCCAACGCAAAATTGATAAATTCCATATCGCAAGGTGATATGGATCAGTACGGGACGTGGAAGAAATGAAAGCTCGGCGATTAATGGCTTGTATTCCCCATTTGATAGTGTGTGCCCTGTACATTCCGCTGCATAACTTTGGTGTCGACTTATATATTGATATATACGGTGGATTGACATCAAGAGGTATTGGCATCGGCATGACGCCCGATCTGATGGTTCAGTATTTTATAGTGATGAACGCTATAACTTTTTTTATCCCAAGGCTTAAATTAAAAGTCCTCTTTGTCTCATTCATGCTTGCACTTATTCTGTATTATTTTTTACCGCATTATCCCGTTCGTGCGATGGCTTACACATTGATGGGTGGTGTCCTGACTTTTGCGGCGATATTCGCTGGTCGGTTAATTGATCGCCTTTTTTTTCAAAAAAGAAATGTTGAAGCATGACTATCGGCCGTCATTGCCGACGTTGCGCGCGGGGAATTCCCAGCCCGCATGGAACGTTCCGCTGTTCTTTTAAATGAGTTCCACTACCAGGCAGGTATCCCGTGTCCTTTAACCACTACTACCAAAGCGAACTCACCGCACTGCGCCAGCTCGGTCGCCGTTTCGCCGAGCGTAGTCCGGCGCTGGCGCCTTATCTGGGGCAGGCCGGGCGGGATCCGGATGTGGAGCGGTTGCTCGAAGGCTTTGCGTTCCTGACCGGGCGTTTGCGTCAGAAGCTCGATGACGAGCTGCCGGAGCTCAGCCATTCGTTAATGCAGCTGCTGTGGCCGAACTACATGCGCCCGCTGCCGGCGTTCAGCATTTTGCAGTTCGACCCGCTCAAGCGTTCCGGGCCGGCGCTGCTGGTCGCGCGCGATACGCCGATCGAGAGCAAGCCGATCGAAGACGTGCGCTGCCGCTTCCGCACCTGCTACCCGACCGAAGTGCTGCCGCTGGATCTGGCGGCGCTGAACTACTCGGTGAAGGGCGACGGCTCGCTGCTCAGTCTGCGCCTGGAGATGAGCGCTGACGGCCACCTCGGCGAGCTGGAGCTGAGCAAACTGCGTCTGCACTTTGCCGGGGAGCGCTACATCAGCCAGATGCTGTACCTGAGCCTGCTGCGCAACCTCGACGGCATCGAGCTGATCCCGCTCGACGGCGCCGGCAAGCCGATTGATGGCGTCAGCGGCAAGCCGATGGCGTTCAAGATACCCGGCGACCGGGTGAAACCGGTGGGTTTTGCCGAAGAAGAGGCGTTGATCCCGTATCCGCTGAACACCTTCCGTGGCTATCGCTATTTGCAGGAATACTTCGCCTTCCAGGACAAATTCCTGTTTGTCGATGTCAACGGCCTCGACATCCTCAAGGCGTTGCCGGAGGACACGCTCAAGCAAATGCGCGGTCTTGAATTGCGCTTCGACATTCGCAAGAGCGGCATCATGCGCATGCGTCCGACCCTGGACAACGTGAAGCTGTTCTGCACGCCGATCGTCAATCTGTTCGAGCACGACGCGCTGCCGATCCGCCTCGACGGCAAGCAGGACGAATACCTGCTGCTGCCAGCGGAATACGACCTGGAAAACTGCGGTGTGTTCTCGGTGGAAACCGTGACCGGCTGGAAGCCCGGCGGCCTCGGTTATCAGGAATACGTGCCGTTCGAATCGTTCGAGCACGACCCGAGTTTCGACGTGCCCAACAGCCGTCCGCATTACAGCATCCGCCAGCGTTCGTCGCTGCTGCATGACGGCCTCGACACTTATCTGAGCTTCGGCATCCGCCACACAGAAGCCCATGAAACCCTGTCGATCGAGCTGATGTGCACCAATCAGAACCTGCCGAAAAAGCTCAAGCTCGGCGACATCTGCATGGCCAGCGAGCAGACCCCGGAATTTCTCAGCTTCCGCAACATCACCCCGGCCACGTCGAGTTTCGCGCCGCCGCTGAACCGTGACTTCCTGTGGAAGCTGATCAGCAACATGTCGCTCAACTATCTGTCATTGGCGGACGTCAATGCGTTGAAGGTAATTCTGGAAACCTACGACCTGCCGCGCTACTACGACCAGCACGCGGAGAAGGTCAGCAAGCGCCTGCTCGGCGGCCTCAAGCACATCAAACATCACCACGTCGACCGACTGCATCGCGGTCTGCCGGTGCGCGGTTTGCGCACCGAGCTGACCATCGACCCGGAAGGCTATATCGGCGAGGGCGACCTGTTCGTTTTCGCTTCGGTTCTCAACGAGTTTTTCGCGCTTTACGCCAGTCTCAATTCATTCCATGAGCTGCGGGTAAAAAGCACACAGGGAGAGGTGTACCAATGGACACCACGTATGGGCCTGCAGCCCCTGCTTTAAGCGGGCTGACCAAGGTAATACGCGAGTACTCGCTGTTTCAGGCCGTGCTGCTGGTGATCGACCGGCTGCGCGTGGCACACCCGCATCTGAGCGAAGACGATCTGTACGATCAGGTCGAGTTTCAGGCCAACCCGAGCCTGGGCTTCCCGCGCAGCGACGTCGATCGCGTCGAGTTTTTCGAAGAGCACGGCAAGATGCGCGCGCGCATGCGCTTCAACCTTATCGGCCTGGTCGGTTCCGGCTCGCCGCTGCCGGCGTTCTATGGCGAGCAGGCCCTGGGCGACAGCGAAGACGGCAACCCGACGCGCAATTTCCTTGACCTGTTCCACCATCGTCTGCAACGGCTGATGCTGCCGATCTGGCGCAAGTACCGCTACCGCGCAAGCTTCCAGAGCGGCGCGGTCGATCCGTTCTCGGCGCAGCTGTTTGCCCTGATCGGCCTGGGCGGCGATGAGATCCGCAAGGCCAAGGAACTCAACTGGAAACGCCTGCTGCCGTACCTCGGTTTGCTCAGTTTGCGGGCGCACTCGGCGGCGCTGATCGAAGCCGTGCTGCGTTACTACTTCAAGCACGAAGACCTGGTCATCGAGCAGTGCATCGAGCGCCGCGTGGAAATTCTCGACGAGCAGCGCAATCGTTTGGGCCGCGCCAACAGCGTACTCGGCGAAGACCTGGTGCTGGGCGAGCACGTGCGCGATCGCAGCGGCAAATTCCGCATTCACATCACCGAACTCGACTGGCAGCGATTTCATGAATTCCTGCCGATCGGTTTCGGCTACCAGCCGCTCTGCGCGCTGGTGCGGTTCACCTTGCGTGACCCGCTCGATTACGACATTCGCCTGGTCCTGCGCCAGGAAGAAATCCGCGAACTGCGCATCGGTGAGCAGAACGCCTGTCGCCTCGGTTGGACCAGTTGGCTGGGCCGCGAAAAAGCGGACGGCGTGGTGACCCTGGGCAGCAAAATTCATTAAGGACGTGAGCCATGATCAACGTAGACCTGCAACAACTCATCCAGGCGCTGGACGCCGAAACCCGTCGTGATCTGGAGCGTTCGGCCGAGCGTTGCGTGGCCCGTGGCGGCAGCAAGATTCTGGTCGAAGACTTGCTGCTGGGCTTGCTCGAGCGCCCGAACGGCTTGCTGTCGCGCGCGTTGCAAGATGCTGACGTCGACGCCGGTGAACTGACCGCTGCATTGCAGTCGCGCGTCGAGCACAGCGCTTCGCGCAACCCGGTGTTTGCCCCGGAACTGGTGCAATGGCTGCAAGATGCGCTGCTGGTGGCCAACCTCGAACTGGGCCAGACCCAGGTCGAAGACGCCGCGCTGATACTGGCTCTGCTGCGCAACCCGATGCGTTATGCCGGCAGCCGTTATCAGCCGCTGCTCGCCAAACTGAACATCGATCGCCTGAAAGAATTTGCCCTGTCGCAACAGGAGCAACCGGCGGCCAATGGCAAACCGGCCGCGCAGGGCGAATCGCTGTTGCAGCGCTTCACTCACAACCTCACCCAGCAGGCCCGCGACGGCAAACTCGACCCGGTGCTGTGCCGAGACGGCGCGATCCGGCAGATGGTCGACATCCTCGCCCGTCGCCGCAAGAACAACCCGATCGTGGTCGGTGAGGCCGGTGTCGGTAAAACCGCCATCGTTGAAGGCCTCGCCTCGCGCATTGCTGCTGGTGAAGTTCCGCAAGTGCTCAAAGGCGTTGAATTGCTCTCGCTGGACATGGGCCTGTTGCAGGCCGGCGCCAGCGTCAAAGGCGAATTCGAGCGTCGTTTGAAAGGCGTGATCGATGAGGTCAAAGCCTCGCCAAAACCGATCATTCTGTTCATCGACGAAGCTCACACCCTTATTGGCGCTGGCGGTAATGCTGGCGGTTCCGACGCGGCCAACCTGCTGAAACCGGCGCTGGCCCGCGGCGAACTGCGCACCATCGCCGCCACCACATGGGCCGAGTACAAGAAATACTTCGAGAAAGACCCGGCGCTGGCCCGTCGTTTCCAGCCCGTGCAACTGCACGAACCGACTGTCAGCGAAGCGGTGACCATTCTGCGTGGCTTGGCTCAGGTCTACGAGAAGAGCCACGGCATCTATCTGCGCGATGACGCGGTGGTATCCGCTGCGGAATTGTCAGCGCGTTATCTGGCCGGACGGCAACTGCCGGACAAAGCCGTCGACGTGCTCGACACCGCGTGCGCTCGCGTGCGCATCAGCCTCGCCGCTGCCCCGGAAAGCCTCGAGCGTTTGCGTGGTGAACTGGCTGAAGGCGGCCGTCAGCGTCAGGCCCTGCGCCGCGATGCCGAAGCTGGCTTGCTGATCGATCTCGAAGCGCTCGAAGCACTGGAAGCCCGTCTGGACGAAGCCGAAAGCGAAATGGTCGCGCTGGAAACCCTGTGGACTGAACAGAGACAGTTGGCGGAGCGCCTGCTGGAATTGCGTCAGCAACTGGCCAAGGCCCGCGAAGCCGCCGCAGTCGAGCCGACCGTTAGCGTGGAGGAAGACGCCGAAGGCACGGTGATCGAAACCCACGCCGCCGAAGTCGAGGAAGGCCAAAGCGTCGAAGCGCTGGAAGCTCAACTCCACGAAACCCACACGGCGTTGACTGCTGCACAAATCAAGGAACGTCTGGTCAGCTTCGAAGTGTGCCCGCGTCTGGTTGCCGAAGTGATCAGCGCCTGGACCGGCGTGCCGTTGGCGCAACTGGCCCGCGAACACAACGCCAAAGTTGCCAGTTTCGCCACCGACCTGCGCACGCGCATTCGTGGTCAGGAACAAGCCGTGCACGCGCTGGATCGCTCGATGCGCGCCACTGCTGCCGGTCTGAACAAGCCAGACGCACCGGTCGGCGTGTTCCTGCTGGTCGGGCCGAGCGGCGTCGGCAAGACTGAAACAGCGTTGGCTCTCGCTGACCTGCTGTACGGCGGTGACCGTTTCATCACCACCATCAACATGTCTGAATTCCAGGAGAAACACACCGTTTCGCGACTGATCGGTGCGCCACCGGGCTACGTCGGTTACGGCGAGGGCGGCATGCTCACCGAAGCCGTGCGGCAGAAACCGTACTCGGTAGTGCTGCTCGATGAAGTCGAAAAGGCTGACCCGGACGTGCTCAACCTTTTCTACCAGATCTTCGACAAAGGCGTGGCCAACGACGGCGAAGGTCGCGAGATCGACTTCCGCAACACGTTGATCCTGATGACCTCCAACCTCGGTAGCGACAAGATCAGCGACCTCTGTGAAAACGGCGCGCGGCCAACCGCCGAAGTGCTCGAAGAAACCATTCGCCCGGTGCTCAGCAAACACTTCAAACCGGCGCTGCTGGCGCGGATGAAAGTGGTGCCGTACTACCCGGTCGGCGGCCCGGTGCTGCGCGAGCTGATCGAGATCAAACTCGGCCGTCTCGGCGAGCGCCTGAACCGTCGTCAGCTGGAATTCACCTGGTGCCAGAACCTCGTCGATCACCTGTCCGAGCGCTGCACCCAAAGCGAAAGCGGCGCACGTCTGATCGACCATCTGCTCGATCAGCACGTGCTGCCGTTGGTAGCCGATCGTCTGCTCGATGCCATGGCCACCGGTGAAAGCCTCAAGCGTGTGCATGCCACGCTCGACGGCGACGCCAGCGTGACGTGCGAGTTCGCCTGAGGTGGGCGTGATGTTCACCCAAGTGCCGCAGCCGCTGGTGTATGCCGAAGCGTTGCTGGCGCAGTTCGCCAGTCTGTCGCGAGCGGCGGACGGAGCTGCGTTGCTGGGTGACTTCGTGCGTGGGTTGGCCGAGCTGAGCGGTTGCGAACTGACGCAGCTGTATCTGCTCGACGCTACCCACACCTGCCTGGGGATGAACGCCGAATGCCTCGACGGCGCCCTGCAACCGCGCGAAGCGGCGAGCCTGCCGGCGGATTACAACGGTGAACAACTGCTGCAATTCGCACTGTGCCAGAGCCGCGTGGTGTGCCTCGACGATTTGAGCGGCAGCCTGCACGAAACCAGTTTTCTACCGGCAGCGGCGTCACCATGGCAGTCGTTGCTGTGTGTGCCGCTGGTCAATCAGCACAAGGCCGTTGAAGGTTTGCTGCTGTGTGCCAGTCGTCGTCGCACCAACCTGCAAGGCTTTGCCGATTCCCTCGGCCAGCTCGGCTCGTTCGTGCTTGGCCAGTTACATTTGCTGCAGCGTCTGCGCCAACCGTTGGCGCCGGCCGCATCGGTGTCGCGCAGCCTGCCGAGCATCAGCGGCTATGGCCTGATCGGCAAAAGCGCGGCCATGCGCCAGACCCACTCGCTGATCAGCAAGGTCTTGCACAGCCCGTATACCGTGCTGCTGCGCGGTGAAACCGGCACGGGCAAGGAGGTCGTCGCGCGGGCGATTCACGATTGCGGCCCGCGTCGTTCCAAGGCGTTCATCGTGCAGAATTGCGCGGCGGTTCCGGAAAACCTGCTGGAAAGCGAACTGTTCGGCTATCGCAAAGGCGCATTCACCGGCGCCGACCGCGACCGTGCCGGACTGTTCGACGCGGCCAATGGCGGCACGCTGTTGCTCGATGAAATCGGCGACATGCCGCTGTCGCTGCAAGCGAAAATTCTGCGCGTGTTGCAGGAAGGCGAGATCCGCCCGCTGGGCTCCAACGATACGCACAAGATCGACGTGCGCATCATCGCTGCGACTCATCGCGATCTGTCGACGCTGGTCAGTGAAGGCAAATTCCGCGAGGACTTGTACTACCGCCTCGCGCAATTCCCGATCGAGCTGCCGGCGCTGCGTCAGCGCGAAGGCGACATTCTCGAACTGGCCCAGCATTTCGCCGAGAAAACCTGCACGTATTTGCAGCGTGATCCAGTGCGCTGGTCGGACGCAGCGCTGGAGCATCTGAGCGGTTACACCTTCCCCGGCAACGTCCGCGAACTCAAGGCGCTGGTCGAACGTGCGGTGTTGCTGTGCGAAGGCGGCGAGTTGCTCGCCGAGCATTTTTCCCTGCGCCTGGAACCGATGCTGGAAGACAACAGCCATTTGAATCTGCGCGAACGCCTGGAGCAGGTCGAGCGCACCTTGCTGCTCGATTGCCTGCGCAAAAACGACGGCAACCAGACCCTCGCCGCCCGCGAACTGGGCTTGCCTCGGCGCACGCTCCTGTACCGGCTCGGTCGTCTGAACATCAATCTGGGGGATTTCGATGGCTAGGCAAAAACGCATCGATCTGTCCCGAAAAACCCATTTCAGCGCCGCCCGCAAGGGCCGGCGCTTTGTGCTTTGTCTAGCTTTGGAGACCCTCTGATGTCTGTCCGTCACTGGCATGCTGTCCTGCTGACCCTCGTCGTTCTATGCGGCCTTGGCGGCTGTAGCGGCAATTACAAATTCAACGACAACGACTATCGCCCGTTGGGTGATCCGCAAGCGGTCAATCGCGGCAAGTGACCGCAAGGAGCATCAAACATGGAATTGGTTTTCGAAATGCTGAACACCAAGCAGTTCGTGCCCACCGAATTGTGCCAGCGGACCTTCAAACAGGCCGGCGGCGTGATCGGGCGGGGCGAGGATTGCGACTGGATCATCCCTGACCGCAAGCGTCACTTGTCCAATCACCACGCGATTGTCAGCTACCGCGAGGGCTCGTTCTTCCTTACCGACACCAGCAGCAACGGTGTGCAGGACGGCAGCAGCCACGCGCGCCTGCACAAGGGCGAGCCGGTGCGCATCGAGCACGGCAGCACCTACATTCTCGGCGACTTCGAGATTCGCGCGCGGCTGGTGCGCGACCCGGCGACCTTCGACGGCGAAGTCGGCCGCCCACGCGCTGCCGGCAGCATCATTCCGGACGACGCCTTCCTCGACCTCGACCCGCTCAACGCGCTCGAACAGCAGGAGCGCGTTTACTCGGAAATCGACGAATTGCTCTCGCCGAGCGCCAAGCCGGAAGACTCCCGCCAGCGCGCCGATTACGCACGCATCGACATGGAAAGCCTGATGGTGCCGGAACTGGTCGCGGCCCCTGTCGAACCTGAGCCTGCTCCGGCACCCAAAGCCGTCGAGCGCCAAAGCGAAGGCTTCTGGGAGCACTTCGGTGCAGCCCTCGGTGTGGACCTCAAAGGTCTCAGCCACGACGAGCGTGAGGCGCTGGCACTGAATGCTGCGCGCTTGTTGCGTCAGAGCATCGGCGGGTTGCAGCAGAGTTTGCGCACCCGCTCCGAGCTGAAGAACGAACTGCGCCTCGCTCAGACCACCGTGCAAGGCACCAACAAGAACCCGCTGAAATTTGCCGTCGATCCGAGCGAAGCGCTGCAGATTCTGTTTCAGCCGAGCAAGCCCGGACACCTGCCGGCCGAGCAAGCGATTTCCCGTGCCTTCCGTGATTTGCAGGCGCATCAGGTGGCCTTGCTGACCGCCAGTCGCGCCGCAGTGCGCGGAACGCTGGAACATTTCTCGCCGGAGCAATTGACCCTGCGTTTCGAGCGCGACAGCAAACCGCTGATCGCCACGTCGGGCGGCCGCTGGAGAGCGTTCGGCCGTTATCACCAGGCATTGCGTCAGGACGATGACTGGAGCGAGCGCCTGCTGGCCCGCGACTTCGCCCAGGCCTACGAAGAACAGATTCGCCTGATCTCCACCCTCCATACCGACCACCAAGGATGATGCGCATGTCTCGCCGCTCTACCGCTTTTTTCCAGACGCTGACTGCGCTCACCCTGCTGGTGCTGCTCGCTGGTTGCTCGTCGCTGTCGCCGTACTCGAAAGTCACCAAGATCAACCTGAAACTGACCGGCAGCGACCAGCTCAACCCGGATCTGAACGGTCGCCCGTCGCCGGTGGTGGTGCGCCTGTTCGAACTCAAGCACCCGGTGACGTTCGAAAATGCCGATTTCTTCAGCCTCTACGAGCGCGCCAAGGAATCCCTCAATCCGGATCTGGTGGCCAGTGAAGAACTCGAACTGCGCCCGGGTGAAACCGTGGAAATGAAACTCAGCGTGGAGGAGGGCAGCCGCTACGTCGGCGTTCTCGCCGCTTACCGCGACCTGCCGGAAACCAAATGGCGCTACACCGTGCAGATCACCCCGCTGGAAGTGACCGAGGCTGATCTGACTCTGGATCAGGCCGGCATCCGCAACACCCACGAAGTGCTCGCCAAGGCGGATGACTGAACATGAACACGCATAAAGTCATTTGGCAGGAAGGCATGCTGCTGCGTCCGCAGCACTTCCAGCACAACGATCGCTATTACGATCACCAGATGAAAACCCGCACGCAACTGCTCGGCGGTTACACCTGGGGTTTCCTCAATCTGGAGATCGACCTGCAATTCCTCAACATGGGCAAACTGGTGATCAGTGAAGCCTCGGGAATTTTGCCGGACGGCAGCCTGTTCGAACTTGGCGGCAACACCGAGCCGCTGGCGCTGGACGTACCGCCGAACACTGGCAATACGCCGATTTACCTGGCGCTGCCGCTGGTCACCGGTAACCACATCGAGTCGCGCCGCCCGGAGCAATCCGACGTGCTCGCACGTTACACCGCGTACGACGCCGAAGTGGCCGACTCCAACGCCGGCGACGATTCGGCCAGCCAGGTCAGCTGCGGGCGCCCGGACTTCAAACTGTTGCTCGGCGAGCAGCAGAGCGATCAAGCGTACGTGAAGCTGAAGATCTGCGACGTGCTCGACACCACGCCCGATGGCGTGATCAGCCTCGACCCGGATTTCGTGCCGACCTACATTCAGGCCCACGCCTCCAGTTATCTGCTGTCGTGCCTGAAAGAAGTCATCAGCATGCTCAGCCACCGCGGCGACACGATTGCCGAGCGGATTCGCTCCAACGGCAAGGTCGGCGGTGCCGAGGTCGGCGATTTCATGATGCTGCAACTGATCAATCGCACCGAACTGCTGCTGCGCCATTACCTCGGGCTTGAGCAGGTGCACCCGGAAGAGTTGTACCGCACGCTGCTGACCATGCTTGGCGACCTGGCGACTTTCTCTGGCGAGAGCAAACGCCCGCGTCTGGACAGCCGCTACTCCCACGCCGATCAGGGCGCAAGCTTCCGCAAACTGATGGAAGCGATCCGTCAGGTGCTATCGATGGTGCTCGAACAGCACGCCATCGAACTGATCCTGCAGGCGCGTCAGTACGGCATCATCGTTTCGCCATTGCACGATCACAAACTGCTCGGCTCGGCCTCGTTCGTGCTGGCGGCCAGTGCCAATTGCGACTCCGAAGAACTGCGGCAGCGTTTGCCGCAGCACCTCAAGGTCGGCCCGGTGGAGCGTATCCGCCAATTGGTCAACCTGCACTTGCCGGGGATCAAGGTCAAACCGTTGCCGGTGGCCCCGCGGCAGATCGCGTTCCACTCGAACAAAACCTATTTCATCCTCGAACTCAGTTCCGAAGACCTGGCACAACTCGAGCGCTCCGGCGGTTTCGCGTTCCACGTGTCCGGCGAATTTGCCGAGCTTGAACTGAAATTCTGGGCCATCAGGAACTGACCGATATGATCAAGGAAACGGATTACAGCCAGGACGACAAAACCGTCCTGCTCGATCGTCAAGGCCACGGACCGGCATCGAGTCCGCTGACCGATTTCGCCGCGCCGCCGCGTTTCGAGCAACTGGAAGAACGCATGATCTACGCTGCGCGGCTACGCCCGGCAGAAGCGTTCAACATCAGCCTCAATTCGCTGGTAGCGGCTTCGTCCGAACTGCTTTCGGAAGTGGTGCGTCTCAAGCACAGCGACACTCGTGAAGATCTGTATGCGCTCAACGAGCGCCTGACCGCCGGGCTCAAGCTGTTCGAAGTCCGCGCTCTGCACAACGGTGCCGAAAGCAGCCAGGTGATGGCCGCGCGTTACGTGCTCTGCACCGTGGTCGATGAAGCGGTCGTGACCACGCCGTGGGGCAACGAAAGCGAGTGGTCGCAGATGAGTCTGCTGAGCAGCTTCCACAACGAAACCTTCGGCGGTGAGAAGTTTTTCCAGCTGCTCGATCGGTTGTCGAAAAACCCGGTCAAGCATCTGCCGATGCTTGAGCTGATGTACCTGTGCCTGTCCCTCGGGTTCGAGGGCAAATACCGCGTACAGGCGCGCGGCATGCTCGAGCTTGAAGGCATCCGCGATGCCTTGTACCGGCAAATCCGTCAGTTGCGTGGCGACGTGCCGCGCGAGTTGTCGCCGCACTGGGAAGGCCTCAACGATCAGCGCCGCAACCTGGTGCGCATTGTTCCGGCGTGGATGGTGGTGCTCTTCACTCTGGTCTGCCTGGTGGTGATGTATTCGGGCTTCGCCTGGGTATTGAGCGAGCAACGCGACACCGTTCTGCAACCTTATCAGCCGCTTGATCCAGCCGCGGTGCAACCGCAGGCGCAGCCGTAAAACAGGGACGTGTGATGAAAAAGTTTTTCAAGAAAGTCGGCGCCTTCCTGCGCCAGACCTGGGTCTGGACCTTGCTGCTGGTGCTGTTCGTTGCATTGCTGGTGTGGTTCGTCGGCCCATTGTTGGCGGTCGATGATTACAAGTTCTGGGAAAGCGCGACCTCGCGTCTGCTGACCATCAGTGCGCTGTTCCTGATCTGGGGCCTGACCATGGTCTTTGTCAGCTGGCGCGCTGGCATTCGCAAGAAAGCCGAGGAAGAAAGCGAAGACGGCCAGGACCGCATTCGCCGCGAAGAGCTGATCGATGAAGAACAGAAAGAGTTGAAGGCGCGTTTCAAGGACGCGCTGAAAACGCTCAAGACGTCGAGCCTGTATCGCGGCCGCAGCGAGCGCTGGCGCAGTGACTTGCCGTGGTATCTGCTGATCGGCCCGCAGGCCTCGGGCAAGACCAGCCTGCTGGACTTTTCCGGACTGGAATTCCCGATCAACAAGATCGACCGCAAGCTGACCCGCGACACCCTCGGCACCCGTCATTGCGACTGGTATTTCGCCGACCACGGGGTGCTGATCGATACCGCCGGACGTTACATGAGCCAGCCTGACGCGGAAGTCGACGGCAGCGCCTGGACCACCTTGCTGGAGTTGTTGCGCAAGCGTCGTCGTGGCCGTCCGTTGAACGGCGTGCTGGTCACCATCCCGGTAGAAACCCTGACTGGCGGCACCGAGCAGGACATCGACGTCTTGGCGCGCCAAGTGCGCAGCCGTCTGCAGGACGTGCATCAGAAACTTCACGTCGATGTGCCGGTGTACCTGGTCCTGAGCAAGGCTGACAAGCTGCTCGGCTTCGACGAGTTCTTCGATCAACTGACCCGCGAAGAGAGCGATCAGGTGCTCGGCACCAGTTTCCGCAAGGATCAGGTCGGCACCGACGTCGCGGTACTGCGCAACGAATTCGAAGAGCTGCTGCGCCGCTTGAACAGCCAAGTGATCATGCGCATGCACTCTGAGCGTGATACCCAGCGCCGTGGTCGCATCCTCGACTTCCCGCATCAACTGGGGCAGATCGGCGAGCGTCTGTGCCTGTTCGTCGACATGGCGTTCACCGGCAACCGTTATCAGCGGGCCACGCAACTGCGCGGTTTCTACCTGACCAGCGCACCGCACCTGACCCAGGAAATGGACGCGACCACCGCCGGCATCGGCGCCAGCCTCGGCTTGAACGCCGGCGTGCTGCCGACCCTGCGCAGCGGCCGTTCGCGCTTCATCCATCACTTGCTCAGCCAGGTAATCTTCCCCGAAGCTGATCTGGCCGGTCTGGACAAGCGCGAGCGCAGCCGCATTCACTGGGGGCAGCGTGCGCTGTATGTGGGCGCGCTGGCCGCGCTGGCGTTGTTCGGCATGCTTTGGGCGGGCGGTTTCTCGGCCAACTACGAGCGCCTGGAAAACCTCCGCGATCTGGCGCAGAACTGGACGCAGCAGCGCACGGCGTTGTCGTCGCGTGATGACGCCATGGGTGCGCTGAAAGCCCTCGACACCAGCTACGCCGCGACGCAGGTATTCCCGAAGAGGGGCGATGTTTCGTACCACGAACGCGGCGGTCTGTATCAGGGCGACGACGTCAACCCGGTGGTCAGCGACGCCTACGAGCGGGAGCTTGAAGCGCAACTGCTGCCACGGGTGGCGACCATGCTCGAAGGGCAGATTCGCGCCAACATGAAGGACCGCGATCGCTTGCTCAACAGCCTGCGCGCTTACCTCATGCTGAACATGAAAGACCGTCGTGACGCCGTATGGCTCAAGGACTGGGTCGCTACCGACTGGTCGCAGCGCTACACCGGCAACACCGCTGTGCAGAATGGTTTGAATGCGCATCTCGAACGTCTGCTGAAGCAGCCATTCATCTACCCGCTGAACGACCAGTTGGTCGCACAGGCGCGTCAGATTCTGCGCAGCGAATCGCTGGCTACCGTGGTTTACCGCATGCTCCGCGAGCAGGCGCGAAACCTGCCGGATTACCGGTTCAGTCAACACCTCGGCCCACAAGGCTCGCTGTTCATCGGTACTGAATACGTGATTCCGGGTTTCTACACCCAGCAGGGTTATCAGCAGTATTTCTCGGTGCAAGGCGCTGCGCTGGTCACCGATATCCTGCGTGATAACTGGGTGCTGGGCGAAGGCGCAGGCATCAGCGACATGGACTTGCGTCGCCTGATGGTCGAACTCGAGCAGCTGTACTTCCGCGACTACGCCAATTACTGGAGCGAAGCCGTTGGCCAGGTGGCACTGCCGCCGATCAGCGACGCTGGCGAAGGCGCCGAGCAACTGGCGGGCCTGACCTCGGCCAACTCGCCGGTACTCGCGTTGCTCACCGAAGTGCGGGAAAACACGCGCTTCGAAGCCACGGCTGACCCGGTCGATGAAGCCGGCGAAGCCGCCGATGCGCTGGCCGGACAGAAGGGCAAACTGGGCAAGGTCGGCAAATTGGCTTCTGCCGTGGCGGACAAGGCTTCGGTCCTGAACGTGGCGAAGAACTTGCCGGACACCGCGAAGAAATCCCTGCAACGCCGCTTCGAACCGCTGCATCGTTTGCTCGACGACAACAACGGCCCGGGCGCTGACCTGACCCCAGCGTTCAGCGCGCTCAACGACCTGCAACTGCAGCTGGCCGGTCTGGCTCGTTCCAGCACGCCGGAGCAAGCCGCCTTCGAGATGGCCAAGACCCGCATGAGCGGCCAGCGTGATGCGCTGACCAACCTGCGCAACGCCTCCGGTCGTCTGCCTCGCCCGCTGAGCGTGTGGTTCAACGTGCTGGCCGAAGACTCGTGGCGTCTGGTACTCAACGACGCCTATCAGTACCTGAACGGTCGTTATCAGAACGAGCTGTACAGCGTGTATGGCAAAACCATCAGCAAGCGTTATCCGTTCAGCGCCAGCAGCACCAGCGACGTGGCGATCAACGATTTCCGCGAGTTCTTCAAGGCTCAGGGCATCGTCGACCGCTTCTTCGACAGCTACATGCGTCCGTTCGTCAGCGGCGATCCGGGCAACTACCGCATGCGCAGCGTCGATGGCCACAGCCTGCCGGTATCGAAGGTCTACCTCGATCAGATGGCTGCAGCGCTGACGATTCGTCAGAGCTTCTTCTCGATCAACCCGGCCGAGCCGACCGTGCAATTCAAACTGGAGCCTTACACCCTCGATCCGGCGGTCAGCCGTTCCGAATTCAAGTTCGGCGACAAGACCATGGAATACCGTCACGGTCCGATCCTGCCAATGACCTTCAAGTGGCCGACCGACGCTGAAGACGGCCGCACCAGTCTGGTCATGGACAAGATGGCCGGGCGTCCGATCGGCATCGAGAAGAACTCCGGCCCATGGTCGCTGTTCCGTCTGTTCGATCTGATGCAGACCGAATACATGACCGGTCGCGACGTGCTGGTACTGAAAGCCGACGTGGGTGGCCTGCGCGCCAACTACCTGCTGACCAGCCAGCGCACGCCGAACCCGTTCGACATGGGTGTGCTGCGCACCTTCCGTATGCCGGTGCAGCTCTGATGCTGGTGGCCAGTGCCTGGCGCAGCGCGGCGCGTACCGACCCGGGCAAGGTGCGGGCGCGCAACGAAGATGCCTTCCTCGACTCGCCGCAGCATGGACTGTGGGTGGTCGCGGACGGCATGGGCGGTCATCAGGGCGGCGATATCGCCAGCCAGTTGATCGTCGCCAGTCTGGCTGAGCTGCCGCAACACGAGGACTTCGACGAACGTCTCAAAGCCATCCGCCAGTGCCTGCACTGGCTGAACCGGCGTTTGGGCCAAGAGTTGACGGTTACCGCCGGGCGCCACGACAGCATCATGGGCAGCACCGTCGTCGCGCTGCTGGTGGAAGGCAATCGCGCGGCCTGCATCTGGGCCGGCGACAGCCGTTGCTACATGTGGCGTGGGCAGCGGTTGTATCAGCTGTCCAAGGACCATTCGCTGCAACAGCAATTGATCGACGAGCAACAAATGAGCGTCGAACAGGCGGCAGCACACCCGGCGGCTCAGGCATTGACCCGAGCTGTTGGCGCGGCCGAAACATTGACTCTGGATGTACTGGAACTCGAGGTCTATCCGGGTGATGCGTTTTTGCTCTGCAGCGATGGCCTGTATCAGGGCCTGAGCAGCGATGCCCTCGGCAATGCCCTCAGCCTCAGCGCGCCGCACGTGGCGCTGGAACGTTTGTTCGACGGCGCCCTGCGTGGCGCCGCGCGCGACAACCTGACTGCCGTGGTGATCCGCCAATGAGTGAACTCGAATCGCCCATTGATGACTTGCTGATCAGCGAAGAACAGGCCAACAACCTGACCTACTTCGCCTTCGCCAAGGGCAACAAGGCCGAACCGTTGCTGACGCCGACCAAGGCCAGCATCGGTGCGCTGCCGGATGTACTCGCCGGTCGCTACCACCTCGAGCGCCTGCTCGGGGCCGGTGGCATGGGCGCCGTTTACCGGGCGCGGGACCTGCTGCACGAACAGTTCGGCGATCCCGATCCCTACATTGCGCTGAAAATCCTCAGCGAAGAATTTGCCGAATCGCCGGACGCCAGCGCCTTGCTCTACAGCGAGTTCGCCCTGACCCGGCGTCTGCGCCACGACAACGTCGTGCGTGCGCACACCTTTGAAGTCGACACCGACTGCCAGCGGGCCTTCATCACCATGGAATACATGCGTGGCCTGACCCTGGACAAATTGCTCTGCGAGCGGCCCCTCGGCCTGCCGTGGAAAGAACTGCGCGACATCGTCCTGCCGCTGCTCGACACGCTGGCCTACGCGCACCGTCGCGGCGTGCTGCACGGTGATCTGAAGCCGAGCAACGTCATGCTCAGCGAAGATGGTCTGCGCCTGTTCGATTTCGGTCTGGGGCAGGCAGAGGCGGGCACGTTGCCCGGCCTGCCGCACCTGAGCCGTGAACGCTTCAACGCCTGGACCCCGGGCTACGCCGCCCCCGAACTGCTTGAGGGCCAACCCTTGTCGGCCAGCGCGGACGTGTATGGCGTGGCCTGCGTGATCTATGAGTTGGCGAGCGGCAAACACCCGTGCCGCCGCTTGCCCTCGACCCAGGCCCGCGACGAACACCTGGAGCGCGAGCTGCGCGCCCCAGCGAATCTACCCCAGCACGGCTGGCAAGCGCTGCGAACCGCGCTGAGCTTCAACCCGGCAGAACGCACCATCACTGCCCAACAATTGCGTGACGCCTTGGGCGCCACTTCGTCCTGGCTGCAACGTCTGCGACTTCGGGCGTAACGGATGACATTCGAACAGGGAGCACACGATGTTCAACTCAGCTAACGAAACCCACTTCAGCCTCAAGGTCGAAGACTACGTCGGCGACCTGCAAGTGCTGTCGTTCACCGGCACCGAAGGCATCAGCCAGCCGTATCGCTTCGACCTCGAACTGGTCAGCGAAAACCCCGATCTGGACCTCGAACAGCTGCTGCACAAGCAGGCGTTTCTGGCATTCGATCCACAGGGCTCGGGCATTCACGGGCAGATCTACCGCGTCGCCCAGGGCGATGCGGGCAAGCGTCTGACTCGCTACAAAGTTTCGATCGTGCCGCAACTGCAATACCTGCATCACCGCACCAACCAGCGCATCTACCAGCAGATGTCGGCGCCGAAAATCATCGCGTTGATCCTCCAAGAGCACGGCATCAAGGGCAACGCCTACAGCTTCCAGCTCAGCCAACCGTGCCCGGATCGCGACTATTGCGTGCAGTACGACGAAACCGACCTGCACTTCGTCCAGCGCCTGTGCGAAGAAGAGGGTATTCACTACCACTTCCAGCACAGCGAAAAAGCTCACCTGCTGGTGTTCGGCGATGACCAGACCGTATTCCCCAACCTTGGCCAGCCAACTGCCTACGTGCAAGGCAGCGGCATGGTCGCCGAAGAACCGGTGATCAAAGGCTTCAAGCTGCGCTTGGAAACCCGCACCAGCCGCACCACGCGCCGTGACTACGACTTCGAAAAGCCGCGTCTGCAAATGGAGGCTGCGTACAAGCCTGACGGCGACAGCACCGAACCGGATCTCGAAGACTACGACTACCCGGGCCGCTTCATCGACCGCGCGCGCGGCAAGTTCCTCAGCCAGCGCGCCCTAGAACGCCACCGCGCCGACTACCGCCAGGCCGAAGGTCGCGGCGACCAGACCAAACTGGTCAGCGGTCACTTCATGGAAATGTCCGACCACCCGCGCACCGAGTGGAACGACCTGTGGCTGCTCACCGAAATCTTCCACGAAGGCAAACAGCCGCAAGTCCTCGAAGAAGGCGTGACCAGCGACACCACCGACAACAAAGACGACTTCCACCAGGGCTACCGCAACACCTTCCTCGCCACCCCGTGGGACGTGTTTTACCGCCCAGCCCTCGAGCACCCGAAACCACGCGTGCTCGGCAGCCAGACCGCCATGGTCACCGGCCCCAAAGGCGAAGAAATCCACTGCGACCAGTACGGCCGCATCAAAGTCCAGTTCCACTGGGACCGCGAAGGCCTCGCCGACGACAAAACCAGCTGCTGGCTACGCGTCTCCAGCGCCTGGGCCGGCGACCGCTACGGCGCCATCAGCATCCCGCGCATCGGCATGGAAGTCCTCGTCACCTTCCTCGAAGGCGACCCCGACCAACCGCTGGTGACCGGCTGCCTGTACCACAAAGAAAACCCGGTGCCGTACGCACTGCCAGCGAACAAGACCCGCAGCGTGTTCAAAACCCTCAGCTCACCGGGCGGCGGCGGTTACAACGAACTGCGCATTGAAGACAAGAAAGGTGCAGAGCAAATCTACATTCATGCCCAGCGCGATTGGGATGAGAACGTTGAGCATGACCAGAAGATTCGGGTCGGGAATGAGCGTCATGACACGGTGGTTAAGAACACCTACACCGAGCTGAAGGCCGAAGAACACCGCACCACGATCGCCGACCGCAAGGTTGAGGCGAAGCTGGACGATCACCTCACGGTTGGGCAGAACCAGCATGTGAAGCTGGGCACGGCGCAATTGACCAGTGTGGGCAAAGAGATCCACCTCAAGGCTGGAGACAAGATTGTTATTGAGGCGGGGACGGAGCTGACCATCCTGGGGGGTGGGAGCTTTATCAAGCTGGATGGCGGTGGGGTGACGGTGGTTGGGCCGGTGATCAAGATCAATGCCGGTGGTTCGGCTGGCTCCGGCACAGGCATCGGCATCAAACCGCCGATATTGCCGGGCGCTGCCGACAAGGACATCGCGGGCGCGGTGCCACCGCAGGCACTGGGCAACGCACCGAAACCGCCACCGCCGGTGTGCAAGGAATGTCTGGCCCGGGCCAAACGTAACGCTCAAGCCTTGGCCGCACGATAAAGGATGACTTCATGAAACCAAGCAATGCGCGCTGGCTCGACGAGTTGTGGGTCAATGCTCAACAACTCAAGCAGCAGCACCTCGACGTGCTGGTCGATGCCACCAGCCTCGACTACCCGTTATTGCAACAGCTTGCCGAACAGCCCGACGCGGCAAAGCTGGCCAAGCTGTTCGAAAAAACGCCCGAAGTTGCCATCGCCGACTTCGGTCCGCTGCTGCTGCGCGTCGACATCGCCCAACGCGACTGGCTGAAAACCTTCATCAACGCCGTCGACTGCAACAAACATGTCGTCGTTGTATTCAGCCCATGGCAATTCGAAGCGCTCGCCGATCACCTGCGCGGCTTCCTTCAAGCCCAATGGAACCAGGGCCGTTCCGAAGGCGTGCTGCGCTACTACGACCCGCGCATGCTGCTGCCAGTCGCCGAAACCCTGACCCCGGCACAAAGCAACGCCTTCCACGCCGCCGTCATCTCGTGGCACTGGCTCGACCGCGACCAACAACCGCAAAGCCTGCCCGGCAACTATGTCCGCCACGCCCAGATACCCGCCGCCGGCCCGGTAATGTTCGATCACCCGCAAGTGGCCAACTTGCTCGCGTGGACAGAAGCAGATGCCTACCGCGTCGATCGCTGCGCAGTGCCACAGAACTATGGCTTGAGTCGTAACGAGAGTTTGATTCGGCATTTGTATCGCAGCCAGTTAGCGGCGAATCAGAAGGGCTTGAAAGAGCCGGAGGAACGCGAGCCGTTTATTGAACAGTGGTTGGTGGAGAACTCGTCGTTTGTGATCGATGAGCCGCCGAAGGCGTTGATTTGATGAATACGATTGCGCGGGGGGCGGTGCGGAGGGCGATGTCTTCCGGGCTGGTCTGTGTGTGGGTATTGATGGGGGCGGCGGCGATTAGTGGGTGTCGTGGTGGGCCGGAGATGGTGAGTGCGCCGGTTACTGGCTATAACCACACGTCTGCATCAGTTATTCGATTTAGTATCAATGGCGCCGGTGGTCCTCATATTTTGCCCCATCAGGGAGGCGGTGAAGTCTGTTGCGGTCGACTTCCTGTTCAATGGAGTCCCAATCTAAAAGCGGTTGTTGAGTGGGATAAAGATCCACAGCCCTATGCGAAGCTTGAACGTGACCAGCAGGGTCAAATTGCAAAGGATGCTGCTGCTCTTCACTCTGCTGGGTATTCTCATCATTCAACCATCGTTGAAATTCCAAAGTACGCTGAAAGGGTGTGTGCGTTACAAGTTCACTTTCTGCCGTGTGATCAAGTTCGGGTTTCTACCACGTGTTTTACACCCGGTCATCGTAACTATCCCGATAAGGCTTATTTTCAATTAAAGGAGACGTCGGTATGTTCGAAGTTATAATTCGGCATACGGTGCGGCAGGTTCGAAAGGAATTTTCTGATATGCGATTTAAAACGTATATGTACAATAAGCGCAGGACCTGGTTGTCCGAAAGTCCTGTTAATTATCAGGCGAGCATGGAGGGTCAGGTATATGTCTAAGCGTATGGTTTGGGTAAACGACTTGCGGGGTTCGTTGGCGCTTATATCAAAAGTTTTTCTAGGCTGGGATCGTTTTAAGGTTAAAAGTAGATTGGGGTGTTTTCGTCCTAAAAGGATTCGGTTAACCAACGTTTTGTTGTTGATATTTGGTTCGATGAATTTGGCTGCCTGTCAGGCGCAGTCCGAGATGTTAGGCACTCCCATTTCAGGCTATAACCACACGTCCAGTAACATTAATCGATTCACAGTGAATGGAGGCGGCGGGCCTAACATTGGCCCGCATCAAGGTGGTCTGAGCTCTCAGACTTGCTGTACCACCTTGCCTCGTACATGGACTCCGGGATTGAAAGCTGTTGTTGAGTGGGAAAGCGATCCGGCCCCTCGCGCGGCCATTAAACGTGATAAGTACGGCCAGATTGAGTCTGATGCTTATACCCGTCATGCCGCTAATTACACGCATCATAAAGAAATTGTCGATGTTCCTAAGTATGGCGAAAAGTTTTGCGCAATACAGGTGCATTTTCTACCTTGCGATAAAGTCCGTGTTTCTACCACCTGCTACACCCCGGAGCATCCTGACTATCCGGACCATGCTTATTTCAATGCGAAGGAGTCCGCCAAATGTCCGACTTTTTGAATTCGGGAGCCACTTCAAAACCTGCTGGCGCACTAGTGGCCCCTAGTTTTCCTTTGACTCGCCGGTTGCCAAGGGAGCCGAGTCAGTTGACGGAAAATATAAAACTGCAAAAGCGTGATGAGGTCGCGTTTGGAAATCAGCAACGAAAGTTATTACAGGCGAAAGGTGATATTCAGAGCGGCCCACCTTGCAGTAAGACCCTGCATATCACCCTTGCTTTCGATGGTACCAACAACAATGACCAGGCCGATGGTTCTTCCACTCCGTCGTCGCGCAGCAATATCGCTCGGATGTTCCATGCCAGTGTCGGCGACTCCAGCGACGCGCAAGCGCAAGGATATTTTCGTTACTACAGCCCAGGGGTAGGTACCGTTTTTCCTGACATACTCGAATTTACGCCAAGCGATGGTGGTTTGATGTTCGCGAGCGGGGGTGAGAACCGGATTAACTGGGGGCTCACTCGAATGCTGGACGCATTAAAGCTGACATTGGAGTCTACTGCCCTTGCTGTGCCTGATATGCGGCGACTGATAGGTGCAATGTCCACCGGGCTGGTGACTGCGATCACGGGTGGACTCTTGGAAAATGGAGAAAAAAACCGTGAAGCAGCAATGCGACCAGAGATTCAGAAATTCGAGGAAGCGTTAAAAAAGCGCGTTGATGAGGAAGTTAAACCTCACATTCTCGCTATGCGATTGTATGTTTATGGTTTTTCCCGTGGCGCAGCACAGGCTCGGACATTTGCTAATTGGCTGCAAACCTTAACTCGTTGCACTGGCGCTGATGGCCAGACCGAGTACCGCTTTGCCGGACTGCCAATATCTATCGAATTTCTCGGCATCTGTGACACGGTAGCGGCTGTAGGTATGGCAGATAGCATGCCTTTTGCAGCGGGTCATATGGGCTGGGCTGACGATACAATGCGCCTGCCAGATGAGGCAGTAGAAAAATGCATGAGTACCGCACTTCCTGATGATTGCCACTTTTTGAAGCGTTGCGTTCATCTGGTATCAGCACACGAACAGCGCGCCAGCTTCCCCTTAGACTCAATCAGGCGTAGGCCCAAAAACGCTGCTGGCCAACGGGATGACACTCAGGCGTCAAGTTATCGGAGTGGAACGGAAGAATATCTCTACCCTGGGGTGCACTCAGATGTGGGCGGGGGCTATCCACCTGGAAGTCAGGGCAAAGCCCTACCGGGTACTGACCACGTGCTATCGCAAATACCGCTGCATCATCTTTATGCAGAAGCTTTCAAGGCAGGTGCACCTTTGCAGGTACCTGAGCCGGCAAGCCAGCCAGATGTTCACGAAGACTGGCGTGTGATGGCCCCAGAAACGGAAATCGAATTCAAGGTTTCAGACGAGCTGATCAAACGTTTCAATGCATGGCAGTCTCAAGTCAAAGGCGGCACTCTCGATGAAATGATCAAGCGTGAGCAGGCGCTCATTACGGGCTGGCGTATTGATCGTTATGCCGGTGGCTTAGCACAACGTGGTTTCTTTGCAAATGTCGACAAGGATATGCCGGCGGCCCAGCAGGATGCCTGGAGTGCGATCTATAAGCGTCGCTCCGCTGAATCTGCTGCCGCTGCCCAAGGGCAACCGCTGCCCACTTACACTGAGGCGCAGGAAAAAGAATATCAATTAAATGTCCAGATTGTGGGGGGCCAGGAAAAGGTCGACAGCATTCGTCTGGAGAAAGCTTTCGATCCACCCCTCGATCGAGTTCAGCTCTTGGGTGCGGCTGCTGAGTTCCGTCATGACTACCTGAAGGAATGGGGAATCCTGGATGACTGGAAAATCGGCAGCACGATCGTCGATATGTTGGTTGGCGGCACTGTCTACGCTATCAACGAGGAAGATGAAGCCGAGGAGTACAACTACCTGTACGACAATGGCACGGCGCGTTACAAGGAAATGTTCAGCGGGCCAAACAAAGTGCGTCAGGGTCAAGAAGAATTGGTTGCACTGTTTGATGATCAGGTTCATGACTCTCGCGCATGGTTTATGAATACATCTGGCTTAGGGCCACGCGAACCTTTCACAGATTACTTCCGCATACGTCTGGTGCATTTCGATAATGAGTCAAACAAACAGCTGTCTTTGGTTGCCACAGCTGGGCGTGTTATCGGCATCGGCGTCGCGGTAGCCAGTATCGGTTTGAGCATAAAAAAACGCGATCCGCGTATGTTGCTGGCACTTCCTCTGATGAACGCCGCTCGACCAATACTGACCGGGAAAGGCCTACCAGAAATCAGCGCATTCGACCCGCTTACCGGTATCGCGATTCCGATGGCAAGCAATCTGGATGCTCTGAGGTCGTTCACCAAGACGCCGGGCGATATGGTCGCCAAAGTCGCCGCCTTGCCTCCGCTTAAACCGTTGAGCGAAGCCACTGCCAACACCGCGGCACTACAGAAAATCCTGGTTGCCCATCAAGCGGTGGAAGCAGCCGAAGCTGCGCGCAAGAAGGACTTCGGTTCATTGGCCGGTATGGTGGCGGAAGCCGCTAATGATGAAGAAAAGCCCGGTGGCTGGATGGACTTGGTGGCCGAGCAGGCCGGCAATCTGAAGGTGTCGGAGAAGAAGGTGTAATCGTAATAGGTGAACAGCGGGAAATGGGGACAGACCACGGTTTTAGTAATTACCCGAAAAACGTGGTCTGTCCCCTTTTCTCTCGCCTTCGAGTGGGGATGTTGACGATGCATTGCATAGATGGAGCTAAAGCGTGAAAGGATTTTCGGTTCTTCTCGGCAGCTTGATATTGGCTGCCGCGTCCATGGCATTCGCTGCCGATCCAGCCTTCAAGGATTACACCGTCACGCCAGTTTTCAACGGGCCCAACCATAAACTGGTGCCGCAAGAGAACAGCAGTCCAATGATGGATCAGGCACGGGTGCAAGCCCCGCAAGGCAAGGTCAACTTCGCCGGCCATTACATCCTGCACAGGCTCGGTTGTGGCGGCAGCGCCATTTGCGGCGAAGTGCTGGACGCCCAGACCGGTGAAGTGGTTGGAGGTCTGCCGAATGCTTACGACGGCAGCACGTTTGGCATGGTTTACCAGCCCGATAGTCGTTTGGTCATCGTCTCCGGCATCACGCTCGACGGCGAAGAAGATGCGCAGGGGAATGCGTTGGAAAGTGGTAACCGGGATCGTTACTACGAGTTTGTGAACAATGAATTTCGACTGCTGAGCATGACCGACGTGGAATCGTCGCCGATGGATGAGGAGTGAGCGGATGAATCATCTTCTCGCGGGCACCCTTAAGCGGATGATGATTGTCATGAGCCTGTCAGCTTCAGCCAATGCCTTGTCTGAAAATATTCAGATCGTGGGGGTTGGCGGGCACTTAGTGACGCTGAAGGACAAGACATGGGGCAGGCCTGCTGCGGAGTCGGCGGTCGCCTCGTTTACCGCCAATGGAAAAACGTTTCCCCTCTATGTACCCGCGGTGGGTACTGAAACGCATGAGGCTTGGTTAAGTCCCGACAAGAAAACATTGCTCCTCCTTCAGACTTTGTATGGCGTTGTCATTGGCCAGGAGGGTGAAGAAATCCCGACAGAGGAAACTGGTTGCGGGGTCATTTCGATGGAGACCGGTTGCGTGCTCAGTCAGCCTGCAGCCAGGTTTTGCTACGGCAAGTGGGAGGGCAATCGGTGGATTTCCGGAGAAGAGGATGCGCCTGACCTCGTCATGCAGACGCCGTCTCCAAAGGACTTATTGAAGCAGGTCTCAAATATTGAGAAGCCGCAATCTCGCGTGGAAGAACTCGCATTCAATCTTCGCACTATAAGTCCAGAGTCCTATATGGCTTGTCACCCACCGGCGCGCAATGTTCAAGCTTTCAACGACTTGGCTTTCTACTTGGCCGAGGGCGGTAACGATGAGCTGGCGCTGAAGTTTTATCGCGGCGTTGAGTCCGTTGGTAAGCGCACGGTACTGATGTTGAACATAGCCGACTCGCTCTGGCGCCATGATCGGAAAGGCGAAGCGCAGCGCTATTACAGCCAATACCGCGACGGGATGAGCGCCGACGGCAAGGCGCAGAAAATACCTCAACGCGTAATTGAGCGATCAGCCATTCAGGAAATGAAAAATTGAACATGTTTGCACGTTTTATCGCGTTGTCCTTTGGGTGTCTGTTTGTCTCCTTCGCGATGGCCGAGGACGACTGCAAAGAAATCACCGTTAGCGCCCAGGTTGATCGGTGTGTGGAGGCAGCCCTCAAGGAAGCCGACACGCAACTCAATGCCAGCTACAAGAAACTGCTGGGACGGTTTGAGGCTCAACAGCGGCGCGACCCTGAGCAGGGTAAGGCGCTGGTCGCCATGGCCAGAGAATCTCAGCGCGCCTGGATCAAGCTACGCGACACCACGTGCCCGCTTGAAGCCACGGAAATCGAGCCTGGGGTGGCAGCGCATGTCACGACGATCAGCAACTGCATGGCCAGAATAAGTCTGGAGCGTGCGGCCTACCTGGACACAATCGTCGCTGATGAGCCGGGTAATGTAGTCGATCTCAACAAGGTGTACCTGTCCGGCTCTCAGCGCTTCGGCGATGTCGTGGCACGTTATGTCAGCACCTTTGGCAGCCCATGCCTGACGGTCCAGATACTGGCGCCCAACGGCGGTTGGAGAGTGCTGTCCTCCGAGCGGTTTTGCAGTTTCGAGGGCAAGGCATTTTGGACGGACTATGCCGATGCCGGGTTTGAGGATCATGCGTTTGCCGATGATGGATTGCACGTGACGCTAAGGTTGACGGAGCTTCGTGGGCTCGGAGAGAAGCGCCTCGCTTGTGTGATTCCGATCAAGAACGAGCAAATCAAAGAGCTGAAGTGCGACGCGGTTGAGCCTGGGGCATAACAGGCCCGAATCGTTTGCTGATACCCATGAAACCGCTAAAGGAATGTTCGGTTTGAAATTTTCGTCTGCATTGTTTTCCGCGTTGCTCGTTATCGTTCCTCTGGCGGCTCATAGCGAGGTCACGACCGAGGTTTTTTGCTTCCGCTCCTACGAAGGCAAGCCCATAAATTTTGAATTCAGAACCTATTACGATTCTGTCGCCAAATGGAGCGGTGCTGGCGTCAAGTACAGCAAGTCGAAAAAGGCTATTGGGCTGGTTCACCGCAACACTGAGCAAGAAGAGCTTGCGTATGGTCGCCCCTATCAGTACACGACGACTTGGGTTGAAGTGGTTGATGGCGCTCTGTCAGGTGAGTATCAGATGGTCACTCAGGGTGGCCGTGTTGATGCGATGACGTATACAAATTACAAATCTGCAAAGAAGTATTCGTTTGAAAATGATTACAACGTGGATTCGAAGCCTGAAACAGGTTGCCAGTGGTGAGACAGGGAATACTCACGTTGGGGGGCTTAACGCCCCTTTTTTCATATTCAATCAGGCTCTTGAATCATCAGCGGGGAGGCGAGTTGAAAAGATTAGCTTTGGTCGCGTTATTGCTGTGCTCTTTCTCTGTGGCTGCGGGGCCAATGTTCCCGTCCCTTAAGTCCTGCATGGACGCGGGCAGCGGCTGTGCGTTGGCGTTGAAAGAAAACCTTCTGGTGGACGCAAAATCCGGGCAACGTCTCTCCGACGAGGCGGAATCGGCCGGAGCAATGAGTGGTTTCTGGCTGTATCGAGATGGCGAGCGTTACATTCTGGAGAACGAAAACTACTCCCAGGCAAAGACGCGTCGTTGGCTGGTTTTTACTTACAACGGCGGAAAAGTAGTACTCGACGGCGCCTATATTTTCTCGACAGACATTGACCCGAACACCGGACCGTACTGGCACGGCTATGACTGTCGAGGTGATGCCAAGCCGTTCGCAGTGCCAACGAAAGAACCCTTCAGTGAAGTTGCCTTGGAGGCGTTGTGCGGTGGTGCTGAAGGCTGGGTCGTCTCAGGGAAGGATGAAATCGTGCCCGTGTCAGCCAAGGGGCTGGCTGTCAGTGTTCCCGTTTACCACGCTCGCAACCGTGATGGTTCAGCGACTTACCTGTTTACTGAAAGCGATGTTCCGGATCTTTCGAAGCTGGTGTGTTTGTCCAATTGCGCCGATGTCACTCAAATATCAGTACGCGTCTCGCAAGAAACAGCGCCATTGAAGGGCAGGCAGGATGGAACGTTGTGTTCAGATGACGAAGACATTTACTTCAGTTGCCCGTTGGAGGGTGGTAAGACGGTTTCCGTTTGTGCACGGGGAAACAGCAAGCCCACGGCCGGTTTTGTTCAGTACCGTTACGGCGTGCCGAGCAAAATAGAGATGATCTATCCGAAGACGGCTTTGCCACCCAAGGGCAAATTCTTTGTCGTGAACGCTTCTGAAGGCAGCGTGAACTTGAACATCATCAAGTTCAAAAACGGTGCTTATACCTACCTCGTTAATCAAGCCTTTCTGAGTTATCTGACGGTGCTCAAGGACGACAAGGCGGTGTTCCGGCAGTATTGCGGTGAGGGAGGGAATGCCTACATAAACCGGGCGCCGCTCCGGGGGTTGGAAGCGCGCCCAAAAAGCGCAGAGGACTTTCGCTAGTTTTTGTTATCGAGCTTTAGAAAGGGGACTTGGCGTCCACTTTTTTTCATCCGCAAATCCCGCTACGGCTTCGCCGCCGCGCTCTTCACCTCGATATGATCAAGCGTCCCTTCCACCATCAGTCGCACCCCGTCCGCCATTCGGCTCAGCTCCAGTGCCACCGAGCGGCGTGAGCCGTGCAGATCGTCAGCCAGGTCGCAGGCGATGACGCTGATGGACAGCAGGTCTTCGGAGGCGTTGGCCTTGAGGGCTTCGGCGTCGGTGCCGGGGGAGAGTTGAAGAGGCCGGTTTCGCGTTTGAGATGTGGTTCGGTGGGCGGTTTGAAGTGGTGGTCGAGGGCGCGTTCGGCGGCTTCGTGGAATTTCTTTGATTCCAGAGATTCGTAGGGCGATATGTCCGGCGTTTCCGGGGGGTTGGGTGTTGGTTTCTTCATTCGGTCTTACTCCAGTTTCAGGAGCTGGCACCGTTTCGCTCGCACTTCGACAGGGGTGGCAGCTGTGCATAGGTGTGCAAGACCGGTGGAGTCACCCGGCAGACCCGAAGGCCTCCCATACACAGCAGCCATAACGATCCGCGAGCATAGGAAAACGCTCGGCGAATTGCCATAACCAATGTGTACTCCCGCCGGACTTGCACGTCCGTATCGCCGATTTTGCGGCGACATACAAAGCCTATCCCTCACAACCAATCCCGCCTAGTTCACGGACAGCCCGGCACTTCGCAGGAAATTTCCCATGGATTCGCGGGCCGGAAAATCAAAGGATCGCAGGCATCGCCAGCTCCTACAGGGATGTGTCTCACCAGGCGTGGGAAAGGTGAGTGGTGAGAGGCAGAGCGTCTCGGGATGCATTCCCACGCGGAGCGAGGGAACGATCAGTCGGCGAGCGCTGAATCGTGACTTGGCGGTCATCGTGCGGGAAATAGTCAGCATCCTCTTCCAACAGCGTCAGATACTGGCGTTATCGTCCGAATCCCTTACACTGCCCCGGCCGTTCATTTTCCTTTTGAGGCTGTGCGCATGAAATTTCGTTTTCTTCTGTGGATGATGGGTTTGTTGATGGGCAAGGCCAGTCGGACAAATCCTGCGTTCCAGCAGCAGTTGGGTGATAAGGATCTGGTGTTTCAGCTGCAGACGCTGGATGGGAAAGTGGCGCGGCATTTCGTGGTGAAGGATCAGCGCATCACCAGCAAGTCTGGCGTGGTGGCGGAGCCGGCGTTTGCGATTGCGTTTAAAGATGCGGGTTATGGCTTTGCCACGATGCAGGCGAAGAACAAGCAGTTGGCGTTTATGCAGGGGATTCAGGACAAGTCGATTCAGCTCAAGGGTAATCCGGCGCTGGTGATGTGGTTTCAGGGGTTGATGAAATATTTGAAGCCGAGGAAGGCCAAGCCTAAGGCTTGAGCCGAGTCTTGATGAGAAGAGCTTTTGTGGCGAGGGAGCTTGCTCCCGCTGGGCTGCGGAGCGGCCCTGAACCCTGAGGCCTTGTTGTGTCAGGCCTATCTTGTTGGCTGGTTTTGCGACTGCTGCGCAGTCGAGCGGGAGCAAGCTCCCTCGCCACAGGGGTTCAGTACATCCAGGAAACCGAGTTGGGTTCATCGCGGGCAAGCCCGCTCCCACAGGGATTGTGTCGATCTTGTGGGAGTGGGGCTTGCCCGTGATGCGTTTCAGGCCTGGCTGAACTGCGAAGCCAGTTCGCGCAGCAGGACTTCGGCTTCGAGGACTTTGCTGACGACGTCGTTGGCTTTTTCGCGGCTCAGGCCGACGCGGTCGAGCAGGGCGTCGGGGATGTCTTCGTCGGGGCCGGAGCCGATGCCGCGGCTGCGCAGCAGGCGTACGGCCAGGCAGACGAGGTTCGGGTATTCGGCGTAGGCGCCGTCGTAGCTTGGGTCGTGCTGGAAGCGCAGGGCGGTGGCCAGCTCATCGGGCATGTCCCAGTAGCGCATCAGCCACGAGCCGATCTGTTCGCGGCTGATACCGAGCAGGTGTTGCTCGATGTAGCTGTGGCACAGGTGCGGGTTGACCTCCAGGTGACGGCAGATCAGCGAGAAGTGCGGCGGGAACACGTGGGCCAGCAGCAGATAACCGAAGTTATGCAGCAGACCGGCCAGATAGGTCAGGCCGGCTTCCGGGCGCTGGGCGCGCGGCATGGCGCGGGTCAGGCCTTCGATGACGGCGGCGGTGTAGATCGACTGCTGCCAGTAAGGCGTGGTGTGTTGCGGGTGGTCTTTCGGCAGGCTCAGGGTTTTACCGAGAGCCAGGCCCAGCGCGAGGTTGATCACCAGATCGAAACCGAGCACGCGGACGATCGCATCTTCCACCGAACGAATCTTGCCCGGCGAGGCGTAGTACGGCGACGCCGCCCAGCTCACCACTTGTGCAGCCAGTGCCGGGTCGGTTTCGACCACGCCGGTGATGTCGTCGATGGTGGCGTTCGGATCAACGCGTAGCTTGATGATTTTTTGTGCAGTCTCGGCCAGCGGCGGAATCTCGATGGTCGCTTCCAGACGTTGCTGAATGCGCCGCGCGGTGAACGCCTGCACGGCCTGGGTGATTTCCTCGCGGTCATCGTCCGGGCGGTCAAGGTTGGGACGGATGCTGCTCAGGGCTTCGCCGAAGTTGGCGGCGCTGGCCTTGGTCAGCATCGACTTGAAGTCTTCACTGGAGATTTCCAGCAGCACGCCCGGCTCGCCGGAGTTGATCAGCAGCTTCGGCTCGCGCAGCAGGCTTTCTTCATACAGGCACGGCGAACTGGTCAGCGCTGGCAAACCCGGCAGCAGGCTCAGATTGTGTTTGCCGAGCATCTTTTCCAGGCGCTCGGTGGGCACCGCGGTGAGGCGGCGCCCGGTCAGTTCGGCGAGACGATTGAGATCCAGCAACTGGCTCTGCGCAAACAGCACCATCAGCGCGCCCACGGCGTCGTCCAGCAACACGGCTTGCACCTTGCGCGAAGGATTGAGGCCGTGGTGGTCGAGCACTTCTTCGTAGGCGATACCCAGCTTGCCGAGCAACAGCCGAATCACAGACGGTGCGTGCGGGAGTTCGGGGGCGAGAGCTGCGTCAGTCATGGTCTGTATCCGTTTTTGGAACAATGGGCAGGAGTATAACCAGCTTGTTCAGAAGGTTCTGTCAGAAACTGCGACCATGCTCACACTTGGCCGTATTGCTGCCCATGGCGCAACCAGCGGTCGAGCAACGGGCTGACGTGGGTCGGCCAGCGCTCCAGGAGGGCTTGCGCGGCGTCGCGGACGGCGGGTAGTAAATCGGCATCGCGCATGAGGTCGGCAACCTTGAATTGCAGAAGACCAGTCTGGCGAGTGCCAAGCATTTCGCCGGGGCCGCGCAGTTCCAGATCCTTTTCGGCGATGACGAAACCGTCGTTGGTTTCGCGCATGATGCCCAGGCGCTGACGACCGATCTGCGACAGCGGCGGATGATAGAGCAGCACGCAATGACTGGCGGCACTGCCTCGGCCAACGCGGCCGCGCAACTGGTGCAGTTGCGCGAGGCCAAGGCGCTCGGGGTTTTCGATGATCATCAGGCTGGCGTTGGGTACGTCGACGCCGACTTCGATCACTGTGGTGGCGACCAGCAGTTGCAGGTTGCCGGCCTTGAATTCGGCCATCACGGCGGCCTTCTCGACGGGTTTCATGCGTCCGTGAATCAACCCGACTTTCAGTTCGCCGAGGGCGAGCGTGAGGTCTTCAAACGTGGTTTCGGCAGCCTGGCAGGTCAGCTCTTCGGATTCCTCGATCAGCGTGCACACCCAGTAGGCCTGACGGCCTTCGGCGCAAGCGCTGCGCACGCGCTCAATCACTTCGACGCGACGCGTGTCGGTGACCAGTACGGTGTTGACCGGCGTTCGCCCGGGCGGAAGTTCGTCGAGGATCGAGGTGTCGAGGTCGGCGTAGGCACTCATCGCCAGCGTCCGTGGAATCGGCGTGGCGGTCATGATCAGCTGATGCGGGCACATGCGCCCGCCGACGCCTTTCTGCCGCAGCGCCAGGCGTTGCTGCACGCCGAAGCGGTGCTGTTCGTCGATGATCACCAGCGCGAGGTTCTTGAACTGCACTTCGTCCTGAAACAGCGCATGAGTGCCGACCACCATCGGTGTGCCGCTGGCGATTTGTTCCAGCGCGGCAACGCGGTTCTTGCCCTTGAGCTTGCCGGCCAGCCACGCGACCTCGATGCCCAGCGGTTCGAGCCAGCGCTTGAAGGTGATGAAGTGTTGCTCAGCGAGGATCTCGGTCGGCGCCATCAGCGCGACTTGATAACCGGCCTCCAACGCCTGTAACGCAGCGAGTGCGGCGACCACGGTTTTACCCGCGCCAACGTCGCCTTGAATCAGCCGCAGCATCGGTTCGTGCTGGCTGAGGTCGTAGGCGATTTCATTGCCGACGCGCTGTTGGGCACCGGTCGGGTTGAAGCCCAGGTTCTTCAAGTATTTCGGCGGCAGCTTCGTGGCTTTCGGCATGGCTGGCGCGCGTAGCGAACGCATGCTTTCGCGCAGACGTTGTTGCGACAGTTGATGGGTCAGCAGTTCTTCAAAGGCGAGGCGATGCTGGGCCCAGTGATGCCCTAGGGCGAGTTCATCGACGTCGGCATCGGCGGGCGGGTTGTGCAGGTAGCGGATTGCATCGGCCAGAGGCGCCAGTTGATAGTCGCGCGCCAGTTCGGTTGGCAGCCAGTCTGGAAGGGTGTTCGGTTTGAGCAGCGTCAGAGTCTGCATGCACAACTGACGCAGGCGTTGCTGAGTCAGGCCTTCGGTGAGCGGGTAGACCGGGGTCAGGGTTTCGTCCACCGGCGGCGGTTCGTCGCCGGTGATCGCGCGGTATTCCGGATGATAGATCTCCAGACCCGACGCGCCGGGCCGGGCTTCGCCGTAGCAGCGCACCCGCGTGCCGCGCTTGAGGCCTTCTTTCTGCGCATTGCTGAAATGATAAAAGCGCAGACTCAGGCCGCCGGTGCCATCCTGCAAGCGGACGACGAGACTGCGGCGCCGCCCCATGACCACGTCGGCACCGCTCACGGTGCCTTCGACCACGGCGTCTTGTCCCGGCCGCAAATGGCCGATCGGCACCACGCGGGTGCGATCCTGATAGCGTAGCGGCAGGTGGAACAACACGTCCTGAAGATTCTCCAGGCCGACCTTCGCCAGCTTTTCGGCCATGGCTTCGCCGACACCCTTGAGTGCCGTCACCGACACCTGCGACAGCTCAGTCATGACGCTCGCTTAACCGGCTGTAACCGGTGCGGGGGGCTTGGCCACCGAACACAGGCGAATGGAGTCGGCGAGAATCTCGATGGCTTTCGGCCGCGGGAAGCTGGCGCGCCAGGCGATGGCCACAGTGCGGAAGGGCACCGGCGGCGACAGCGGGCGGACTTCGATCACGCCCGGAGCGTAGTGATGGCTATCGACCGCCGACAACGGCAGGATCGAGATGCCGAGGCCGGACGCAACCATGTGCCGAATGGTTTCCAGCGAACTGGATTCGACCGTGGTGTGCTTGGCGCCGTCGTTGCCCTTGGTCAGGGTCGGACAGGCTTCCAGCACTTGATCGCGGAAGCAGTGACCTTCGCCGAGCAGCAACAGGCTCTTGTCGTTGAGCAGACCAGCGTCGATGGATTCTTTCTTGGTCCACGGGTGCTGCGCCGGCATCAGTACATAGAACGGCTCATCGTACAGCGGCAGGGTCAGTACATCGGCTTCGTTGAACGGCAGTGCGATGATGATCGCGTCGAGCTCGCCGTTGCGCAGTTTGTCGCGCAGCACGTGGGTAAAATTTTCTTCGATGTACAACGGCATCTGCGGGGCGACCCGGTGCAGTTGTGGAATCAGATGCGGGAACAGGTATGGGCCGACAGTGTAGATCGCGCCGACTTTCAGTGGGGCGGTGAGCTGGTTCTTGCCGGCCTGGGCCAGTTCGCGAATGCCTTGGGCCTGTTCCAGAACCTTTTGCGCCTGGGCAACGATTCCTTCGCCGACCGGGGTCAGGCGCACGGCGCTTTTGCTGCGCTCGAAAATCAGCACACCGAGTTCGTCTTCAAGTTTCTTCACGCCCACCGACAGCGTCGGCTGACTGACGTGGCAACGTTCGGCGGCATGGCCAAAATGCTGCTCTTGGGCGAGGGTAACGATGTAGCGTAATTCTGTGAGGGTCATAGCAAGCGTCCATGAAGATGCGGGCCAAGCATACCGGCTGCAATCGATAGACGCACGTTATCAGACTGAGGGCGGAGTGCGACACCGGTCGAGCTCGGTTTGCCGCTGGCAGATACGCAAAAGGCACCTTTCGGTGCCCTTTTGGCTTGGTTCTCTCGGCTGGCGAAGAACCTTGTGGGAGCTGGCTTGCCAGCGATAGCGGTGGGTCAGCCAATAAATCCTTCTCTGACACACCGCTATCGCTGGCAAGCCAGCTCCCACAGGTATTGCGGTGTTGCTTAACGGCGACGGTCCAGCGAGTAAACAAACGGCGCAACAATTTCGATGGAGCCGTTGTTGAGCATCTCGGCCGGTGGCTTGGGCAGCGGTTGGGCGCGGCGGATCATTTCCAGGGTAGCCCGGTCCAGATCGGCGTTGCCGGAGCGGCCCACCAGTTCGAACGACAGCACATTACCTTCGCCATCGACTACGAACCGCAGACGATTCAGGCCTTCCTTGCCCCTCTGCCGCGCGCTGTCCGGGTACTTCTTGTACTTCGCCAAGTGCGCCAGCAGGGAGCCTTGCCAACTGGCTTTCGCGGCAACCGTCGCAGGCGACGGGCCCGGCGCAGGCTGAGCGGATTTCTCCGTGGGTGCCTGCGTCGGTTGCGTGTCGGCGGGTTTTTCCTCCGAAGGTTTTTCCTTCGGCGGATCAGGCAGCTTCTTCTCGACCGGCTTCGGCGGTTTAGGCTTTGGCTTCGGCTTGGGTTTCGGCACCGCGATTTCCGCTTTCGGTGCTTCGGCCAGTTTCGGGATCGGCAGCTCTTCAACCGGAGCCGGTGGCTGCGGCGGTGTGACGACTTTCGGCGGTGCCGGCGGTGGCGGGGCAGGCAGCGGAGCCAACTCGACCATCATTGCCTGTGGCGGCAATTCGATGGGCGGGCGGGCGGTCCAGTTCAGCGCCAGCGCGATGGCCAGCGCATGCACGCCCAGCACAACGGCCAGGCTACCGCTGTAACGCGTCAGCTTATGGCGCGTCGTGATCATTTCTTGGCTGCCGTCTCAAGACCCACCAGACCGACCTTCAGGTAACCGGCGGCGCGCAGGTTATCCATCACGCTCATCAGGTCTCCGTAATCCACGCCTTTATCGGCCTGGAAGAAGATCGTGGTGTCTTTCTTGCCCTGAGTCTTGGCATCGAGGAAAGCGCCGAGGGTTTCCGGCTTCACTTCGTCTTCGCCGATGAACAGGCGCTGGTCAGCCTTGACGCTGAGAAACACCGGTTTCTCTGGCCGTGGCGCCGGTTTGGCGGTCGAGGCCGGCAGATCGACTTTGATGTCCACAGTTGCCAACGGCGCAGCCACCATGAAGATGATCAACAGCACCAGCATCACGTCGATGAACGGCGTAACGTTGATTTCGTGGTTCTCGGCCAGATCGTCGTCTGCGCCTTCTTTCAAATGCAGGCCCATGGCCGATTACCCCACTTTAACCATGTGCGGCTGCGAGCTGCGCTCAGGCTGGTGGTCGAGATCGCGGCTGACCAGCAGCAGGACTTCTGCCGAGGCATCGGAAACCTGCGCCTTGTAGCCGGCGATGGAGCGGGCGAAAACGTTGTAGATCACCACGGCAGGAATCGCAGCCACCAGACCCAGTGCAGTGGCCAGCAGCGCTTCGGCGATACCTGGCGCTACGACGGCAAGGTTGGTGGTCTGGGTTTTGGCGATGCCGATGAACGAGTTCATGATCCCCCAGACGGTACCGAACAGGCCGACGAACGGCGCGGTGGAACCGATGGTGGCAAGCACGCCGGTGCCGCTGCTCATGTTGCGACCGCAGGCGGCGACGAGGCGCTCGAGACGGAAGCTGACGCGTTCCTTGATGCCTTCTTTCTCCCGGCTGTTGACCGACAGGCGCATCTCTTCCAGCGCATCGTGGACGAGCAGGTTGGCGAGGGTGCCTTCCTTACCCGCGGTAGCGCTGGCTTCTTTAAGAGTGGTGGCTTTTTTCAGCGCGGCGATCTCGCCACGCAGACGGCGCTTGGCGCCCATCAGCTCGAACCCTTTGGCGATCCAGATGGTCCAGGTAATGATCGAAGCGATGGCCAGACCGATCATCACGATTTTCACGATGATGTCGGCGTTCTGATACATGCCCCATGGCGACAGGTCGTGGGCCATGCCCAGGCTGTTGTCGGCTTCGAGGACTTCAGGTGCGTCGACAGGTTGCACGGCCTGCACCGGATCGGTAGCAGCCGGTGCAGCTGGCGCGGCGGCCGCTGAGCTTTGTTCGGTAGCGGCTGGCGTGGTCGGGGCCTGAGCGTCAGCGAATGCGGCGGTTGGCGCCAGCATCAGGCTGAACAACAAAGCCGCCACTGCGCTCCAGGCGCGAGGTCGATTGGTTGGCGAAGCGGGAGTTTGATTACGTGTCATGCTGGCCGGACCTGAGATAGAAAAACGTTGTTGCTCTTCCAGGCCTCGTGAGGCCGAGAACAAAAGTGGCGTGCATTATTGCAAGTAATTCTTGTTAACAAAAGTAATAGAGTAACTTTTTTTCCTTCATTGCTAGCCGTTCGTCCTGTGCCAGAGCTAGTCTTTACCTTTCCGATGGGAGTTTTCTGATGTCCGCGCCTTCTGTTTTGATAGCCGGTTGTGGCGATGTCGGCAGTCGTCTGGCCACGCAATTGCTGGCCGCCGGTTGGAGTGTTCACGGCCTGCGCCGGGACGTTGCCAAGCTACCGGAGGGTGTGATCGGCGTAGCCGGCGACCTGTTCAATGAGGAATGCCCGGCGACCTGGCCGGTGGGCGCTGTGGATTATCTGGTGTATTGCGCGGCCGCCACCGATCACGATGAAGAGGGATATCGAAAGGCTTATGTGCAGGGGTTGCAGAATGTCCTGAGCTGGTTGGGCGATTACGGCCAGGCACCCGAACGATTGATTTTCGTCTCCAGCAGCAGCGTCTACGGACAGCAGGACGGTGCCTGGGTTGATGAGACTTCCGAGACGGTTGCCGCTGGTTATTCGGGGCGCTTGATGCTCGAAGCGGAGCAGGTCGCGCTCAATAGCGGCATTCCCGCGAGCGTGCTGCGTCTGACCGGTATCTATGGCCCGGGCCGCGAATGGCTATTGACCCAGGTGCGTCGCGGTTATCGCGTCGCGGTCGAGCCGCCGCTGTATGGCAATCGGATCCATGCGGATGACGCGGCGGGGTTACTGGCGTTTCTTTTGGAACAAGACCGTCAGGGCGTGAAGCTGGAGCAGCTTTATATCGGGGTTGACGATGCGCCAGCGCCGTTGGCCGAAGTTGTAGGTTGGTTGCGCGATTACCTGGGTGTCACTGAATGGGCAGAAGATGCCAGCGTGCGTCGCACTGGCAGCAAACGCTGCAGCAATGCGCGGGCGAAAGCCTTGGGTTGGGTGCCGAAATATCCGAGTTATCGCGAAGGCTACGCGGCGATCCTTGAAGGTCGCTAAAAGCAAAAGATCGCGGCCTTCGGCAGCTCCTGCAGGAAAATGCATTCCAAAGCAGGAGCTGCCGAAGGTTGCGATCTTTTCATTGGGTTACTGTTTTTCCAGCAACCACTTGCGCTCACCTGCAGCGAACTGCGGCTGTTCATCCGCCAGCGCGGCATTCACCGCCTGCAAGATCTCCAGTTCTTTGCCCTTGCGTACAAAGATCCAGTTATTGCCTTGGCCGTTAAGTTGCAACCACATGCTGTCGTTGCCATTGCTCATGGAGGCGCAATCGCCCGCCAGACACAAGGCATAACGATCAACGCCCGGCAGACCGGTCACTTGGCCGTCGGCCTGGAACTGTACGGTGTTGCCTTCGCCCTGACCGCTGGCGATTTTCCAGTCGCCACCCAGATAGGCCGAATACAAGGCGCGTTCAAAGCTTGCACCAATCGGCGCGCCTTCCGGCACGGCAATCTGCGCACGGCTGAACAATTGTTCCGGTTCGTTCTCGCTGGCGGCTTGCTGCAATTGCGCGCCGTCGCGTTTCAGCTCACTGGCGGAGCTGCCATAGAAGTCGACTTTCCAGGCGCCGGACTGTTCGCCCAGCAACCGTCCCTCGACGTTCTCAAAACCGTTGGTGTAGCGGGCTTGGCTGGCTTTGGTATTGACGTCCCATTCCAGGTTCGGACCATAAGCCTGAAGGGCTTCGCGCAGTGGACCGCCCTTGGCGGCGGCATCGATCGCCACCTGGTTTATCCAGGTGCCGCTGATGTCACGGTCTGCAGGGTCGCTGGCGCAGCCGCCGAGAAAAATGGCGAGCAGCGAGAGTGCTAGCGCTTTGCGCATGGTGAAATCCTTTCAAAACCTTTTCTTGCAGCAGTCGGCGCGGCATTAGGGGCCGCGCCGTGCGCATCACTCGATGACCAGAATGGCATCCATTTCAACCTGCGAACCCTTTGGCAGGGCGGCTACGCCGATGGCGGCGCGGGCAGGGTAGGGCTGGTCGAAGTATTTGCCCATGATCTCGTTGACCTTGGCGAAGTGGCTCAGGTCGGTGAGGAAGATGTTCAGTTTGACGATGTCCTTGAACGAACCGCCCGCAGCTTCGGCTACGGCTTTAAGGTTCTCGAACACCTGGACGGTCTGAGCTTCGAAGCCTTCAACCAGCTCCATGGTTTTTGGGTCCAGAGGAATCTGACCCGACATGTAGACGGTGTTGCCAGCCTTGATCGCCTGGGAGTAAGTGCCGATGGCGGCCGGGGCCTTGTCGCTGGTGATAACAGTCTTGGTCATGTAGGACTCCTTGTAAGAGTGGGCTCAGGCACGCATGCGGGTGATGCGGATCACCCCGGTCAAGGCGCGCAGTTTCTTGATCACGCGGGCCAGGTGCACACGGTCGTGGACGCTGACCACCAACTGGACAACGCTGATGCGACCATCGCGTTCGTCCATGCTGATTTTCTCGATATTGCCGTCGGCTGCGTTGACGCTACTGGCCAGAAGGGCGATCAGGCCGCGCTGGTGCTCCAGCTCGACGCGCAGTTCGACATTGAATTCGCCGGTGACATCCTTGGCCCAGGAGAGCTGGATGCATTTTTCCGGGTTGTGGCGGATTTCGCTGATGTTGCGGCAGTTGTCCAGGTGCACGACCATGCCTTTGCCAGCCGACAGGTGACCGACAATCGGGTCGCCCGGAATCGGCGTGCAGCATTTGGCGTAGCTGAGAACCAGACCTTCGGTGCCGCGAATCGCCAGCGGGCCTTCCGGACTTGGCAGTTGTTCGCCTTCGCCGAGCAGACGGCGGGCGACTACATAGGCCATGCGATTGCCCAGGCCGATGTCTTCGAGCAAGTCTTCGATCAGTTCGAGACGGTATTCGGTGAGCATCGCTTTGACGCGTTCGGCCGGGATCTTCTCCAGCGAGCTGTCGAAGCCGTTGAGTACCTTGTTCAGCAGGCGTTCGCCTAGGCTGATGGACTCCGAGCGCCGCTGCAATTTCAGCGCATGGCGGATGTGCGTGCGCGCCTTGCCGGTGACCACGAAGTTGAGCCACGCCGGATTCGGCCGTGCGCCGGGAGCGCTGACGATCTCGACCGTGGAACCGCTTTGCAGCGGTTCGGACAGCGGTGCGAGACGACGGTTGATCCGGCAGGCGATGCAGCTGTTGCCGACGTCGGTGTGCACGGCGTAGGCAAAGTCGACCGCCGTGGAGCCTTTCGGCAGCTCCATGATCCGGCCTTTGGGCGTGAATACGTAGACCTCGTCCGGGAACAGGTCGATCTTCACGCTTTCAATGAATTCCAGCGAGTTGCCGGCGCGTTGCTGCATTTCCAGTACGCCCTTGACCCACTGGCGGGCGCGAGCGTGAGTGCCTTTCGGCTGTTCGTCGCCGCTGGATTTGTACAGCCAATGGGCGGCGATGCCGTTGTTGGCCATCTCTTCCATTTCGCGGGTGCGGATCTGGATCTCGATCGGTACCCCGTGCATGCCGAACAGCGTGGTGTGCAGCGACTGATAGCCGTTGGCCTTGGGAATGGCAATGTAATCCTTGAAGCGCCCCGGCAACGGCTTGTACAAATTATGCACAGCACCCAGCACGCGGTAACAGGTATCGACCTTGTCGACGATGATCCGGAATGCGTAAACATCCATGATCTCGTTAAAGGCCCGACGCTTGCCGCGCATTTTCTTGTAGATGCCGTAAAGATGTTTCTGGCGACCGCTGACTTCGCCCTGAATGCCGTCGATGGCGAGGCAATGGCCAAGGGATTCTTCGATCTTGTTGACGATTTCCTTGCGGTTGCCCCGGGCGCGTTTGACTGCCTGGTAGATCCGCGCGGAACGCATCGGGTGCATGGCCTTGAAACCGAGGTCTTCGAACTCGATGCGGATCGCATGCATGCCCAGCCGGTTGGCAATGGGCGCGTAGATTTCGAGGGTTTCCTTGGCGATGCGCCGGCGTTTTTCGCCGGACAGCACTTCCAGCGTGCGCATGTTGTGCAGACGGTCGGCGAGTTTGACCAGGATCACGCGAATGTCGCGCGCCATGGCCATGGCCATTTTCTGGAAGTTTTCGGCTTGTGCTTCGGCCTTGGTCTCGAAGTTCATCTGGGTCAGTTTGCTGACCCCGTCGACCAGTTCGGCCACGGTCTCGCCGAACTGCGCTTGCAGCGCTTCCTTGGCGATACCGGTGTCTTCGATCACGTCATGCAGCATCGCGGCCATCAGGCTCTGATGATCCATGTGCATGTCGGCAAGGATATTGGCCACGGCAAGAGGATGCGTGACGTACGCCTCGCCGCTACGACGGCGTTGACCGTCATGGGCTTGTTCGGCGTAGAAATACGCTCGGCGGACCAGGTTGACCTGGTCGTTGCCGAGGTAGGTCGATAAGCGATCGGCGAGGGCGTCTATGCTCGGCATGATGACTCCTGCCGCAAGCTGGGTTCCCGCGCCGTGCTACGTCGACCAGGCATAGGCTTAGACGGCCTCGTTGGACTCGTCCTCGAACGCAGCGAAGACTGGATCTTCGTGGACGATTTCCTGCTCAGCGATGAACTCGTAGCTCATCAGGCCTTCAGCGATTTCACGCAGGGCGACTACGGTCGGTTTGTCGTTTTCCCACTGGACCAGTGGCTCTTTGCCGCCGGTGGCCAGTTGACGGGCACGCTTGGTAGAGAGCATGACCAGCTCAAAGCGGTTATCCACGTGTTCTAGGCAGTCTTCAACGGTTACGCGGGCCATGGTATTCCTCGGAGCGAATGCAAGATGCGCGCTGCCCGGTTGGGCGAGCGGACTCAACAGTTTAAAAAATCACCAGCGATTAGGGAAGCGCTGATTTTTTAACCAAGCCCTTCAACGCGCTGCAAGCACCAATGTAAAGCGCTTGCAGGCATTTTGGGAAGTACTGATTAACCGAGCAGTTCAGCCAGCAATTTGCCGTGAAGCTGCTGCTGACGCTTCTGGATCAGCTGATTGGCGCGAAAAATCGCCTTCAGATCGTCCAGTGCGTGGGCGAAATCGTCATTGATGATCAGGTAGTCATAGTCGACGTAATGGCTCATCTCGCTGACGGCTTCACGCATGCGCCCGTCAATGATCTCGTCGCTGTCCTGGCCGCGATTGGTCAGGCGCTGGTGCAGCGCTTGCAGCGAAGGCGGAAGAATGAAAATCGAACGCGCCTGCGGCATAAGCTTGCGCACCTGTTCCGCGCCTTGCCAGTCGATTTCCAGGATCAGGTCGTGGCCGGCGTCGAGGGTTTGCTGCAGGTGGCTTTGCGAGGTGCCATAGAGATTGCCGAAGACTTCGGCGCGCTCCAGAAAATCACCGTGTTCGCCCATCTTCACGAACGCTTCGCGTGAGACGAAGTGATAGTTCACGCCGTCCACTTCCCCCGGACGCATGGCCCGGGTGGTGTGCGAAACCGAAACGCGGATCTCCGGCCTGGCGTCGGTCAGTGCCTTGACCAGGCTGCTCTTGCCCGCGCCCGAAGGGGCGGAAATGATGTACAGGGTGCCAGTGCTGTGGGTCATGTCGGGGTTGCCTTACTCAATATTCTGCACTTGTTCGCGCATCTGCTCGATCAACACCTTGAGGTTGACGGCGGCTTGGGTGCTGCGCGGATCGAAGGCTTTGGAGCCCAGTGTGTTGGCTTCGCGGTTGAGTTCCTGCATCAGGAAGTCGAGGCGGCGACCGGCCGCGCCGCCGGATTTGAGCACCCGGCGCACTTCGATGATGTGGGTGCTCAGGCGATCCAGTTCTTCGGCCACATCGCTCTTTTGCGCGAGGATGACCATTTCCTGTTCCAGGCGCTGTGGGTCCAGCTCGGCTTTCATGTCGGTGAAGCGGTCGAGGATTTTCTGGCGCTGGGTGGCGAGCATTTGCGGCACCAGTTCACGCAGGGTCACGACGTCTTCTTCGATGGATGTCAGGCGCTCGTTGATCAACCGGGCCAGTTCCGCGCCTTCGCGCTCACGACCGGCTTTCAACTCCTTGAGGCCTAGGTTGAACAGCGCCAGTGCTTCGGCGTTCAACGCCTGCGGGTCACTCGCATCGCCAACCAGCACGCCGGGCCAGGCCAGCACTTCCAGCGGATTCAGCGCCGCAGGGTTTTTGATCAGGCCGGCAACGGTCTCAGCGGCGGCGACCAGCTGTGCTGCGCGCTCGCGATCGATTTGCAGCGTCTTGCCAGTGCTTTCTTCAGTGAATCGCAGGGTGCATTCCAGTTTGCCCCGCGACAGTCCCTGGCGCAGCGCTTCACGCACGGCGCCTTCGAGGTCGCGAAAGGATTCCGGCAGGCGCAGGTGCGGCTCCAGATAGCGGCTGTTGACCGAGCGCAGTTCCCAGCTCAGGGTGCCCTGGACGCCGGCTTTTTCGACGCGGGCGAAAGCGGTCATGCTGTGCACCATGGCGGTGACCTCGCAATGCAGATCGGCGCGAAACGGCAGTCTCGCGGGCTCGATATCAGTGAATTTAAGCCGACTGGCAGCAAAGGCGCAGGATTGTAGCGCAGTGCGGCGAATGCGCCCAAACACACGGTGTGACAAAGCGCTGCAGCCCGTCGGTTATGGGCGGTTCAGCGCCTTCGGTCGTCGGGCGGCAGTTTTAACCAGTGCCCACTCGCGGTGCAGCGCTCTATAATGCTCGGCAGTTTTCCGTCCTCAGTACAGGGTATCCCTATGAAACGTCCAAGTGGTCGCGTTGCCGATCAGCTCCGCTCGATCCGCATCACCCGCAACTACACCAAACACGCCGAGGGATCCGTACTGGTCGAATTCGGTGATACCAAAGTCATCTGCACCGTCAGCGTCGAAAACGGTGTGCCGCGCTTCCTGAAAGGCCAGGGCCAGGGTTGGTTGACGGCCGAATACGGCATGCTGCCGCGCGCCACCGGCGAGCGTAACCAGCGTGAGGCGAGCCGTGGCAAGCAGGGCGGCCGTACTCTTGAGATTCAGCGTCTGATCGGCCGTTCGCTGCGCGCCGCGCTCGACATGTCCAAGCTGGGCGACGTGACGCTGTATGTCGACTGCGACGTGATCCAGGCAGACGGCGGCACCCGCACCGCTTCCATCACCGGCGCCATGGTTGCACTGGTCGACGCGTTGAAAGTGATCAAGAAGCGCGGCGGCCTTAAAGGCGGCGACCCGCTCAAGCAAATGATCGGCGCGGTGTCGGTCGGCATGTATCAGGGCGAGCCGGTGCTGGATCTGGACTATCTTGAAGACTCCGCAGCCGAGACCGACCTCAACGTCGTGATGACCAGTAGCGGTGGTTTCATCGAAGTGCAGGGCACCGCCGAAGGCGCGCCGTTCCAGCCGGAAGAGCTGAATGCCATGCTCGAACTGGCGAAAAAAGGCATGAACGAAATCTTCGCACTGCAAAAGGCTGCATTGGCCGACTGAAGTTCTTGACCACAAGGAGGATGTGATGAGTGACGAGCAAGAGTTGCTGCCCAAACCGAGCCAGGAGGTTCGTCAGTGGGCAATGTTTTGTCACTTGTCCGCGTTGCTGGGGATCTGGATTCCGTTCGGCAATCTGATCGGGCCGCTTATTCTGTGGCAGATGAAGCGTGAGAAAGATCCGTTCATCGATGCTCAAGGCAAAGAAGCACTGAATTTTCAGATCACCGTCGCGATTGCCTCGATGATTTGCTTCCTGCTCATGCTGCTGATTATCGGTTTCTTCCTGTTCGGCTTGCTGGCTATCGCCGCGTTGGTGCTGACGATCATTGGCGGTGTGAAGGCTAACGAAGGTTTTCCGTATCGTTATCCGTTTACCTGGCGATTGATCAAATAACGACCAATTGCATATTCCCCTGTAGGAATGAGCGCCCACAAAAAAACCGACATCGCTGTCGGTTTTTTTGTATCTGCAACATGGACGCTTAGATCGTCAGCGTCCAGTCGTAGTCAACGATCAGCGGCGCGTGCTGCGAGAACCTTGGCTGACGTGGCAGGCGTGCACTGCGCACGAAGCGCCGCAGGCCTGGGGTCAGGATCTGGTAATCGAAGCGCCAGCCCAGATTGAGCATCTCGGCCTGTTCGTTGTCCGGCCACCAGCTGTACTGATCGCCTTCGCGGCTGACTTCACGCAACGCATCGACATAGCCCATGTTGCCGACAATCTCGTCCATCCAGGCGCGTTCCGGCGCCAGGAAACCTGGAGATTGCTGGCTGTCGCGCCAGTTCTTGATGTCGAGCTTCTGCTGCGCTACGTAAAGCGAGCCACAATAAATGTACTCGCGACGTTTCCGCCGCTGTTTGTCCAGGTACTTGCCGAAATCGTCCATGAGCTTGAACTTCTGGTTCAAGTCCTCATCGCCGTTCATCCCCGAAGGAAGCAGCAAGGTGGCAATACTGACTTTGTCGAAATCTGCTTGCAGGTAGCGCCCGTAGCGGTCGGCCGTCTCGAAACCGAGACCGCTGATGACAGCCTTCGGTTGCAACCGCGAATACAAAGCCACGCCACCTTGGGCGGGGACTTCAGCATCGCAGGCATAAAGGAAGTAGCCATCCAGTTGGAAGGCTGGGTCATCCAGTTCAAAGGCGGAGGCACGGGTGTCCTGCAGGCAGATGACGTCGGCATTCTGTGCTTGCAGCCAACTGAGCAAACCACGCTCGACTGCAGCCTGAATACCATTGACGTTCACACTGATGATCCGCATAAATGGCCCCAAAAATCGCGTGCGTGTATGATACACGGCGTCAAGCTAATTAGCTAAATCCGTGGTATTTGGGGTTTTTTTCATGCAAGCGTATCAGCGCGATTTCATTCGTTTTGCCATCGATCGCGGCGTTTTGCGCTTCGGTGAGTTCACCCTGAAGTCCGGGCGCACCAGTCCCTACTTCTTCAACGCCGGCCTGTTCAATTCGGGCTCGGCCCTGGCGCAGCTGGGGCGTTTCTACGCGGCAGCCATCGCCGAAAGCGGCATTCCCTTCGACGTTCTGTTTGGCCCGGCTTACAAAGGTATTCCGTTGGCAGCGACCACCGCGGTCGCGCTGGCCGAGCATCACGACCGTGACCTGCCATGGTGCTTCAATCGCAAGGAAGCCAAGGCTCACGGCGAAGGCGGCAGCCTGGTCGGCGCGCCGTTGACTGGCGATGTGCTGATCATCGACGACGTGATCACCGCTGGTACCGCGATTCGTGAAGTAATGCAGATCATTGCCTCGCAGGATGGCGCCAAGGCCGCCGGTGTGCTGATCGCGCTGAACCGTCAGGAACGTGGCAATGGCGAGTTGTCGGCGATTCAGGAAGTGGAGCGTGACTTTGGTATCCCGGTAATCAGCATCGTTTCGCTGAACCAGGTGCTGGAATTTCTCGCCGACGATCCGCAGCTCAAGCAACATCTGCCAGCCGTCGAAGCCTACCGCGCACAGTTCGGCGTCTGATCCCCCTTTCTGTAGGAGCTGCCGAAGGCTGCGATCTCTTGATTTTTGCCGTCGAAAGATCAAAAGATCGCAGCCTGCGGCAGCTCCTACAGGGGGGCAGGCAAAAAAGACCCCGCTCGGTTCGGCTGAGCGGGGTCTTTTTGTCTTCGGCTAGTTGGCAGACTGCGCGGGGTACGGATCTGCCGTCGCATCGCCCTGACCGCTCAAGATATTCCAGCCATTGAGCACGTGAGTGCCGGGTTGGTAGTCCGGGCAGGGTGGAAGCGAGCTTTTCGACTGATTGGAGTACGCGCGGCCACAGTCGGCACACTCGTAGGTGCCTGCCGAAACGTCGCTGCCGTAAGGTACGCTGTCTTTTTGCATGGGAAGATCTCCGGTGGATAAGTGGAAGATCCTAAGGGGATTTGTTCTGATGCGATGTCGGACGTTTCGCTGTGTTGCGTAAGGCGATTCTCGCGCGCATAAAAAAGATCGCAGCCTGCGGCAGCTCCTACAGGGATTTCTCAATGTGCGAAATCCCTGTAGGAGCTGCCGAAGGCTGCGATCTTTTGCTTCAGCGATTAGCGATCAAGGACGCTTGCGATTGCTGATCAGCGTGCCCACACCGGTGTCGGTGAAGATTTCCAGCAGAATCGCGTTCGGTACACGGCCGTCGATGATCAACGAACTGCCCACGCCGCCCTGAACCGCTTCCAATGCACAACGAATCTTCGGCAGCATACCGCCGTAGATCGTGCCGTCAGCGATCAGGTCGTCGACCTGCTGTGTGCTCAGGCCGGTCAGCACGGTGCCCGATTTATCCATCAGGCCGGCGATGTTGGTCAGCAGCATCAGCTTCTCGGCTTTCAACGCTTCGGCAACTTTACCGGCCACCAGGTCAGCGTTGATGTTGTACGACTCGCCGTTCTCACCGACGCCGATAGGCGCAATCACCGGGATGAAGTTGCCTTTGACCAGCAGGTTCAGCAGTTCGGTGTTGATGCCAACCACCTCGCCGACGTGGCCGATGTCGATGATTTCCGGCTGGGTCATTTCCGGGGTCTGGCGGGAAACGGTGAGTTTCTTCGCACGAATCAGCCCGGCGTCTTTACCGGTCAGGCCGATGGCGCTGCCGCCGTGGCGGTTGATCAGGTTGACGATGCTCTTGTTGACCTGCCCGCCAAGTACCATTTCAACGACATCCATGGTCGCCGCGTCGGTGACGCGCATGCCGTCGACGAAATGGCTTTCGATCGACAGGCGCTTGAGCAGATCACCGATCTGCGGGCCGCCACCGTGTACGACCACCGGGTTGATGCCCACGGCTTTCATCAGCACGATGTCGCGGGCGAAGCCGGTTTTCAGCTCCTCGCTTTCCATCGCGTTGCCGCCGTATTTGATCACCAGGGTCTTGCCGACGTAGCGTCGGATATAAGGCAGCGCTTCGGACAGGACCTTGGCAGTGTTGGCGGCGGCTTCGCGTTCGAGGGTCATTCAGGGCTCCGGGTGGATCAGAACGGTAGTTGGAGATCAGGTGCAACGCGTTTCAGTTGGGCGTGGAATACGTCCTTGATGCGCTGCAATTCAGCCTCGTCATCGGCCTCGAAACGCAGCACCAGCACCGGTGTGGTGTTGGACGCGCGCACCAGGCCCCAGCCTTTGGCGTAATCGACCCGCACGCCGTCGATGGTGGTCAGGTCGGCGCCTTCGCCCCACTGAGCATCGTGCAGTGCATCAATGATGCTGAATTTGCTCTCTTCGGTCACATGGATATTGATTTCCGGCGTGGAAATATCATTCGGGAAGGTGGCAAACAGCTCTTCCGCGGTGGATTTTTCCTTGCTCAGGATCTCCAGCAGACGTGCGGCGCTGTAGATGCCGTCATCGAAACCGAACCAGCGTTCCTTGAAGAAGATGTGCCCGCTCATTTCACCGGCCAACAGCGCGCCGGATTGTTTCATTTTCTTTTTGATCAACGAGTGACCGGTCTTCCACATTAGCGGCCGACCGCCGTATTCCTTGATCAGTGGCACCAGTCGGCGGGTGCATTTGACGTCGAAAATGATCTCCGCGTCCGGATTGCGCGCCACCACGTCGCGGGCGAACAGCATCAACAGGCGGTCCGGATAGACGATGGTGCCGGTGTTGGTCACCACGCCTACGCGGTCGCCGTCGCCGTCGAAGGCCAGGCCGATGTCGGCGTTGGTTTCCTTGACCTTGGCGATCAGGTCGACGAGGTTCTCAGGCTTGCCCGGATCCGGGTGATGGTTCGGGAAGTTGCCGTCGACTTCACAGAACAGCGGGATGACTTCGCAGTTCAGCGCTTCGATCAGTTGCGGGGCGATTACCCCCGCCGCGCCGTTGCCGCAATCGACCACGACTTTCAGGCGGCGCGCCAGTTTCACGTCCTCAACGATTTCGCGGTTGTAGCGGTCGAGAATCTCGACTTGGGTGACGCTGCCCTGGCCGCTGCTCAGATCGTTGTTCTTGATGCGCTCATGCAGCACCTGAATCTGTTCGTTGGCGAGAGTGTCGCCAGCGATCACAATCTTGAAGCCGTTGTAGTTCGACGGGTTGTGGCTACCGGTCAGCATCACCCCGGATTTGCCGGCCAGCACATTGGCGGCGTAGTACAGCGCTGGAGTCGGTACCAGACCGACATCGCTGACGTGGCAGCCACTTTCGGCGATACCGCGAATGAGCTCGGCGACCAGCTCCGGACCGGACAGGCGGCCGTCACGACCCACCGACACGTTCGGTTCACCCTGGGCCAGGCTTTGCGAGCCGATGGCGCGGCCGATCCAGTAAGCGGTTTCACCGTTGAGGTATTCCGGCACGGTGCCGCGAATGTCGTAGGCGCGGAAAATGCTGTCAGGCAGCGTCGGGGCAAGCTTGGCGGGGGTGTTCATCTGCGGAAATGCTCCATCTCGAAAGGGGCGGGACAGACCGACGAGTCGTTCGACGGCAGGCTCAAACTGAAGGGTATGACGGCGTTTTCCACAGAGAGTTCGTGCTATGAAAGGGCCATGATGCCTCGTCTGGCTGGGCTCGCGGCTAGCAAAACCTTGATTTTCGGCGCTTAACCGTTCAGATAAATCTGCACAAATTTCTCATGTAGGAGCTGCCGAAGGCTCGGGCCGCGATCGGACGATCTTTTGATTTTGCTTTTAAAAGATCAACATCAAAAGATCGCAGCCTGCGGCAGCTCCTACAGGGTGTGATTGGCTTATTTGCTGCCGGTGTGTCCGAAGCCGCCGGTGCCGCGCTCAGTCTCGACGAACTCGTCAACCATTTCGAAATGCGCCTGCACCACCGGCACCAGCACCAGCTGCGCCAAGCGCTCGCCGACGGTCATGGTGAAGTCGGTCTGGCCGCGGTTCCAGCACGACACCATCAGCGGGCCTTGATAATCGGAGTCAATCAGGCCGACCAGATTGCCCAGCACAATGCCGTGTTTGTGGCCCATGCCCGAGCGCGGCAGGATCAGTGCGGCGAGATTCGGATCGCCGATATAGACCGACAGGCCGGTGGGGATCAGCACGGTTTCACCCGGTTTGATCAGGATGTCGTGTTCCAGCATCGCGCGCAGGTCGAGGCCGGCGGAGCCCGGAGTGGCGTATTGCGGCAGCGGGAATTCGGTACCGATGCGTGGATCGAGGATCTTGGCTTGCAAAGCGTGCATGTAAATTAAACCTGGTTCAGACGTTCGGCGATAAAAGTGACCAGTTGGCGAGCAATCTTGCTCTTGCTGGTCTGGGCGAAAACCGTGGCGTGCAGCTCACGGTCGATGACGCTGCAGGCGTTTTCTTCGCTGTTGAAACCAATGCTCGGGTTGGCGACGTCGTTGGCGACGATCAGATCGAGATTCTTGTCCTTCAGCTTGCGTGCAGCGTAGTCGAGCAGGTGTTCGGTCTCGGCGGCGAAGCCGACACTGAATGGACGATCGGTACGGGTTGCGATGGTGGCAAGGATGTCCGGGTTGCGCACCATTTGCAGGACGAAGCCGTCGCCGCTCGTAGGATCTTTCTTGAGTTTGTGCGGGGCGACGACTTCCGGGCGGTAGTCCGCCACTGCTGCTGAGGAAATGAATACATCGCAGGGGATCGCCGACTCACAGGCCGCAAGCATGTCGCGGGCACTGACCACATCAATGCGGGTAACGCGATCAGGCGTTGGCAGGTGCACCGGGCCACTGATCAGGGTGACACGGGCGCCGGCTTCTACCGCCGCTTCAGCGAGGGCAAAGCCCATTTTCCCGGAGCTGTGATTGGTGATGTAGCGCACCGGGTCGATGTTTTCCTGGGTCGGGCCGGCGGTAATCACCACGTGTTTGCCGGTCAATGCCTGGCGCTGGAAGCAGTCCGCGGCGAGCAGCGCCAGATCAGTGGCTTCCATCATGCGGCCCATGCCGACGTCGCCGCAGGCCTGGCTACCCGAAGCCGGGCCGAAAGTCTTCAGGCCACGGCTTTCCAAGAGTTGCAGGTTGGCTTGGGTCGCCGGATCGCGCCACATCGCCTGATTCATCGCTGGTGCGACCGCGACCACAGCGTCGGTGGCCAGCACCAGCGTGGTCAGCAGATCGTTGGCAATGCCTTGCGCGAGGCGGGCGATCAGGTCGGCGGTGGCCGGGGCGATGAGCACCAGATCAGCCCACTTGGCCAGCTCGATGTGGCCCATCGCGGCTTCAGCGGCGGGGTCGAGCAAGTCGAGGTGAACCGGGTGGCCCGACAAGGCCTGCATGGTCAGCGGGGTGATGAACTCGGCGCCGCCATGGGTCATGACCACACGCACTTCGGCGCCCTGGTCGATCAGGCGACGAACCAGATCGGCGCTCTTGTAGGCCGCAATGCCGCCGCCGACGCCCAGAACGATGCGTTTCCGATACAGCCGCTGCATAGGTCTGCCTTTCATTTCGTGGGTGACATACGTGGCGAAAACCCCTCCCCAGGGTGAATCCGCCCGCAAAAAAGATGGGCTAAGATATCACAGCGACCGCTACGGAACAGCGGCGCCCACAGACAGGGAATGTGTATGAGTATTCGTGATTGGCCTGCGGCAGAACGGCCGCGGGAAAGGTTGTTGGAGCACGGGGCAGCGAGCCTTTCGGACGCTGAGTTATTGGCCATTTTTCTACGCACTGGCTTGCCCGGATTGAGTGCTGTGGATCTGGCGCGCAACTTGTTGACTCAATTCGGCAGCCTGCGTTTGCTGCTTGAGGCCGATCAGCACGCATTCAGCAAACAATTGGGTCTCGGGCCGGCAAAGTTTGCGCAACTGCAAGCTGCTCAGGAAATGAACAGGCGGCATCTGGCTGAAAAATCGAGGCAGAAACCGGCCCTGGAAAACCCACAGGTCGTTCGCGATTATCTTAAAGCGATGCTGCGTCACGAACCGCATGAAGTGTTTGGTTGCCTGTTTCTCGACTCCAAACATCAAGTACTGAATTTCGAAATACTTTTTCGTGGCTCGATCGACAACACCAGCGTGCATCCGCGCGAGGTGGTCAAGCGATGCCTGGCCAATAACGCTGCGGCGTTGATCCTGTGCCACAACCATCCATCGGGGAACACTGACCCCAGTCAGGCTGATCGATTGCTGACCAAGCGTCTGCAGAAGGCGCTGGAGTTGGTTGATGTGCGGGTGCTGGATCACTTCATCGTGGGCGATGGCGAGCCGTTGTCGATGGCTGAGTGTGGTTGGATGTAACGCCATGTAGGAGCTGCCGCAGGCTGCGATCTGTTGATGTTGATCTTCAAAAAACAACATCAACAGATCGCAGCCTGCGGCAGCTCCTACAATGGACCGGGCTATTTCAGGGTGACTTTCGAATAATCCTGACGCCCGAACGGGCTTACCGAATAACCCTGCACGTCTTGGCGCGTCAGTGCATAGGCGGTCGGGTGCGCCAGCGGTAGCCACAACGCCTGCTGCTGGATCTGCGTTTGCGCCTGTTCGTATAGCTTCGTGCGCACCCCTTGTTCGCTGGTGGTCTTGCCGGCGCTGATCAGCTTGTCCAGATCGGCGTTGCAGTAGCGGGCGAAGTTGGTGCCGGACTTCACCGCCGCGCAGGAAAACTGCGGGGTGAGGAAGTTGTCCGGGTCGCCGTTGTCGCCGGCCCAGCCCATGAACAGCAGATCATGCTCGCCCGCCTTGGCGCGGCGAATCAGCTCACCCCACTCGATGACGCGGATTTCCGCCTGAATGCCGATTTCTGCCAGGTCCGATTGCAACATTTGCGCGCCGAGGCTCGGATTGGGATTCAGCAGGCTGCCCGATGGACGTGTCCAGATCGTAGTCTTGAAGCCATCCTGCAACCCGGCCTTGGCGAGCAGCGCTTTGGCTTTCGCAACGTCGTGCGGGTAGCCCGGCAGATTTTTCGCGTAGCTCCAGGTGTTCGGCGGGTAAGGGCCGTTGGCCGCTTCGGCGGTGTCTTCGAATACGGCTTTGATGTAGTTGGCCTTATCGAAAGCCAAGTTGATCACCTGGCGCACTTCCGGCTTGTCCAGCGGCGGATGCTGGCTGTTGATGCCAACGAAAGCGGTCATGAACGCGTCAGTCTTTTCGACTTTCAGCGTCGGTTCTTTCAGCGCGGCTTGTACGTCCAGAGGCTTGGGCGACAAGGCGATCTGGCACTCATTGCGCCGCAGTTTTTGCAGGCGCACGTTGGCGTCCGGGGTGATAGCGAAGATCAGCGGATCCACTGAAGGCTTGCCACGGAAATAATCCGGGTTGGCCTTGTAGCGGATCGCGGCGTCTTTCTGGAAGCGGGTGAACACGAACGGGCCCGTGCCGATCGGCTGGCTGTTGAGCTTCTCCGCCGCGCCGGCCTTCATCAGCTTGTCGGCGTATTCGGCGGAATAGATCGAAGCAAAGCCCATGCTCAGGGTGGCGAGGAAGGTCGAGTCCGGATGATCAAGCGTAAAACGTACGGTCAGTGGGTCGAGCGCATCGATTTTCTTGATCAGCGCTGGCAGCTGCATCGACTGCGCGTGCGGGAAGCCGCTCTGCGCAACTTTGTGCCACGGGTTGGCCGGATCGAGCATGCGGTCGAAACTGAATTTCACGTCTTCGGCGGTCAGCTCACGGCTCGGCTTGAAGTAGTCGGTCGTATGAAACTTCACCTGCGGGTGTAGCTTGAAGGCGTAAGTCAGGCCATCGGTGCTGACTTCCCAGCTATCAGCCAGACTGGGGATGACCTTGCCGCTGGCGGTATCGAAATCCACCAGGCGATTCATCAGCACGTCCGCCGAGGCATTGGTGGTAGTCAGCGAGTTGTATTGCACCACGTCGAACCCCTCAGGGCTGGCCTCGGTGCAGACGCTCAATGCGGCGGCTTGGGCCAGTGGGCTCAGCAAGAGCGGGGCGAACAGCAGGGGTAGGGCAGCGAGGCGCATGGTCGGTTTCCTTTTACAGATCGAAGGCCCATCTGCAAGTGCAGTCTGGAAAAGGCCTACCCTAGAGGGCTGGATTACAAATGACTATCCCCTTTTTGCATTTTCAGGGCACAGTGATGGCAGTTTTTCAGACCGCGGCGTGGCGCAAAAAGTCTGGTTCGCTCGTTAAGAGGAATTTCCGCGACGAGTGGTCAACATCCACCTCAGCCTTTATCCAAAGCGCCCGCAAGCCGAAAAAGCGGCTTTTTATTGATTCATTGCACAGCGATTGTTGTTGCACCCCGGTCTTTCTGGTATAAAGCAGCGCTCTTTTCTAGGGGCCCGGTTCCTTCACTGTAGGTGTAGCCGGTAAGACCTCTAAAGAAACGCGGCGCCTGGCGCCAAATGACTGAGAGATTAAGCGGCCAACCCATGCCGGGTTGGGCATGTGGTTTTAGAGGGCTGAGGCATGTCGAGAGTATGTCAAGTTACCGGTAAGGGTCCGGTGACTGGGAATAACATTTCCCACGCAAACAACAAAACCCGTCGTCGTTTCCTGCCGAACCTGCAGCATCACCGCTTCTGGGTTGAAGAAGAGAAACGTTTTGTGCGTCTGCGCGTATCTGCCAAAGGCATGCGTATCATCGACAAGCGTGGCATCACTGTCGTGCTCGCCGAACTTCGCCGCGATGGCAAGATTTAAGGGAGCTAATCATGCGTGAATTGATTCGTTTGATCTCGAGCGCCGGTACTGGTCACTTCTACACTACCGACAAGAACAAGCGTACTACCCCGGACAAAATCGAGATCAAGAAATTTGATCCGGTTGTTCGCAAGCACGTGATGTACAAGGAAGGCAAAATCAAGTAATTGATTTTCCTGACTTACAAAAAAGGCCCGTATCTCACGATGCGGGCCTTTTTTGTTGCCTCGAATATTTGCAGGCTGTCTATGTAGGAGCTGCCGAAGGCTGCGATCTTTGATCTTTTTTTTAAGGATCAAGATCAAAAGATCGCAGCCTTCGGCAGCTCCTACAGAGGGCTTAGATCAGGCTTTTTGTTCGAAGATCACATAGATCTTGCGGCAAGCCTCCAGCACCTCCCAGGTCCCGCGAAACCCGGCCGGAATCACAAAGCGATCGCCAACTCGCAACGTCTTGGCATTGCCATCGCTGTCACGCAGCACCGAAACCCCCTGCAGAATCTCGCAATACTCATGCTCGGTGTAATTCACCGTCCACTGGCCCACCGCGCCTTCCCACACGCCGACGCCCATCTGCCCGCAAGGGCTGTCGTATTGATGGAACACCGCTTGCTCAGGGTAGCCCTTGAGAACTTTTGTCGGGTCCGGGCGATAGCGTTCGGCTTCGCTGCTCCCCAGGCTGATGTCGACGACGTTGTGGATGCTCATTGTTGTTTTCTCCCGTAATGACGGCGCGTTGACTGGAATTGAACAAAGTCTATGTTTATTAAAATGAACACCGCAAGGCCGTATGGCCGGCTTATGTCAAATATATTGAAACAACCCCGGCCGCTGGTTTAGGGTGGCGGGTGCCTCGGGCCGAAATGCAGGCTGGCCGGGCAGAATTCTTGAAGACGTCCGCGAAGATCGCGGCGCCCGTATTCAATAAGAGGAGGACACCCGAATGACCACCCTGACTCGTGCCGACTGGGAACAACGCGCCCGCGATTTGCAGATTGAAGGCCGCGCCTACCTGAACGGTGAATACACCGACGCTGTCTCCGGCGAGACGTTCGAATGCATCAGCCCGGTCGACGGTCGTCTGCTCGGCAAGATCGCCAGCTGCGACGCCGCCGACGCTGAGCGTGCGGTGGAAAACGCTCGCGCCACCTTCAATTCCGGCGTTTGGTCGCGCCTGGCGCCGACCAAACGTAAAGCCACCATGATCCGTTTCGCCGGACTGTTGAAACAGCATGCCGAAGAACTGGCGCTGCTCGAAACTCTGGACATGGGCAAGCCGATCAGCGATTCGCTGTACATCGACGTGCCAGGCGCAGCCCAAGCGCTGAGCTGGAGCGGTGAAGCGATCGACAAGATCTATGACGAAGTCGCCGCGACTCCGCACGATCAGCTAGGCCTGGTGACTCGCGAGCCGGTGGGCGTGGTCGGGGCCATCGTGCCGTGGAACTTCCCGTTGATGATGGCGTGCTGGAAACTCGGCCCGGCGCTGTCGACCGGTAACTCGGTGATCCTCAAGCCGTCGGAAAAATCGCCGCTGACCGCCATCCGCATCGCTGCCTTGGCCGTTGAGGCCGGGATTCCGAAAGGTGTGCTCAACGTGCTGCCGGGTTACGGTCACACCGTCGGCAAGGCGCTCGCGCTGCATAACGATGTCGACACGCTGGTGTTCACCGGCTCGACCAAAATCGCCAAGCAACTGATGATCTACTCCGGCGAATCGAACATGAAACGCGTTTGGCTGGAAGCGGGTGGCAAGAGCCCGAACATCGTCTTCGCCGATGCGCCGGACCTGCAGGCCGCTGCCGAATCCGCCGCCAGCGCCATTGCTTTCAACCAGGGCGAAGTTTGCACCGCCGGTTCGCGTCTGCTGGTCGAGCGTTCGATCAAGGACAAATTCCTGCCTATGGTGATCGAGGCGCTGAAAACCTGGAAGCCAGGTAACCCGCTGGATCCGGCGACCAACGTCGGTGCGCTGGTCGATACCCAGCAAATGAATACCGTGCTGTCGTATATCGAATCCGGGCATAGCGATGGCGCCAAACTGGTCGCTGGCGGCAAGCGCATCATGCAGGAGACCGGTGGCACCTACGTTGAGCCAACGATCTTCGACGGCGTCAGCAACGCGATGAAGATTGCCCAGGAAGAGATCTTCGGCCCGGTGTTGTCGGTCATTGCTTTCGACACGGCTGAAGAGGCCATCCAGATCGCCAACGACACGCCGTATGGCCTCGCCGCAGCGGTCTGGACCCAGGACATCTCCAAGGCGCACCTGACCGCCAAAGCCTTGCGCGCGGGTAGCGTGTGGGTCAACCAGTACGACGGCGGCGACATGACCGCTCCGTTCGGTGGCTTCAAGCAGTCGGGCAACGGTCGCGACAAATCGCTGCACGCCTTCGACAAGTACACCGAGCTGAAGGCGACGTGGATCAAGCTGTAATTCATTAAGAGAGCCTGAGTCAGTCAGGCTCTCGGACCTACAGAGATCCCTGTGGGAGCGAGCCTGCTCGCGAATGCGGTGTATCAGTCAGCTCATCTGCTGAATGTGAAATCGTATTCGCGAGCAGGCTCGCTCCCACAGTAGTTTTGCGATGTTCATAAAAATATCCACAGGAGCGTGGAACATGCGGTGGGGGACGTATTTCGCCGTGTTGGCGTCTGTCTTGAGTGTCGGCTTGGCTTTGGGTGTCAGCATGCCGCTGGTGTCGCTGCGCCTGGAAGGCTGGGGTTATGGCTCGTTCGCTATCGGTGTGATGGCGGCAATGCCGGCGATTGGCGTGCTGCTGGGGGCGAAGATTTCCAGCCATCTCGCCGCGTATTTCGGCACGGCGAACCTGATGCGTTTGTGCCTGTGGGCCGGCGCCTTGTCGATCGGCCTGTTGGCACTGTTGCCGAGCTATCCGATCTGGCTGCTGCTGCGGCTGATGATTGGAGTGATCCTGACCATCGTGTTTATCCTTGGCGAAAGCTGGATCAATCAATTGGTGGTCGAGCAGTGGCGCGGGCGTCTGGTGGCGCTGTATGGCAGCAGCTATGCGTTGAGCCAATTGTCGGGTCCGCTGCTGCTGGGCGCGCTCGGCACCGAGCATGATTACGGATTCTGGGTGGGCGTCGGTCTGCTCACGGTTTCGCCTTTGTTGCTCCTGGGACGCAGCGGCGCGCCGAGCAGTGAAGCCAACAGCGTAACGTTCAGCGACTTGTGGGGGTTCGCCCGCGAGCTACCGGCGATTGCCTGGGCGGTGTCGTTGTTCGCGGCGTTTGAAGCCATGATTCTGACACTGCTGCCGGTGTACTGCCTGCAACAGGGCTTCACTGCCGAAATTGCTTTGGCGATGGTCAGCACCGTGGTGGTTGGCGACGCGTTGCTGCAATTGCCGATTGGCGCTCTGGCCGATTACCTGTCGCGGCGCACGCTGTTTGCCGGTTGCGCGGTGGTGTTGATGCTGTCGAGTCTGGCGATTCCAATGCTGCTCGACACGCTGCTGATCTGGCCGTTGTGGGTACTGTTCGGCGCCAGCGCCGGCGGCTTGTTCACTTTGTCGCTGATTTTGATCGGCGAGCGCTATCGAGACGACGCACTGGTCCGCGCCAATGCGCACATCGCGCAGCTGTGGGGTGTCGGTTGTCTGGTCGGACCGTTGGCGGCGGGGGCGGGCAGTCAGTGGATCAATGGGCATGCGTTGCCGCTGTTGATGGCGGCGGGGGCGTTCGGGTTGGTGCTTTTGTTGTTGCGCCAAGGGGCGTTCGGCGCCGCGCAGGCGGCTTAAGGTCAAAAGATCGCAGCCTCCGGCAGCTCCTGCAGTTGGACGCATATCCCCCTGTAGGAGCTGCCGGAGGCTGCGATCTTTTGCTTTTTTATAGCATGCGTTCCAAGCCGACGCTGGTGCTGAACCACGAATTGAAGCGTCGCCACCAGCTCCCCGGCTCCTTGGTCAGGGTATGCATCTGACCGTTGTCTTCGGTGAGCCACACGACCTTGCCCTCTTCAAGTTTCGCCTGATAACTGAGGGTTGGCGCCATGCCTTGCAGCGCCAATGCGCGCACATGCTCGGCCAGCTCCGGGCTATCGACCAGTACGCCGACTTCGGTATTCCACAGTACTGAGCGTGGATCGAAATTGAACGAACCGATAAACGATTTGCGTCGATCAAAGATCATCGCTTTGCTGTGCAGGCTGGAATCCGAGCCGCGATACGAACGGCTATAGAACACGCGCGGCCCGCTGCCATAGTTATCCCCAGGCTGGCGCCGCAGCTCATAGAGTTTTACTCCGTGTTCAAGCAACGCCTTGCGATACGGCGCGTAACCGCCATGTACCGCGGGCACATCGGTGGCCTCCAGCGAATTGGTCAGCAGACTCACGGCAACTCCGGCGTCGGCGCGCCCGGTCAGGTAGACCAGCCCCGGCTGGCCCGGCACGAAATACGCTGAAATCATGATCAGCTCTTTGCTGACACCGGTCAGTTCCGGCGCCAGTTGCGTGGTCAGCAGCAGGTGCGGATCCGGTTCGCCGTTGGACAGGACTTTGCTCGGCGCATCCCACAAGGCTTGGTTCCAGGCCCAGATCAGCTCCTTGCGCCAGATGTCCATGCGCGGATCCGTGGTGAACTTCATCAACTGTTGATACAGCGCGTGATTCTGCTTGCGGGTTTCTTCCAGCGATTCTTCCAGGCGCGTGCGGGTGTTGTGCAGGTCGGCAGCGGTGGGTCGACTGGAGAGAAACTCTTCAATCGGCTTGCTCAACGCGCTGTTCCAGTATTGATCGAAACTGTGCCCAAGCTGCTCGGCGACCGGGCCGACGCTGAGCATGTCGATGTCGGTGAAATTCAGATTGGGTTGGGCATCGAAATATTCATCACCCAGATTGCGCCCGCCGACGATGGCCGCACTGTTGTCCGCCAGCCACAGCTTGTTGTGCATGCGCCGATGTTGCACAGACAAATTGAACAGACGTCCCGCCGCACGCGTGACACCGGTGCTGCGCCCCAGATGCAGCGGATTGAACAAGCGAATCTGGATCTGCGGATGCGCCGCCAGCGTGGCGATGATCTGGTCGAGGCCATCGCTGGTGGTGTCGTCGAGCAGGATGCGCACGCGCACGCCACGGTCGGCAGCCTTCAGCACCTCTTCCACGAGCATTCGGGTGCTGATGCCGTCGTGAACGATGTAGTACTGCAAATCAAGGCTGACCTGCGCATGACGAATCAGCTCAGCCCGGGCGGTAAACGCCTCGCCACTGTCGGACAGCAGACGGAAACCCGATTGCCCCTTATAGGGAGCCGCCTGAGCCTGGATCGAACGGCCGAAACTGGACTGCTCCGCCGGTAACGTCTGGCTCGGTTCGCGCGATACATCAAGGCTGGCGCAGCCGCTGAGGAACGAGGCGAGTATCAGTAAAGCGAGTAGGGGCTGTCTGAAGCTCACGTAGGCATGTTCCGGTTGGCGGCTGAGGTCGGGATTTGGACGCCAGGCTCGCGAAAAAAGTCAGTCGGTCTCCGCGAGTAATTTTATCGCGGCCGCACCGACCCTGCGCACCGCCTCTTCGATTTGCGCGGTTGGTTTGGCAGCGTAGTTCATCCGCAGGCAATTGCGGTATTTCCCCGAGGCGGAAAAGATGCTGCCGACAGCAATCTGTACGTTTTGGTCATGCAACGCACGATTCAGTTTCAGCGTGTCGAAACCCTCTGGTAGCTCGACCCACAGCATGAAGCTGCCCTGCGGACGGCTGGCGCGGGTGCCGACGGGGAAATAGCGGGTTACCCAGTCGATCATCAAGTCGCGATTGCGTTGGTATTGCGTGCGCATCCGGCGCAAATGTGGTTCGAAATGACCAGCCTTGAGAAATTCGGCGATGGCGATTTGCGGCTGCGGCGCGGTGGATCCGGTGCTGATGTACTTCATGTGCAGCACCCGTTCCAGATAGCGTCCCGGTGCGACCCAACCAATGCGCAATCCCGGCGCCAGGGTTTTGGAAAACGAACTGCACAGCAATACGCGACCATCTTCGTCGAAGGATTTGATCGTGCGTGGGCGCGGGTAGGTGTAGGCGAGTTCGCCATACACATCGTCTTCGATGATCGCCACGTCAAAGCGCTGGGCCAGCGTCAACAACGCGCGTTTGCGCGACTCTGGCATGACGTAGCCGAGCGGGTTGTTGCAGTTCGGCGTGAGCTGAATGACCTTGATTGGCCATTGCTCCAGCGCCAGTTCCAGCGCGTCGAGGCTGATACCGGTGAGCGGGTCAGTAGGGATTTCCAGGGCTTTCATGCCCAAGCCTTTGAGCGTCTGCATGGCGCCATGGAAACTCGGCGAATCTACCGCGACGATGTCGCCCGGCTCGCAGATGGCGTGGATGCTGGTGGATAGCGCTTCGTGACAGCCTGTAGTGATAACCAGATCGCTTGGGCTCAATTGGCACCCGGAATCGAGCATCAAGCGAGCGATCTGTTCGCGCAGTTCGAGGTTGCCGTGAATATTGTCATAATACAGACCGGGCATGTCCTGTCGGCGACTGATTCGCGCCAGCCCACGCAGCAGCGGTTTCATGGTCGGCGAGCCGACATCGGGCATGCCGCGGCCAAGCTGTACCACGTCTTTGCGCGGCACCGCGCGGATCAATTCCAACACCTGATCCCATTGTGAGATCTCCACCGGCCGCTGCGCAGGGCGACCGATTGCGGGCAGCTCCGGCAGCTCCCGACCGACCGGCACGAAGTAACCGGACTTGGGTTTCGGCGTAGCGAGACCGTTGTCTTCAAGCATGCGATAAGCCTGCTGCACCGTGCTCAGGCTGACGCCATGTTCAACGCTCAAGGCGCGCACCGAGGGCAAGCGATCGCCGGGCCGATAGAAGCCCTGTTCTATGCGGGTGCCGAGCAATTCGGCAAGGTTTACATACAGAGTCATGGCGGCCTCGGTGCAGTTGAGCAAAAACCAGTACAGATGCGGCAAAAATCGATCATTCAGTCGGCAGATCAGTAAATCTGTATGGAGTTAATACAGGTTGTTTGCGTCTGTAATGGTTTTGCTCGCCCGCGCATCATGGAATCTCTGGCTACCCAAGTAAACAGGAGCGACAAAAATGAACGGCTTGAGCGATGTGCGGCTGACGTTACACAGTCAGGAACTGGCGGCAGGGCAGAAGGAAAATGCGCGCAATCTCATGCGTAACGCACCGTCTGGCCTGAGTCGCTGGGGTCTGTTGTGGCATCGTCTGCACACGCGCAAGGCCTTGCTGGCGCTGACCACGGATCAGCTCAGGGACGTCGGCCTGACGCGTGAACAGGCATTGGAGGAGGGGTTGAAGCCGTTCTGGCGGATCTGAGAGCCGTATCGTCCCGGTCGACATCCCGGCCACGTTTAAATGTAGGAGCTGCCGAAGGCTGCGATCTTTTGATCTTGTTTTAACGGCAAGAACAAAAGATCGCAGCCTTCGGCAGCTCCTACAGGGATGGTTCAGACCAACTCTTTCATTCGATGCCACAACATCCCCAGCGCCAACAATGGCGAGCGCAAAAGCTTACCGCCGGGGAAGGTGATGTGCGGCACCTTGGCAAACAGATCGAACCCGCCGCTGTGCTGGCCACTGATCGCTGCGGCCAGCAGCTTGCCCGCCAGGTGGGTGGCATTCACTCCGTGGCCGGAATAGGCCTGGGCGTAATACACGTTCGGCTGATCGGCGAGCCGGCCGATCTGTGGCAAGCGGTTGGCGCCGATGCCGATCATCCCGCCCCACTGGTAATCAATCTTCACCCCGGCCAGTTGCGGGAACACTTCGAGCATCTTCGGCTGCATGTAAGCGCCGATGTCTTTCGGATCACGCCCCGAGTAGTGACACGCGCCGCCAAACAGCAAGCGTCGATCCGCCGAGAGCCGGTAGTAATCCAGCGCCACCCGCTGGTCGCAGACGGCCATGTTCTGCGGCAAAAGGCTATGGGCCAACTCGTCGGACAATGGCTCAGTCGCGATGATGTAGCTGCCAGCGGGCAAAACTTTGCCGCTTAGTTGCGAGTTGAGGTCGTTGAGATAAGCATTGCAGCCGAGCACCAGGGTTTTCGCCCGTACCGAACCCTGCGCGGTGTGCACCTTCACTTCGGTGCCGTAATCGATGCGCGTCACCGCCGATCGCTCGAACAGCTGCACACCCGATTGCTGCGCCGCCGCCGCCTCGCCCAAGGCCAGATTCAATGGGTGCAGATGCCCGGAGCCCATGTCGATCAAGCCGCCGACGTAGCGCTTCGAACCGACCACGGTGTGCATCTCGTCGGCTTGCAGCAAGCGGGTTTCGTAGCGATAGCCGAGGCCGCGCAACTCCTCGGCATCTTCAGCGAAACCTTCAAGGTCGGAAGGTTTGTTGGCAAGGTCGCAATAGCCCCAGGTCAGGTCGCAGGCAATGCCGAAACGCTCGACGCGCTGCCGGACAATTTCCACCGCTTCCAGGCCCATGAGCTTCATTTCACGCACGCCATCGGCACCGATGATATTGGCGAACTGGTCGAGGCCGTGGCCAACCCCGCGAATCAGCTGCCCGCCATTGCGACCGCTGGCGCCCCAGCCGATCTTGTGCGCCTCCAGCAACACCACACTGAGGCCGCGTTCAGCCAGCTCCAGCGCCGTATTCAATCCGGAAAAGCCGCCGCCGACCACACAGACATCGGCCACGGCTTCGCCTTGCAACACCGGATAGTCGGGGTGCGGCAGGCTGCTGGCGGCGTAATAAGAGGCAACGTGAGGTTGGCTCGCGGTGTTCTGAGCGCGGGCGGTCATGGGCATCATCCAACGGCTGGGTGTCGAGGAAATTTGACGGAGCATAAGCCGTGCGCCCGAACCCCGGCAACACTGGTCGGCCTGCGGTGTCTGGATCCAGGCTTTTGCGGCACAATTGTCGCCTATTCGCCTCGGTCACTGCTTCGATGAGCTGCAACAGCCAGAAAATCCGCGCCCTGCGTCAGCAAATTCCCTCGTTCGAATGCGTGCCCGGCTGCCATGACTGCTGCGGCCCGGTGACCACCTCACCGGAAGAGATGGCCCGTCTGCCGCGCAAGAGCCGCGCCGAACAGGATGCAGCGCTGGAAGAGCTCAACTGCGTGCACTTGGGGCCGAACGGCTGCACGGTATATGAAGAGCGGCCGCTGATCTGCCGGTTGTTCGGCACGACCAAGACCTTGCCGTGCCCGAACGAGCGACGGCCGGCGGAGTTGATTCATCCGCGGGTTGAAAAGCAGATTTTCGAGTACATGGCGGCGAACCGGCAGGTGTTGATCTAAAAGAACGCAGCCTTCGGCAGCTCCTGTATGGGAATGCATTTCTCTGTAGGAGCTGCCGGAGGCTGCGATCTTTTGATCTTCAAAACCTCAGTCAGGAATCGGCAGGCACAGGCTCTCTTTGACTTCTTCCATGACGATGTAGCTCTTCGATTCGCGCACATGCGGCAGTTTGAGCAGTATGTCGCCGAGCAGTTTGCGGTACGAAGCCATCTCGGAAATCCGCGCCTTCACCAAGTAGTCGAAGTCCCCCGAGACCAAATGACATTCCAGCACATGCGGCAGCTTCAACACTGCACGCCGAAACTCTTCGAACGTGTCGCCGGATTTGTAATCGAGGCTGATCTCGACGAACACCAACAGGCTACCCTTCAAGTGCTGCGGATTAAGCCGGGCGTTGTAGCCCATGATGATCCCCTCGCGCTCCAGACGCCGCACGCGCTCGGTGCACGGCGTGGTCGAGAGGCCGACCTTTTCCCCGAGTTCAGTGAAGGAGATTCGCCCGTCCGCCTGCAGGATGCGCAGGATGTTGCGGTCGATCTTGTCCAGCTCACGTTTGGTCTGGGTGTTGGTACGCATAGGGGATGCGCCTCCGTGAAAAGGGTTTTTGCCGAGAATTGTCGCCAAATATAGGCGCTTATATAGTGAAAAGCACTGGAATTTCTTTTTTACACTGCGCCCATCAGTGCTCGAACAACACAGCTCGGCGAACGGCCGCGATGAGGAATAAGAAAATGCGCGTTATGGTCTTGGGTAGCGGCGTCATCGGTACCGCCAGTGCTTACTATCTGGCCCGTGCCGGGTTTGAAGTGGTGGTGGTCGATCGGCAGCCTGCTGCGGCCATGGAGACCAGTTTCGCCAACGCCGGGCAGGTCTCGCCTGGCTACGCCTCTCCGTGGGCCGCCCCGGGCGTGCCGCTCAAGGCAATCAAGTGGCTGTTGCAACGTCACGCGCCGTTGGCGATCAAGGCAACTGCCGATATCGATCAATATCTGTGGATGGCGCAAATGCTGCGCAACTGCACAGCCAATCGTTACGCGGTGAACAAGGAGCGCATGGTGCGTCTGTCCGAGTACAGCCGCGACTGTCTCGACGAATTGCGTGCCGAAACCGGCATCGCCTACGAAGGCCGCAGCCTCGGCACCACGCAGCTGTTCCGCACCCAGGCGCAACTGGATAACGCCGCCAAAGACATCGCGGTGCTGAAAGAATCCGGCGTACCGTTTGAAGTCCTCGACCGCGCCGGCATCGCCCGCGTCGAACCGGCACTTGCTGGCGTGACCGACATTCTTGCCGGCGCCCTGCGTTTGCCCAACGACCAGACCGGCGACTGCCAGATGTTCACCACCCGCCTCGCCGAAATGGCGCGCAAGCTGGGCGTGGAATTCCGTTTCGGCCAGGACATTCAAAAGCTCGACTATGCCGGTGATCGCATCAATGGGGTGTGGATCGACGGCAAGCTGGAAACCGCCGACCGCTACGTGCTGGCGCTCGGCAGCTACTCGCCGCAATTGCTCAAGCCGCTGGGCATCAAGGCGCCGGTGTATCCGCTCAAGGGCTACTCGCTGACCGTGCCGATCACCAATCCGGACATGGCGCCGACGTCGACCATTCTCGACGAGACCTACAAAGTCGCGATCACTCGGTTCGACAACCGCATTCGCGTCGGCGGCATGGCCGAGATCGCCGGTTTTGATCTGTCGCTCAATCCGCGTCGCCGTGAAACTCTGGAGATGATCGTCAACGACCTTTATCCTCAGGGCGGCAATCTGGCCGAGGCGAGTTTCTGGACCGGTCTGCGTCCGACTACCCCGGACGGCACGCCGATCGTCGGCGCCACGCCGTTCAAGAATTTGTTCCTCAACACCGGTCACGGCACGCTCGGTTGGACCATGGCCTGTGGTTCCGGCCGTCTGCTGGCCGATCTGATGGCCAAGAAGCGACCGCAGATCAGCGCCGAAGGCCTCGATATTTCCCGTTATGGCAACACGACCCAGGAGTCCGCAAAACATGGCAATCCAGCGCCAGCTCACCAATGAGCGCATGAGTCAGATCGTCAGCCACAACGGCACCGTGTATCTGGCCGGGCAGGTCGGCGACGACTTCGACGCCGGAATTGAACAGCAGACTCGCGACGTCCTCGCCAATATCGAACGTTTGCTCGATCTGGCCGGCACCGACAAGCAGCATCTGCTGTCCGCGACGATCTACCTGAACGACATCGAGGCGCACTTTGCCGGAATGAACTCGGTATGGGACCAGTGGCTGCCAAAAGGCGCGGCCCCGGCCCGTGCCACCGTCGAGGCGAAAATGGCCAAGCCGAGCATTCTCGTCGAGATTTGCATCGTCGCTGCGCTGCCGTAACGTTACAAAGATCCCTCTCCCGGCGCTGTTGGCGGTTAATGTCGTCAGTCGGCGCCGGTTTTTCTTCTCCTGACCGCCCAGAAGTTTGCCGCCATGCGTCCTGCCCGTGCCCTGATCGACCTTCAAGCCTTGCGTCACAACTACCGAATTGCCCGCGAAGTCACCGGCGCCAAGGCGCTCGCGGTGATCAAGGCGGACGCCTACGGCCATGGCGCGGTGCGTTGCGCCCAGGCGCTGGAAGCCGAGGCGGATGGCTTCGCTGTGGCGTGCATCGAAGAAGCGCTGGAGCTGCGCGCCGCAGGCATCCGTGCGCCGGTTCTGCTGCTGGAAGGCTTCTTTGAGGCGGATGAACTGGCGCTCATCGTTGAGCATGATTTCTGGTGCGTGGTGCACTCGCTGTGGCAGCTTGAAGCGATCGAGCAGGCGGCATTGAGCAAACCGCTGACGGTGTGGCTCAAGCTCGATTCGGGCATGCACCGCGTTGGCCTGCATCCAAAGGATTTTCAAAGCGCTTACCAGCGTCTGCTGGCCTGCGGCAAAGTGGCGAAAATCGTATTGATGAGCCACTTCGCCCGCGCCGATGAACTGCATGCGCAAAGCAGTGCCGAGCAGGTCGCAGTGTTCGAAGCGGCGCGTCAGGGCCTGGCTGCGCAAATCAGCCTGCGCAACTCGCCGGCGGTGCTCGGCTGGCCAGAGATCAAAAGCGACTGGGTACGCCCGGGCATCATGCTCTACGGCGCGACGCCGTTCGAAGAAGCCAACGCTGTCGCCGAACGCCTGCAACCGGTCCTGACGCTGGAGTCGAAAGTCATCAGCGTGCGTGAACTGCCAGCCGGCGAACCGATTGGCTACGGTGCGAAATTCGTTACCGACAAGCCGATGCGTATCGGCGTAGTCGCCATGGGCTATGCCGACGGTTATCCGCGTCAGGCGCCGACCGGGACGCCAGTGCTGGTGGCCGGCAAACGCAGCCGTCTGCTGGGGCGGGTGTCGATGGATATGCTCTGCATCGACCTGACCGACGTACCGGAAGCCGGACTTGGCTCGTCCGTCGAACTGTGGGGCAAAAACATCCTCGCCAGCGACGTGGCGAAATGGGCCGACACCATCCCGTACCAGATCTTCTGCAACCTGCGCCGGGTGCCAAGGCTCTATTCCGAGGGTTGACGCCGCTGCGGGGGCCAAGTGTTGTAAATACTGAACGCTGTCGCCATGATAACGCTCAATATTCTTACAACATCAGGAGGCTCCCGCCTTGGACGTCGGTGAACGACTGCAATCGATCCGCAAGCTCAAAGGGCTTTCCCAGCGTGAACTCGCCAAACGCGCGGGCGTCACCAACAGCACCATTTCGATGATCGAAAAGAACAGCGTCAGCCCTTCGATCAGTTCACTGAGAAAGGTGCTCGGCGGCATTCCCATGTCGATGGTCGAGTTCTTCTCCGAAGAAATCCTGCAGGAAGTCCCGACCCAGATCGTCTACAAGGCCAATGAGCTGATCGACATTTCTGACGGCGCCGTGACCATGAAACTGGTCGGCCGCGCGCACCCGAGCCGTGCCATCGCTTTCCTCAACGAAATCTACCCACCGGGCGCAGATACCGGCGAAGAAATGCTCACCCATGAAGGCGAGGAAACCGGAATTCTGGTTGAAGGCCGGCTGGAGCTGGTGGTAGGGCTGGAAACTTTTATTCTCGAAGCCGGCGACAGCTACTATTTTGAAAGTACCAAGCCGCATCGTTTCCGGAATCCGTTCGACATGCCTGCGCGACTTATCAGCGCAGCCACGCCGGCGAATTTCTAAATCAAGAGGCGCCAAGCCATTACGGCGAAGGCACCCGAGCTGTTTTACCGATGCGCAACAAGACCCCTCTAAGAATGGGGTTGTTTCAGTGTGGCGGGCTACCCGCTATACTTGCGCCCGCCTGCGAACCGTGGCCGCAGGCGTGAATAGCCACCATTGAGGGTGAACGCGTGAACCTAATTATGAAAATGCTGGCTGCACCAGCAACCGTACTGGCCCTCTGGGCTGTCAGCGCTCAAGCTGCGACGAACGACGACATTGCCAAACGCCTTGAGCCTGTCGGTCAGGTGTGTGTTCAGGGGCAGGAATGCAAAGGGATGGAAGTGGCCGCAACTGCTGGCGGCGGTGGTGGTGCGAAAACCCCGGATGAAGTGATTGCCAAACATTGCAACGCTTGCCACGGCAGCGGCTTGTTGGGTGCACCGAAAATCGGTGACGCAGCCGCCTGGAAAGAACGGGCGGATCATCAAGGCGGTCTCGACGGCATTCTCGCCAAGGCCATCACTGGCATCAACGCCATGCCGCCAAAAGGCACCTGCGCCGATTGCTCGGATGAAGAGCTGAAGGGCGCTATCCAGAAAATGTCCGGTTTGAAATAAGCCGCACTTCTGACGAAAAAAACCGTCTTCGGACGGTTTTTTTGTGCCTGCGATTCAACAGCCCCTCACCCCAGCCCTCTCCCGGAGGGAGAGGGGGCCGACCGTAATGTCTTTCGCTCTCCGTCGACCTGAAAGACCTTAGCGATTATGGATTCAGCGCATCACTTGCACGTCGGCGTATCTTCACAGCAACCCCCATTCAGTCCTCTCTACCTCTGGGAGAGGGCTAGGGTGAGGGCATGCGATCTTCAGCCATAAAGCTCCCATGCCGACGATCGTCCGGGACTTTCGGCTGTCCTTTGCAGCAAACTCAAGGCAATCTCGGTCTACCCCTATCAACGGAACGGGCGGGAGGCTTCAGATGGTGCAGTTGTGTTCGATCGAACAAGCGGTGGATGACGTTCTGGCGCGGTTGCCGGTGCATATCCACATGGGCCTGCCGCTGGGTCTGGGCAAGCCGAATCATTTCGTCAACGCCCTGTACCGGCGCATCAAGGACTTGCCCGAGCGGCAACTGACGATCTACACCGCGCTGTGTCTTGGCCGGCCGAATCTGGGCGATGGTTTGCAGAAGCGCTTCATCGAACCTTTCGTCGAACGCGTATTTGGGGACTACCCGGAGTTCGACTTCCTCGCCGACCTGCAGCGTGACAGTCTGCCCACCAACATTCGCATTCAACAGTTCTTCATGCAGCCCGGCAGCCTGCTCAACAGCGCACCGGCGCAGCAGGATTACGTCAGCAGCAACTACAGCCACGCCGCCCGCGATATCAACGCGGCCGGCCTGAATCTCGTGGCGCAATTGCTCGCCAGCAGCAGCGACCATCCGGATCGCCTGAGCCTGAGCTGCAATCCGGATATCACCCTTGACCTGTTGCCGATGATCGCCAAGCGGCGTGAAGCAGGCGAGACCATTGTGCTGGTCGGCCAGGTGCACACGGATTTGCCTTACATGCCCGGCGACGCCGAGGTCGATATCGACACCTTTGATCTGCTGATCGACGCGAAAGACAGCAGCACGCTGTTTTCCACGCCGAACATGCCGGTGGGATTTCAGGATCATTTTATTGGTTTGCATGCCAGCACCCTCGTACGCGACGGCGGCACGTTGCAGATCGGCATCGGTTCGATGGGCGATGCGCTGACCGCCGCGTTGCTGGCGCGTCAGGCCGATAACGTCGGGTATCAGGCGTTGCTCGATGACATCAATCTCAGCCAATGGGCGCAGTTGATCCAGCGCGAGGGCGGCACCGCGCCATTCGCCAAAGGCCTGTACGGCTGCAGCGAAATGTTCGTCAACGGTCTGCTGGTGCTGGCGGATGCCGGAATCATTCGGCGCAAGGTTTACCCGGATATACCGACGCAGGAGCAGGCCAACGCCGGCACCCTCGACGAGGCCGCGCAGCCTGACGGCATCTGCGTTCATGGCGGCTTCTTCCTTGGCCCGCGCAGTTTCTATGAACGTCTGCGTGAGCTGCCGCAAAGCAAGCTGCTTGAATTCAACATGACCCGCATCAGCTACATCAACGAGCTGTACGGCCAGGAAGAGCTCAAGCGCTTGCAGCGCATCGATGCGCGCTTCATCAACACCGTGTTCACCATGACTCTGCTTGGCGCGGGTGTGGCCGATCAACTGGCGGACGGGCGCGTGCTTAGCGGAGTAGGTGGGCAGTACAACTTTGTCGCCCAGGGCCATGCGCTGGAAGGCGCGCGATCCATGCTGATCCTGCGCAGCTGGCGCGAGTCCGGCGGCGAGGTCAATTCCAATATTGTCTGGGATTATGGCCACTGCACGATCCCACGGCATCTGCGCGACATCGTCGTCACCGAGTACGGCATCGCTGACCTGCGCGGTAAGTCCGACGCGGCGGTGATCGAAGCGCTGCTTAACATCAGCGATTCGCGCTTTCAGCCGGGGTTGATCGAACAGGCGCAGAAAGTCGGCAAGCTGCCGAAGGATTTCCGCCTCGACCCGCGCTTCGCCGACAACACACCGCAACGTTTGCAAGCGATTGCCGCACGGCATCCGAACCTGTTTCCGGAGTATCCGCTGGGTTGTGACTTCACCGCGATCGAAAGGGATTTACTGCGGGCGCTGAACTGGCTGAAAAGCAAATTCAAACTCACCGAAATCCTCGAACTCGGCAAAGCAGCCCTCGACGCCCCCGAGCCATCGCTGTATCCCGAACATCTCGAACGTATGCAGCTAACGGCTCCGGAAGGCCTGAAAGAAGACCTGTTCCAGCGCCTGCTGCTCACAGGCCTCAAAGCCACCGCGCAATAACCGCACAACCCACCACTGTAGGAGCTGCGGCACGCTGCGATCTTTTGATGTTGATCTTTCAGCAGGTCAAAAGATCGCAGCCTCGTTTCACTCGTCAGCTCCTACAGGGGAGTGGCGAGGTCGCGTTATTCGATGAAGGTGACGACCGAGCAGCGACGCCGCGCAATAGCCCTGTAGGAGCTGCGGCACGCTGCGATCTTTTGATCTTGATCTTGCAGCAGATCGAAAAAATCGCAGCCTCGTTTCACTCGACAGCTCCTACAGGGGAGTGGCGAGGTCGCGTTATTCGATGAAGGTGACGACCGAGCAGCGACGCCGCGCAATAGCCCTGTAGGAGCTGCGGCACGCTGCGATCTTTTGATCTTGATCTTGCAGCAGATCGAAAAAATCGCAGCCTCGTTTCACTCGACAGCTCCTACAGGGGAGTGGCGGGGTTGTGTTATTCGATGAAGGTGACGACCGAGCAGCGACGCCGCGCAATAGCCCTGTAGGAGCTGCGGCACGCTGCGATCTTTTGATCTTGATCTTTCAGCAGGTCAAAAGATCGCAGCCTCGTTTCACTCGACAGCTCCTACAGGGGAGCGGCGGGGTTGTGTTATTCGATGAAGGTGACGACGCCATCTTTCAGCGATTGCACCCGAGCCAGCGATTCGACGCGATAGCCCTGCGAGTCCAGTTCGGCGCGGCCACCCTGGAACGACTTCTCGATGACGATGCCGAGACCGGCCACGGTCGCGCCGGCCTGTTTGATGATCGAGATCAGCGCCTGCGAAGCCTTACCGTTGGCCAGGAAGTCGTCGATGATCAGCACGCGGTCGCTGCTGGTCAGGTGGCGCGGGGAAATCGCCACAGTGCTTTCGGTCTTCTTGGTGAACGAGTAGACGGTCGCCGACAGCAGGTTTTCAGTCAGGGTCAGGGACTGTTGCTTGCGGGCGAAGATCACCGGCACGCCGAGGTTCAGACCGGTCATGATCGCCGGGGCGATGCCCGAGGCTTCGATGGTGACGATCTTGGTGATTCCCGAGTCCTTGAACAGCGCGGCGAATTCGTCGCCGATCAGCTTCATCAGGGCCGGGTCGATCTGGTGGTTCAGAAAGGCGTCGACTTTCAGGACCTGATCGGAAAGCACGATGCCTTCTTCGCGGATTTTTTTGTGCAGTGCTTCCACAACAGCTTCCTCTGTTGGCGCATGGGGCGCCGAAGGTAGATTAAAAAGTAGTCGATTCTAGCGCTTTAACATCGCGCGTATATCGGCCAATGCGCTATTACCACGCACGGCTTTGACTTCGGTCGGGGTGTCGTCGTTGCCTTCCCAGGCCAGATCGTCCGGCGGCAATTCATCAAGAAAGCGGCTTGGCGCGCAGTCGATGATCTCGCCGTACTGCTTGCGCTTGGCGGCGAACGTGAACGCCAGCGTCTGCCGAGCGCGGGTGATACCCACGTAGGCCAGGCGACGTTCTTCTTCGATGGTGTCGGCTTCGATGCTGGAACGGTGCGGGAGGATTTCTTCTTCCATGCCCATGATGAACACGTAGGGGAATTCCAGACCCTTGGATGCATGCAGCGTCATCATTTGCACGCCTTCGGCACCGTCTTCTTCTTCCTGCTGGCGCTCGAGCATGTCGCGCAGCACCAGTTTGCCGATGGCATCCTCGACGGTCATTTCGCCTTCTTCGTCCTTCTCGAGGGTGTTTTTCAACGCCTCGATCAGAAACCAGACGTTGCCCATTCGGTAGTCGGCGGCCTTGTCGCTGGAGCTGTTGGTGCGCAGCCAGTTCTCGTAGTCGATGTCCATGACCATGCTGCGCAGCGCCGAAATCGGATCTTCGCCGGCGCACTGCTCGCGAACCTTGTCCATGAAACGCTTGAAGCGAGCCAGACGATCGGTGAAACGGCTGTCGAGATGTTCGCCCAGACCAATTTCGTCAGTGGCGGCGTACATCGAAATCTTGCGTTCGGTGGCGTAGTTGCCGAGTTTTTCCAGGGTCGTCGAGCCGATCTCGCGGCGCGGCACGTTGATGACGCGCAGGAAGGCGTTGTCGTCATCCGGATTGACGATCAGGCGGAAGTAGGCCATCAGGTCCTTTACTTCCTGGCGACCGAAGAAGCTGTTGCCGCCGCTCAGGCGATACGGCACCTGATGGTGCTGCAGCTTCAATTCGATCAGTTTGGCCTGATAGTTACCGCGATAGAGAATCGCAAAGTCGCTGTACGGGCGGTCGGTGCGCAAGTGCAGGCTGAGGATTTCCATGGCCACGCGCTCGGCTTCGGCGTCCTCGTTGCGGCAGCGGATCACGCGGATCTCGTCGCCGTGGCCCATTTCACTCCACAGCTGCTTTTCGAATTCGTGCGGGTTGTTCGAGATGAGCACGTTGGCGCAGCGCAGGATGCGGCTGGTGGAGCGGTAGTTCTGCTCGAGCATCACCACTTTCAGCGACGGGTAGTCGTCCTTGAGCAGCATCAGGTTTTCCGGCCGCGCGCCACGCCAGGCGTAGATGGACTGGTCGTCGTCGCCGACCACGGTGAACTGGTTGCGCTTGCCGATGAGCATTTTCACCAGCAGGTATTGGCTGGCGTTGGTGTCCTGGTATTCGTCGACCAGCAGGTAGCGAACCTTGTTCTGCCATTTTTCGAGGATATCGGCATGTTCCTCGAAGAGTTTGACCGGCAGCAGGATCAGGTCGTCGAAGTCCACCGCGTTGAACGCCTTGAGCGTGCGCTGATAGTGGGTGTAGACGATGGCGGCGGTCTGTTCCTTGGGATTGCGCGCGTTTTCCAGGGCCTGGGGCGGCAGGATCAGATCGTTTTTCCAGGCACCGATCATGTTCTTGATCTCGTCGACGCCATCGTCGCCTGCGTATTCCTTCTGCATGATGTCGGTCATCAGGGCTTTGACGTCGGTCTCGTCAAAGATCGAGAAACCGGGTTTGTAGCCCAGCCGCGCGTGTTCCTTGCGGATGATGTTCAAGCCCAGGTTGTGGAAGGTGCAGACCGTCAGGCCGCGACCTTCGCCGGCCCGCAGCAGGGTACCGACCCGCTCTTTCATCTCGCGCGCGGCCTTGTTGGTGAAGGTCATGGCGACGATATATTGGGCGCGGATGCCGCAGTTCTGGATCAGGTGCGCAATCTTGCGCGTGATCACACTGGTCTTGCCGGAGCCAGCACCGGCGAGCACCAATAGAGGGCCGCCGACGTAGTTCACGGCTTCTTGCTGCCGGGGATTGAGTCGGGACATACGAAAATTCGGGAGTCGATAACGAAATGGGCCGGCATTTTAACAGGCTCAGCGAATTGTGCTGCTCTGTCCGACTTGTGACGTACCACGCGATTCAAATTTGCCGGTTTTGTTACTTTCACGCAGGATGCGCGGGGATTTTGCGGCTAATGTTCTCATTCGTGACACAAAATAACGTTTTGCTAACCGGTCATTTGGTCATTGGTCGTCGCAACGGCATAATGCCCCCGCCCACATCATTGCAGAGTCTAGGGAGCTAGCTTGTCTACGCCTGTCGAACCCTTGCGTTTGCTGCTACTGGCCGAAGAGCCAGCGTGGACAGCGTTATTGCGCGAGTGTCTGGCTCCGATGGGGAGCACGGCGGTGCTGATCAGCGCGCCGAATTGGGAGTCAGTCTGCCGTTTGTTCGAAGACAACCGGCACGCGGTGCTGTTGACCATTCCAGCGTTGCAACCGGCACCCGGCCGCTGCAGCCTGCCGACGGTATTGTTGCTTGAACACGAACCGGCCCATGCACCCGATGGTGTCAGCGACTGGCTGGTATTCGACGCCCTCGATGCCGGCATGTTGCGTCGTTGCCTGCGCCACGTGCGCGAACGAGGGGTGCTTGAAAATACCCTGCAACGCCTCGCCGAACAGGATCCGTTGACCGGCATTGCCAATCGCCAGGGCTTCCAGACCTTGCTGGCCGCGCGTCTTGCTGAAGGCGACGGTCGCGGCCTGGCTCTGGGGCATCTCGATCTCGACAATTTCCGCCATGCCAATGACGCCCTCGGCCATCAAGCGGGAGACCGGCTGATTCTGCAGGTCGTCGCCCGGCTGAAAAGTCAGCTGGAGGCTGGCGATCAACTGGCGCGCCTGGGCAGTGACGAGTTCGCTCTGTTGATCGATACTCGCCGCGCGCCGCAACGCGCCGAGTGGATGGCCGAACGAATTACCGAAGCCTTGGCCGAACCGTATTGGGTCGATGGCGAAAGCCTGTTGATCGGCTCCAGTCTCGGCATCGCCCATGCCCGCGCCAACGGCGGCGCCGACCCGCTGATGTGGCACGCGCACATCGCCATGCAGCAGGCTAAAAGCACCCAGGGCTGCACCTTTCACATTTTCAACGAACGCATCAACCGCAACGCGCGCAGCATGGCTGACCTTGAAAGCGAGCTGCGCCGGGCCCTGCGCCGCGATGAACTGGAATTGCATTACCAGCCACGCCTCAACCTTGAGGATGGCCAGATCGTCGGCCTCGAAGCGCTGGTGCGCTGGCGCCATGGCGAACGCGGTCTGCTGCCACCGAGCGAATTTGTGCCACTGGCCGAACAAAGCGGGTTGATCGTGCCGTTGGGTTATTGGGTGATTTCCCGGGCGCTGCGCGACATGCAGGCGCTGCGCGAGCAAGGTCTGCCGGCGCTGCACATGGCGATCAACCTGTCGTTCCGCCAGTTTCAGGACAGTCAGTTATTGCCGACGCTCAGCCGTTTGATCGTCGAACGTGGCGTCGAGGCGCAGTGGCTGGAGTTCGAATTGACCGAAACCGCCGTGATGCGCCGCAGCGATCTGGTCAAACAGACCATGGACGCCCTCGGTCGCCTCGGCGTGCGCTTCTCGCTGGACGATTTCGGCACGGGGTTCTCGTCGTTCGTGCACCTCAATAGCCTGCCGATCACCTTGCTGAAGATCGACAAGAGCTTCGTTGGCGGCATGGAGCAGCGCGAAGAAAACCGCAAACTGGTGCACGCGATGATCAACCTCGCGCACAACCTGCACCTGGAAGTGGTGGCCGAAGGCGTCGAAACGCCGGAGCAGCTGGAATTGCTGCGCGGATTTGGTTGCGATCAGGTGCAGGGTTATCTGATCAGCCGGCCGTTGCCATTGGCTGAACTGGTGGATTACCTGACTTTTGGCGCCAGCCAGCAGACTTCTGTGGAAGCCGTTTAAAAGATCGCAGCCTGCGGCAGCTCCAACAAGGACCTGTAGGAGCTGCCGCAGGCTGCGATCTTCTGATCCTAATCCGCCGCAACCGCTTGATAATCTTCTGCCGCAGGCTCCCGCCGAATCATCCGCTTCATCTTCCATTCAAACGCCAGCGTCAAACTCACCGCCGCGCACGCCAACCCCAGCGCCAGACCCCACCAGACGCCCGTCGGTCCCCAGCTCAAGTGGAACGCCATCCACCAAGCTGCTGGCGCACCGATCAGCCAATAACAGGCGAGCCCGACCAGAAATGTTGTCTTGGCATCCTTGAGCCCGCGAATGCAGCCCATGGCGATGGTCTGCGTGCCATCGAACAATTCGAACCACGCCGCCACGGCCAGCAGGCTCACCGCCAAGCGAATCACCTCGGCAAATGCCGGATCATTGTGATCAAGGAACAACCCCACCAACTGGTTCGGCAGCAACCAGAACACCATGGCAAAGCCCAGCATCACCACCGCGCCAAAGACGATGCCGACCCGCCCGGACATCCGCGCATCCAGCAACTGCCCGGCGCCGTAATGCTGGCCGACGCGCATAGTGATCGCGTACGACATGCCCGCCGGCACCATGAATGCCACCGAGACAATCTGCAGGGCGATCTGGTGTGCGCCCAACTGCGTGCTGCCCATGGTGCCCATGCACAGCGCGGCGAATGCGAACAGGCCGACTTCCACAGCGTACGTGCCGCCAATCGGCAGGCCAAGGCGCCAGAGCTCCTTGAGGTATTGCCGATTTGGTCGCGACAGCCCGGCACGCAATGGGTAGGCGTCATAGGCCGAATGCCGGCGGATGTGCCAGGCCAGCGCCAGGGCCATGCAGTTGGCGACAATAGCGGTGACCATACCGATGCCGGTCAGACCCATTTTCGGCAGCCCGAACATTCCGGCGATCAACGCGTAATTGAGCAGGAAATTAGCCACGGTGCCGGCCAGGCTGATGACCATCACCGGGGTCGCCCGGCCAATTGCACTGGTGAAGCCGCGCAAGGCCATGAAACTCAAATAGCCGGGGAGCGCGAAGGGCAGGGCAACCAGAAACTGCCCGGCAGCGTTGACGTTGGTTTCGGTCTGACCGAATAGCAACAGCACCGGTTTCAGATTCCACAGCAGCAATCCGGCGACCAGCGCCATCAGCCACGCCAGCCACAAACCGGCCTGGGTCAACCGTGCCGCGCCGAGGATGTCGCCGGCACCTTTGCGTATCGCCACCAGCGTACCGACCGCCGCGATCACGCCGATGCAGAAAATCGACACGAACGAATACGTCGCCGCGCCGAGACCGCCGCCCGCCAGCGCCTCGGGGCTGAGGCGGGCCATCATCAGGGTATCGGTCAGCACCATCAGCATGTGCGCCAACTGCGAAGCGATCAGCGGCCCCGCCAGCCGCAGGATGGCCCAGAGTTCGGTACGCACAGGATGTTGCATGGTCATCACCAGTCGATTTTGGAGGGAACAGCAGACCGTCGATTCTCGGCGCTTGGCAGGCTTTGCACAAAGGGATAAAAAGGATGGGTTGCATGACTGAAACTCATCCTGAAACACCATCGCCAGATTGGCTGCATCCCGCTGTTGGAGCTTTGTGTATGTCCCGACGCCTTCCGCCGTTGTATGCCCTGCGCGCATTCGAAGCGGCGGCGCGCCACAGTTCTTTCACCCGCGCCGCTGAGGAGCTGTCGATCACCCAAAGCGCGGTCAGTCGGCACATGCGCACTCTTGAGGAACATTTCGCCTGCCGGCTGTTTCATCGCAGCGGGCGCAATCTGCAACTCACCGAGTCGGCGCGCCTGCTGTTACCCGGTGTTCGCGAGGGCTTTGCCGCCCTCGAGCGCGCCTGCAATACCCTGCGTGCCGAAGACGACATCCTGCGCATGAAAGCGCCATCGACCCTGACCATGCGCTGGCTGCTGGCGCGCTTGAGTCGCTTCCGCCAATTGCAGCCGGGCAATGAGGTGCAACTGACCAGCGCGTGGATGGACGTCGATTCGGTTGACTTCAACAACGAGCCGTTCGATTGCGCGGTGCTGCTCAGTGACGGGCACTTTCCGCCGGACTGGGAAGCGAGCCTGTTGTTTCCTGAAGAACTGATCCCGGTCGGCGCGCCCAACCTGCTCAATGATCAGCCTTGGGATGTGGCACGACTGGCGACTGCCGAGTTGTTGCATCCGACTCCGGATCGACGCGACTGGCGCAGTTGGCTGGAACGCATGGGCCTGTCCGAGCAGGTCTCGCTCAAGGGCGGCCAGGTGTTCGACACGCTGGAGCTGGGCATGATCGCGGCGGCGCGCGGTTACGGCGTGTCGATGGGCGATTTGTTGATGGTCGCCGAAGATGTTGCGCAAGGACGCTTGAGTCTGCCGTGGCCAACAGCGGTGGCCAGCGGACTGAATTATTACTTGGTGTGGCCGAAAACGCGTGCCGGAGGTGAACGTTTGCGCCGTCTCAGCGACTTCCTGCAGGGCGAGGTCCGCGCCATGCAACTGCCGACGGTCGCGCGCTTGAGCTGAAACGTTCGAGCCGGCACAATGCCATTACTGCGCCATACCCACGTAAACCGCTCAAGTATTCGGTTTTCCCGCCGACTACGAGCAAGTGGAACCGTCGTGCCGGTTCCGCGCTGCACCCCATTATTAGAATATTTTCCGGGCAATTACCGCGATCAAGGAAGATTCGGTGGCTCGGCCAGGAGCTGTTCATGTCTCAACCTCGTGCTCGGATCGCTTCGCAGCTGGGCCTTGCCCTTGCTGTGATACTGGCGATTGTTATCAGCGGTAGTTCGGTGTTCGCCCTACGTTCACTGGATACCGCCAACCTCGCCACCCGTGAAGAACATCTGGCCAGTGAGGCGCGGCTGCTGGCCGACCAACTGAGCACTTTTCACAGCACGCTGCGCGAAAGCACCCTGCGTTTGAGCGGGCTGTTCGAAAAACGCTTCGGCAGCGGCTTGAGCGTGCATCCGGATGAGCCAGTGACCGTGGCCGGCGTACAGACTCCGGGCCTGCACCTGGGCAACGTGGTGCTGAACAACAACTTCAAGGAAGTTGACGAGTTCAAGCAGATGACCGCCGGCGTGGCCACGGTGTTCGTGCGCAGCGGCGAAGATTTCATTCGCGTCAGCACCAACGTCAGCAAGCAGGACGGCACCCGTGCCATCGGCACCGTGCTCGATCACGCCAACCCGGCGTATGCGAAGTTGATGGCGGGACAGAGCTATGTTGGCCGCTCGCTGTTGTTCGAACGTTACTACATGTCGCAGTACACCCCGGTGCGCGACGCGGGGGGCAAGATCATTGCGGTGTTGTACGTCGGCTTCGATTACACCGATGCGCAAAACGCACAGTTCGCCAACCTCAAACGCTTCCGCATCGGCAAAACCGGCTCGCTGGCGTTGCTCGACGAGCAGAACAAATGGCTGGTGCCGGTTGCCGGCGTAGAAGCCTTGGATCAAGCCGTCCCGACCATCAACAATCTGGTGAAAACCCCAGGCAAGGGTGAGTTCTGGAGCGACAAGGGCGAAGATTTCTACAGCGTCGCCGTGCCGTTCGAAGATGGCCCGTGGTCGGTGGTGGCGAGCATGCCAAAGGCCGAGATTCGCGCGGTGACCTGGAGCGTAGGTACCCAACTGGCGATCGGCAGTCTGCTGGCGATGTTGCTGGCCGTCGGCTCTGTGGTCTGGCTGCTGCGCAGCAAACTCGCGCCGCTGGGCGATCTGGTGCGTCAGGCCGAAGCCTTGGGTGCTGGTGACCTGAGCGTGCGTCTGAACGTGTCGAGCCACGACGAGATCGGTCAGCTGTCCCGTGCGTTCAACCAGATGAGTCAGGCGCTGTCGACTATGGTCGAGCACATCCGCCGCGCCTCGGAAGAGGTCAACAGCCGTGCGCAGGCACTGTCCGGTTTGTCCGGCGGCGCGTACGAAGGAATGGAGCAGCAGTCTGGCGAAATCACCAGCATGGCCGGTGCCGTTGAAGAGTTCAGTGCGACGTCGCTGAACATCGCCGACAACATGGGCGCGACCCAGCGTCTGGCCCAGGAAAACGCCCAGCAAACCCAGATCGGCCGCAGTTCCATGGAAGAAGCGTCGTCGTCGCTGGAGCAGATCGCCGGTGCGCTGAACAGCACCGCCACGGTGATCAACACTCTCGGCCAGCGTTCGCAGGAAATCGGCGGCATCGTCGGTGTGATCACCTCGATTGCCGAGCAGACCAACCTGTTGGCGCTAAACGCCGCGATCGAAGCGGCGCGTGCCGGTGAGCAAGGTCGCGGGTTTGCCGTGGTGGCCGATGAAGTGCGCAGCCTCGCCTCGCGTACCCGTCAGGCGACCGATGAAATTTCCAGCATGATCCACAGCATCCAGCAGGAAACCGGCAACGCCATCAGCACCATGGAGCAGGGCAATGTGTTGATGCAGGAAGGTTTGTCGCGTAACGCCAATGTCGCCACGGCGCTGGCGCGGATCGATGAGCAGAGCCGTTCGGCGGGCCAGCAGTTTGCCGCGATCACCACCGCGACTCAGGAACAAAGCAGCACGGCGACCTTGCTGAGCAGCAATCTGCAAAGCATTGCCTTGGCCAACAGCGAGCAGCGCGAAGTGGTCTCGAACCTCGCGGTCACCGCCAAAGAGCTGGAAAAACTCGCCGCAGACCTGCGCTCCGAGGTCGACCGCTTCCGTTAACCCCGCAGCGCCCCTGTAGGAGCTGACGAGTAAAACGAGGCTGCGATCCTTTGATCTTCAAAAGCAGCTCAAAAGATCGCAGCGTGCCGCGGCTCCTGCACGGTGTCAGTTACATTTGGCGCTGCTGGACACTTCCTTGCTCGCCAGCTTCAACTGCTTGGCCAGTTCGGCCGCGTTGGTGCTCGCGTAAACCCGGCCACCGGTGTTTTTCGCGATGCACTGCGACGGTCCGCCCGCGCCAATGTTCACCACGTTGACGCGCAAGCGTGGTTGCTCTTGGGCAATACGTCGCGATACCGCGCAAACATCCTTCTGACAACCGTCCTCGCCGTCGACGAACATCACGATCACCGCATCGTTGTTGCGTCCGTCCACGGTGCTCGCCGCTTTAGCCAGGCTGTCGGCCAACGGTGTGCCTTGGTTGGGCACCAGGCCGCGGATACCGTTGATCAGGCGCTGCCTGTCGGCAAACTTGAACACCCCTTGGTCTGGCGTGCTTTCGCAACCCTCAAAGGTGATGAGGCGCGTGTCGATCTTCGGGTCGAGCGCGTTGATCATCCCGGCCAGCGAGTCCTGCGCGACGTTCATGCGGCTCGGTTTCTCGAAGATCTGCAAGGTGCGGTTCGGGTCGGTGTACTTGTTGAGGTTATTGCCGAAAAACCAGTCTTCATCGGCTTTCACCGCTTTGATGTTCAGCTCCATCGACCCGGAGGTATCGAGCACCACGACAAATTGCGGGACCACCGCATCCGGTGCTTTTTTCCGACAGGCGAAGTTGTCCAGGGTCGGTGGCGGCGGAGCGACGACCACCGGTTTCGGCGGCGGCACAGGTTTCGGTTCGGGTATCGGCGCCGGCTCCGGCTCGGGTAAAGGTTCCGGCACAGGCTCCGGTTCGACGACGGGTTCGGGCAGCGGTTCGACCGGCTGCTCAACTGGCGCCACGATCGGTGCGGCAGGGGGCACTGCGACGACGGCAGGCTCACGGTGCAGAAACCACCACAACCACAGCGCCAGCAACAACAGCAACAGTAGCGCCAGCAACGCGGCTAGCCACCAGCCGCGGCGCGAAGGTGCCACCACTGGCGCCAGCGGTACGACCGGCGGCACGACCGGCCTTGGCGGGCGCTGGTTCCAGCGCACCACCAGTGGCTCGCCGTTGAGGCTGTAGAGTTTGTCCAGTTCAGGGCTGCCGAGCAGACTGCGCAGATCATCCGCGACATCCGGCTGACCGCGTTTTTGCAATTCATTCGCCAACTGTTCGAGGGAGGTCTGGCGCACCTCATAGGTTTGCAGCAAGCGTCGCTGCGCGTCCTCATTGAGCTCGGCATACGGCGTGGGCTGGCCACCCAGTTCGGTCCACCATTCCAGCACCTCGCCACTGCCCAGCCGTGGGATAGCGAACAGACTCGCGGTTGTCGGTGGAAAGTGTTTCTGAATGAGGGCGACTTTGGCCTGCAGCGCACTCATCCCCTCCGGTGTGGCGTGCGCATCCCTGATGACCCGCTGCATGACGACGATTCCTGAAAAAGCTGCAGGCCTGCGACGGCAGGCCTGCGGGGTGAAAAGTTACTCTTCGTAACCGAGACTGAACTGCAACTGATTGACCTTCTTTTGCAGGGTTTTGAGCTGCTCCTGCTTGGCCGCCAGCGTTGCCGGTGACACCTTGGCAGTTGGCGCAACCTGCGAGGCCTTGAGCTGTTGCTCCAGGTCGCTGATCTGCTTCTGCACCTGGCCTTCGTTGCCACGGCGGCCCTTGAGTGAGGTCAGCAGCTTGCCCAGCGACTGATTCAGCTCAGCCTGGGATTTCTGCTGGCTGGCCAGATCGGTGCGGGTGCTCAGTTGTTGGGCCTGGATGTTCTCGTAGACCTGGCGGAACATCGCGTTCTGCTGGCGAGCCTCGGTCAGCGCCAGCTCCTTCTGCTTGACCTGATCGCTGTAGCCACCGGTGTAGTCACAGTTCATTTTGGTCAACATGCTGCTGTCGCGATTGGTTGCGTCGCACTCGCCCGGCTTGGTGGCGCATCCGCTCAGCGCCAGAACGGCGGTCACAACCGCCAGCTGTTTCAGCGTCATGTGCTTAACCCAAAGTGATCGCGGAGCGCTGGCTGTAAAGACCGTCGACTTCCTTCTGCAGGGCGGCGACTTTCTCGTTCATTTTCAGGATGTTCATGTCGACCTGTTTCATCTCGGCGTTGGCGCCCTGAGCACGTTCGGCGTCAGCCACTTTGGTGTACTCGGTGACCTTGGTGCGCATGTTGCCGAGGTCTTTGCGCAGACGCGCGATGTTCTGATCGATCTCGGCGATTTGCGCCTGGGCCTTGGTCTTGTCGACTTTCTTATTGGCGATGTCTTTCTTGATCTGCGCGATGCGCGCCTGATCGTCGTTGATCACTTGTTGCGCGGTCGCGGTGCGGGTAACCACGTTTTGCGTGTCTTGTTCGACTTCGCTGTTCATTTTTGCCAGACGGGTGGTGGTGTCGGAGTATTCGCTGCGACGCTGATCCAGATAGTAGTTGGCACCCATCGCCACGCCACACGCGGTGATACCGGCGGCGATGGCGCAAACAGCCTTGTTGCTGCTGTTGGACAACGCGCAACCGAGAATGCCGACGCCGGCGCCAACGGCACAGGCCTGATAACCGGACTTGCTGAAGAACTGCGCGTCGCTGCCCTGGGTCAGGCGTGGGTCGGCACCGTCGCTGCCACCGAGCATCGAGCTGCCAGTGTTGGCGCAACCGGTCAGCAGCAGGCTACCGGTGAGTACGAAAGCGATTTGTAGCTTGAAGCGAGTCCAGAGGCTGCGCGACATGGTGAAACTCCTTGATGACAGTGTTGTGGTGCGTTGTTATTGGGATACGGTTTTGCAGCTGTTCAGCCAGGCATCGGTGTCGATCTTCTGTTTTTGCAGAAAGGTCTTCTGATTCGCCCAATGCGTGCGCAAGTACGGCTTGAGGTCCTGCAGTTGTTTGTTGCGGGTGATGATTTCTTCCATCACCGGAACCTGTGCCTCCAGCAGCGGCTGGCCATACAACGTCGCCGACTCCACCAGGCTGCTGGCGTAGTAACGGCTGAGTTTGTGCAGGCGATCCTTCTGCTCGTCGAGCTTGCCCTTGCGCATGTCGCAACTGGCGTCCTTGTCGGCGGACTCGCAGTTGAGCTTGTAGTTTTTCTGCAGGAAGTCCACGTACTGGCCGTCATCGAGCATTTTGGTGCAGAGGAACGCGCCGAGATTGAGGCTGGCGCGAATCGCTTGATCGCGGGTTTCTTCCTGCTGCTGATTGCTCGCGCGCAACTGGTTTTCCAACGCCTGAAGTTTTTCCTTGAGGGCTTTGTCTTCCACGCCCGACGCCAACGTGTTCAAGGACTGCACTGTGCCTTTATCGGCCGATTCGGTTTCCTTGCTGCCAGTGCCGAGTTTCTTCCAGCTGCTTTCGATGCTGGCGACGCGTTCACGCGAAGTCAGGGTTGGCGAAACCATGACCAGACGCAGGCCGGTGGTCTTGTTTTTCACCTGGCCGTCGGCGTTGTAGTACGGCTGTTCCTTGCGCAGCCCGGTGCGCAGGTCGGCCTGCGCAGTCAGGTAATTGCCGCCGCGCACTACGTAGCCGCCGGCCTGGCCGTGCTGGCGGTCGAGTTTGTTCAGGCGGAACGGCTCGAACATCATTTCATCGACGTTGCCGAGCATGTCGTGCAGGCCCAGCGGATTGGGTTTCTGCAAACCGCTCAGTTGCAGTTTGCCGTTGGACGATTGCGCCCCGGCGAACCACTCATAGGCGTTGATGCCGTCCGGCATCGGATAGTGCGTGTCGCGAAACTCCGCCGCGCCGACTTCCAGACCGCCACGGGCGGCGAACTCCCACTCGACCTCTGTTGGCAGGCGCAGAAAGCCTAGCGCGCCGTCTTCTTTCGGCAGCTTGTCGGCAGCATTCTTGCGCAGCCACAGGTTGTACTTGTCGGCGGCATCAATGGCTTGCACCCAGCTCACGGCGACTTGCGGCAGGCGCATTTTGGTCGCAGCGGTAGGACAGGTTTCTTCGGTCAGCGCGGCGTATTGCAGCTGACTCATCTCGTACTTGGCCATCAGGTAGTAACGGGATTTATCGCTCTTGCCGCCGGTAAAACTGCCGGCGATGAAGGTCGGTCGCGTCTGCTCGACATAACCGTATTCAGCGCCGTCCTGGCCTATGTTGATCGGGTAGTCATCGAGCGGACCGGCGACCGGGATGAACACCTTGCGAAATACCATCGAACCTTCGCAAGGCATTGGCATGACCACGTCGCTGGCCTCGGGCATCGGGTTGTAATACTTCTCTTCCCAGCCCGCCGCCGAGGCGTCGAGCAGGTAGCCCAGGCTCAGGGGCAACAGCAAGCCAAAATGTTTATAGCTCACGCAGACTCTCCGCAGGTTGGATGCTGATGGCTCGCATCGCGCCGATCATGGCGACGAGCGAAGCGACCAGAAAGGTCAGGAGCAGGGCGGCGAGGCCGTGCCAGAAAGTGATGTGGCAAACGAAGGTGCCGGTCGCCTGGCTGCTGCCGAGCAAGTAATCGAACAAGTGGCTGCCGACGGCATAAAACCCCAACCCGCCGAGATAGCCGGTGAGGCTCAGCAGCAGCGCCTGGGTAATCACGAAACCGCCGACAGCCGCGCGGTTGAAACCCAGCAGGCGCAGCACCGCGAGGCTTTTGCGCTTGCGGTCGATGTTGGCCAGGAAGGCCCCGACCATCGACGCTACGCAGCCGATCAGCGCCGCCAGGGCAATTACGCCGAAAATCAGACCGAGGACATGGTTGATGGCTTTGACGTTGTCGATGTCGGCCAGTCGGCTCGATGTTTCGATGTGCTGTTCGTTGAGCCAGCGCTCCAGCGGCGCAACCTGATCGATATCCCGCGCATATACGCGCGCACGGGCGTACAGCGGTTGCAGATCGCCTTGCGGCTTGCCGGTATCAAGGCCGAATGCGCTGACCTGGTAGCCGTCGCGAAAGCGCTCGAGTTCCAGCAGCAGCGGTGGCGCGACAAACCCGGCGGCGCGGCCGAAACGTGCGCCGTCGAGCACGGCGAGGACGCTCAAAGTGATTTCACCGCGTTCGTTGACGCCTTCGAGTCGGCGTAACGCGCGCAGTTGCACACGGTCGCCGACCTTGGCCTGCAAGCGTTGTGCGGCGCGGGCGCTGAGGATCACTTGATTGCCGACCGGGTTGAGTTGCGGCAGGTTCAGTTGTGGATCGCCGGGTTCGGTGGCAATGATCTCCGCGCCTTCGACGAACCGCTGCATGCCCATCAGCAAATCGGCTTGAGTGTTGAGCGAGCGGGTCTGGCCGAGGGCGAATCCGGTTTCCGGGCGCTGGCGCAGGCGCTCGATCCAGGCGCTGTCGTAGTTGCCGTTGCTGAGCATCTTCACTTCCAGATTGCGCGGATCGCGCAGCAGCTCGTCCTGCAACTGGCTGACCACGCCGTGCTTGAGCCCGAACAACAGCAGCAACGGCGCAATCACCGCCACCAGCGAGGCGGCGATGCACAGCGACACCTTGCGGTCGTGCCAGAGGTCTTGCAGGGCCAGCGTGATCAGCAGGCGCAGGCGCTCAGTCCATCGGTTCAAACAGTGTTTCTCCCTGACGGCTGATGGCGCCGAGCCGTGGCAAACCGAAATCCTTGAGCAACGCCCAGTCATGTGAGACCACCAAGGCACTCAGCCCCATATTCGAGACCAGGCTCAGCAACAATTCGAACAAGCGTCGGGCGCTGTGCGGATCGAGAGCGGCGGTGGGTTCGTCGGCCAACAGCAACAACGGTTCATGGGCAATGGCGCGCACACAGGCGACGCGCTGACGCTCACCGATCGACAGGGCCTGGGGTTTTTTACCGAGCAGATCCTGCAGGCGCAGCACCTCAATCGCCTGATCGATGTGCGCGCTATGCGCGGACATGCCGAGCAAGCGGCGCGGCAGGCTGATGTTGTCGCGCACACTCAAAAACGGCAGCAAGCCGCCGCTTTGCAAAATGAAACCTAAATCCCGCGAACGCACCGCGGCCAGCGCCGGTTGGTCATCGCTCGCGAGCAGGCGGGCGATGTCTTGCGCCGTTTGCGTTGACGCGGGCGCTGGGCCGAGGCGAAAGCGCTCGAGTTCGACCGGCGCCAGCAACAGGCCGATGGCTTCGAGCAGCGTGCTTTTGCCACTGCCGCTTTCGCCGGTAATGGCGAGGATTTCTCCGCCGCCAATCCGCAATTGCGGCAGACGCACGTGATGCGCCAATGCGCCCTCACCGCGGCGCACCAGCAGGTTTTTGATCTCGAGCATCAGCGTCTCGTCAGGGCATCATTTCCAGAGGCACGGGGTAAACGTTGTCGCGCGCATCGCTATCCTTGGCCAGTGCCACCCAACGGTCGACGTCAGCGTTGTAGCGCTGGTAGTGGCGCAGTTTGGTGTTCAGCGTGCGAATGAATTTCTCTTGGGCCAGGCCGTCCCAGCTCTTCCAGGTCTCCTCGTCGAGGTTCAACACTTCGCTCTGGTAGGGCAGGTCTTCGAGGTATTCGCCGAGCACACCCATGTCGGCGAGTTTGGCGTTGCTGTTCTGTTTGAGCTGGTTGGGATCGGCGCCCATGGTCGCGGCGACCGAGCGCAGGCGATCAAACATTTCCGTCGGCGAAATCAGGCCTTCGTTGGCCGCGTCGAGGATCTGTTTCATCACATCGCTCAGATCGCTGAGCTGGGATTTGGTCAGCAGCACACGTACATCGGTGGTCGGAATGTTCTGCTTGATCAGATCGCGGTCGGTGATCCAGGCCTTGAACACTGGCGGCGCCTTGCTGTTGGTCTTTTCGCCCAGATACGCCAGTTGCATGGCGTGGCCAATCAGGGCCGCGTCATCGAGCATTTTCTTCTCGGCAGGATCCTGCTTGGCGTTGACGGCGCTGCCGATGGCATCTTCACCCATGTACGCGGCTTTGACCTGTGAGGTGATGGCGGTAGCCAGAGTGTCGACCTTGCGGCCGAACTCCTGGATATCGCCGGCATTCACCGGGTAGTACAGCGAGGTAGTGGTGCCTGGATAAGTCGACAGGTTCTGGTATTGCGCCTCGGCCTTGGCGTGGTCTTTGATGCCCGCCGGTGTTTTCAGGTGCAGGGTATAAATCGCCACGCCTGGGTTGGCCGCTTCAAGGCGAACCTGCGCAGCGCTCAAACCGGTTTTCGACAGCTTGTCATCGCCTTCGATGGCGCCGGCATCGGTGATCAGCACCACGTAACGCGCGCCGAACTGGCTCCAGTCGACCGTGTCGATGCTATGCATCACGCCGGCGTAGGCATCTTCGTCGAAACTGCTGCTGGAAACCTTGGCTTGCTTGAGGTCGGCGACCTTGGCAAGGAAGTCCGCGCTGTCCTTGACCTTGGTCGGGTCGGCGTACATTTTCGTGGTGTATTCCAGACCCGGCACCGCATCGGTGCTGGAACGGAAAGCCACCAGCCCGAACTTGACCTGCTTGCCAAGGTTCTGCGATTCGATCTGCTGATAGACCTTGCGGATCGCCTCACGGGTGCGGTCGATGTAAGGGTCCATGGAAATCGTCGAATCGATCACAAAGACTACCGCCGCACTAAATTCCTTCAGTTGGCTGGTGGCCTTGTCTTCAGCTTCCTTGCCGCCGGATACGCCGCCAGCAGCGGCACCTTTGGCGTCTTTTGCCTCGGTTTTGCTGACCGATGCGACATTGAGCAGGCGCGTGCGGAAACCGGCTTCGGTCATGACTTCTTCGCCGCTGAGCACCGGCAACAGATAGAACTGCTTTTGCAGGTCGACGAAATATTCAGGTTCTTCGGCCAGCACGCCGGGGGCCTGTTGGCCTTTCTTCAGCGTGGCCCGCAGCGGTGCGACTTTGCTCACCGGGTCCGGCGCATCGAGGATGCCTTCGACCGTTGCGCGCTCTTTGAAAAACAGCAGTCGATCGCGGTTGGCCGGGTTGGTGAAGGCCAGGGTCAGTTGCATCTTCCAGTCGGTGGTGCAACTGGCCGGTAGCCAGCCAATGGTCTTGCCGTAACTGTCGGGGCCGACTTTCAGCCACTCGGCGTTGCTCGCCTGCGCGCGTTCGTAGACATAGAAACGGCTGAACACCGGTTGTTCTTCACCGGCCGCGCCGCCCGCGCTCGGGCTGATCTTGCAGCCCGGCGTAGTCAGCACGCGTTGGAACAAGGTTTTTTTGCCTTCCTGGATCAGCGGTTTGGCATCGGCGAGCGTCACCGGGCTGATGCACAGTGCGAGCAATGCGGCGCTGCTGAGCAGGAAACGATTCACGGACGCACGCATCACTTCTGCAACTCCTCGAAACGCTGCTTGGCTTCGGCGTTGTTCGGGTCCTGGGTCAGGATCGTTTCGTACCAGTAAGCGGCGGTGGCGTTATCCGCTGTCGGGAAACAATCGCTGGCCTTGAGGTATTTCGGATCGTACTCATGGGCATAGGCGTTGGCGATCAACGCATCCCCGGCCTGAGCGCGGTTGGCGTACAGGCGTTGGGCGACACCGCAGTGTTTGCCGGCCTTGGCCTGATTGATGATCTCCAGCAGCTTGGCACTGTCCGGCGCCGCTTTGATGCAAGTCTGCACGAACGTCAGCTCAGGCAGGCTGTTCATGCTTTCCAGCGTGCAGGCCGCGGCATCGGCACCGGCCGCTGGCGTCGCGGCCACAGCAGGAGCGGTCGGTTCCGGGGCGCGCTTCAGCCACCAGAACGCGGCGGCCGCCGCCAATAGCAGCAGCACCACGATGATCAGGCCGATCAAGCCTTTGTTGCTCTTCTTCACTGGTGCCGGTGGCGGGGTGTAGACGGGCTCAGCGGTGATCGGCTCAGGTTCGACGGGGGCCTCGATTTCAGGCAGTACCAGCTCCGGCAACTCGGGAATCTCCGGCTCCGCAGCGCTTGGCGTGCTCAGCTGCGCGGCGCCGTAAGTGGAGCGTGTTTCCCCGCCGGCCGTTGACGGCAGCAGCCCGACCCCCGGACGCACGACCCCGACGTCGCTTTGCCCAGGACCCTGTTCGCGCAGTTCAATGCGAAATTGTGAATTGGCGCCGCCTTCCAGCAACGGGTCGACGACATCCGCGCCGACCTGAGCTTCGAGCGCTTCACCGTTGGCGGCGAGGTCGAAACGCGAGACCTGAAACCAGCACGGATTATTGCTCCAGACTTGTCCTTCCTGGAGGTAGAAACTGTCCTGGTTACGCTGGATGGAAAACTCCAGCTGCTCCTGCGCCCCTTGCCATTTCTTTACGGTAAGGCAGGCGCGGCCAGGGACATTGGGCTCTAACGCGAGCAGGTCGACACGAATTGGCATTGCTTATCTCGCTGCGAAGGCGGTGAGCACTTGGCCCAGCCGTTCGTTCTGTTCAGGGGTGATTTCGCGACCGGCACCATGGCCGGCGTTGTCCAGCGTGATGTAGGCCAGGCCCGAGAGCCAGTCGCCCAAAAACAGCTGCGCCTGATTCGACGGTTGTGCCGGCAGCACCGGAACTTGCCCCGGGCCGATGTCGGTATAAAACGAAAACAGCGGCGCCTTGGCACCGGCCCGGCTGTTCGGGCGTTCGCTGACCGGTTTCTGGATGTAGCCGAACCAGGAGACGAAATCGCGCAGCACCCGCTGCACCTCGAGCACCTGACGCTCCACCAGTTGATCGCGGCGCGCGCCGCTCTGCGCACGCTTGAGTACGGCGCGACTCAGTTGCCCCGGCAAGTCATGGCGGTAACCGGCGGTGATCAATTCATCCACCACGGCTTCCAGCAGCGCTTTCTCCAGACCGAGCAGGTTGAGCAGACTTTGCCGGGTGGTCAGTTCGCGCAGGTGGGCGATCCAGGCTTTGAAGGCTGCCTTGGCAAAACGGTGTTCATTGCTTTGCAGTTCGGGCGCTGCGCTGCCGATTTTGCTGCTGGCCGGAGCACTGTCCTGACCGAGATCGCCACCGAAGTCGAAATCGAACCCCGCGTCGTTGCCGTACAGGCTCTGGCTAGGCGATGGGCTGACCGGCTCATCGTTGGCAGCCGGTTCGTCATCGGTTTCGTAGACGCCGCTGAGGTACAGGTCACGCACTTCTTCGCTGCGCATGTCGAGCTGATCGATCAACTCGCCGAGCACCGCCGGGCGTCGACCGAGGCCGGACAGAATCATTTGCGCCTGAGCTTTCTTGGCCGCTGCCGCACCGTCGCCGTCGGCGTGATACCAGGTGCTGAGGCCGTGAGTGGTCAGGCCTTCGAGACATTCGTCGAGCTGCTCTCGGATGCGCTGCAACTTGAATTCGATATTCGCCACTTTGGTGAAACTGTTGCTGAAATAACTGATACCACCGTCATCATCTTTCAGCATTTCCACCCAGGCCTTCGCCGGGTTGGCGACGTGCCGGCACACCAGCGCGTTGCTGGCGAAGCTGCTGCCCAGTGCTTCGACGCGGGCTTGATAAGTGCTGTTGAGGCCGGTTTCGGCGCCGCTGGCATCCTGCACGATAAACGCCGCATCCATCCGCGGTTTGCGCACCAGAAAGGTGTTCTGAAACGGCGTGCCGGCCCAGTCGTTCATCCAGCTGAGGCTGCCGAAGCGTTCGAGCATCGTCAGCTTGACCATGCCGTTCCAGCTCTCGTCGTATTGATCGGCGGTCAGGCTCAACGAGTTGGTCACCCGCAGGTCGAGCATGGTCAGCGCCCAGATCAGTCCGGTTGCACGCTTGCTGCGCTCGGCGGCATCGGCGCCCTGGGTCTTTTCGATCCAGCGCGTGAGGACCGGGCCGACGTCGTTGACGTCACTCTGTTTGGTCGAACCGGTGCACACCACCAGCGCGTTCATTTCCTGATTATCGGTGTAGCGCTCGAACAGATAGGCGACTTTGCCCCGCAGAATCAATTGCGAGACCGAATTGTCCTTGGTCGCGGATTCCGGGTCGCTGGAGTCGGCGATTTCGTGAAGTTTCTTGCGTCCGCGATAACCCGGGAAGTCGAGCAGGTCGACCTGGTTGACGATCGCGTCGACCGGATCCTCAATCAGCCCGAAGGTCATTTCCGCAGTCAGCGCCGCCAGTTGCGCAACGGGAATGCCCTGACTGTTTTTCAGGCTCCCGGCGACGACAGGGCGAACATCGACCGGCAAATCCGCCGGGCTGCCGAAGCGCTCGAGAATGTCGACGTTCATGATGCTGTCGCGCTGGCTGTAGGTGCCGTTCTCGAACGTCACCAAGGCTTTCAGCGGTGCGAACACGGTTTCGGGCAGGCCAAGCTTGTGCAGCGCGCCGGCCAGTTGCTGATACATCCGGGTCAGCTCGCGCTGCTCGCCCCAGAGAATGGCAAACAGTTCGGCACGTTCCTGATAGTTCAGGCGTGGAGCCAGTTGCAGCGCTTTCGGCCAGTACAGGTGTTCGAGTTTCTTCACCGAATTACGGAAGTTGTCGCGCAGGTAATCCCATAGCGATACCAGATCGTCGGCGTTGACCCCCGGTTGCAGCGGCCCGTTCTCACGGCCTTCGAAGGGCTTCAGGACGCGCTGGATGCGTTCTTCGTCGATCTCATAGGAAATCCGCTCAAGGTCAAAGTCCTTGAACCAGGAGTTGGCGAGAATCTTCGCCAGCTCGATTTCCTTGAACAGCGTCAGCTCCACCGGGAACTGTGGATCCTGGCTCGGCGTGGCGCGACGGCTGAAGCGCGTCACCAGACCGGTGGCTTCCTTGCCACCCCCAACCGGGTTGATGTGGCGGATGAAGTCCAGGCGCTGGCCGCCGTAGTCTGTTTCCAGTTTGCCGTTCTGACCGGCAGCCAAAGCGGAAATCAGATAGGACTTGCCGGCCTGGGACAAACCGAAAAAGCCGATGGTCATCGGCGTGCAGGCCACGCGACCGAGGCTGTGAGCCAGGTTGCGGGCGCGATGCAGGCGAATGTTCAGGTTGTCGGCTTCGCTGTCCAGGCGCGGCGCGTTGACGCGCGTCTGTTCAATCCAGTCCAGTGCCTGACCGGCACCTTCGTAAACCGCAGCCCACCGGGCGGAAAGCTGGCGTTGATCGGGGGTCAGGTCGTTCATTTGCGTTTCACACTTCCACTGTCGAGCCAGTACTTGGTCTCGCTCAGGCCGGCATCGAGCATGGTATTGAGTTCGAGCTCGAGGTCGCTGCGCGGGTTGAAGCTGACGTTGTTGCTGTTGGATTCGATGGCGCGCACCGTGAGGCGGTCGCTGACCAGATCCTGTTTTTTCGTGTATTGGTCGGCGGTCTTCACTTCGAAGCGCACCTTAAGCAACGGCGCACTGCCGTTTTCACCGACGGCGCGCGAGAACTTTTCCCGCCCGGCCTTGGTGAAACGCAAGGTGTACAGCGGCGAGGCCGACCAACGCTCGGCGGCCAACTGGCGGAAGCCCAGACGCAGGTCGCCGCGCATTTCCAGCTGCGGCGTGTCGGCATCGTCACCGACGCCGATTTCCGGCAACTTGATCTTGTAGTCTTCGGACTGAATGTCGCGATACAGCACGTCGGCATCCTTGATCACGTTGTTCAGATCGATCACGCCGATGTGCTTGACCGTCGAATACGGTTTCAGCGCCGAAGAGCGGAAATAGAAGTTCGGCACGCTGTGGTTGGCGCACAACAGGCACAGCATGGCGCCGACCGATGCGGTACTTTTCGGGTCGTCGATACGGCCGTTCTTGTGGAACGGATACCAGCCGCCGGTGCGGTAATTCTGCAACGCCAGAATGCGACCCGGTGGCAGTGGCAGAACCTTGCGGATAAACGCCTGGATACCCGGCAGGCGCGAAGGCCGGCCGGTCAGCAGCAGGACGTCGCATGGGTATTGCGCGACCACTTCACACAGGGCACCGAGAATCTTGGTGATGTTGATCTGGTCGTTGAGGAATGCCGCGTGCAGTTTTTGCAGATCGAAGCTGATCTGCGCCTCGTACAGATCGAATTGGCTCTGCCCACCGACATCGCGGCGCACCGCAGCGTTGACGTATTCGAGCACGGTCTGGCTGATCGCCTGGTCGCCGAGCAGTTGGCGATAGCTTTGCGGCGTGGCTTCCTGCGGCACTTGCGGATCGTAGTGCTCGTAAGCCTTGAGCAGCGCCAGGCCGAGTGGCGAGAATACTTGCAGGTTCAATTGCTGGCGCAGAATCACGTCCTGGGCGCTGACCGATTCATCGCCACAAAGGCGTGACATCAGCGAGTCCGGCGCTTTCACTCCGGCGATCTGCAGGGCTTTTTCGAAGCTCGGCAGAATGAAGTCCTGAATCACGTCGAGCAAAATATCGTCGCCGGCCACTTTGAAACCGTCGCGGAAACGCTGCTCAGGGACGATGTGCACGTTGCTGCCGCTGCCGGTATTGCCCGCGCGGTCGAGACGGTAATCGGTGATCACCAGGTCGGTGGTGCCGCCGCCGATGTCGATGGTCGCCAGGGTGATGCGTTCGCGGTCGGTCTTGTCAGGGCGGGCAATGGTGTCGAAGAACTCTTCCGGGTGGCCGGCAAAGTTCTCGTTGACCTCGGTGTACAGATAGACCAACTGGCCGCAGGAGGCTTCGTCCCACTCGACGCGAATGCTCGGGATCGGCGTGCGTGGGCTGACGCCTTCTTTCTGATGCGGATCCTCTTCGCCGGCATGCCAGCCGAGGCTTTTCCACACCAGACCGATGGCTTGCAGCATGCGCTCGTTGAGAATGCTGCGCTCGGCCTGAGGCATCCCCGGCGGCACGGTCAGGGTGATGCTGTTGAGCTGGCGTGGTGAGCGCGTGTGACCCTGGCGCGAGCGCTGGGCCGGGCTGTTGATTTGCGACAGCGCTTGCGCCAGCACTTCGGCGAGCATGAAAGTCATCAGCGAACTGCGCGAGTAACGCGGCATGAACACCGGCAAACGGTCATCTTCGTCGAGGCTGTAAAGCGCCTCGCCGGTTTCGTTGATCAGGTGAGAAAACGGCGCGGCGGTGGCGTAGGGCTCGTTATCGGTTTTCACGTACGAGCAGTTGAATCGCCAGCCCGGCGCGTAAGCCTTCTCGTCCCACAGATAGCGTTTCGGACTCGACAGCCCGGTTGAACCTTCGGTGCCGCGACGACGGCTGGCGAGGCGTCCGGCCTCATTGCCGACCCGAGCGATCGTTGCCCACTGGAACGCATCGTGGCGACCGCTTTTGACCGAGCAGTGATCCTTGCCGAAGTTCGCCTGGGCGAATTCCACACGGCTCTCGAACGGCTGATTGTAGGTGTGCTCGGGGGTGATCAGGTCGCGCAGTTCCAGCACGTAGTTGTGCTTGAGTCCGGAGCCAGCCTGGCCGTGGTTTTCAATAAGGATGCCGCATGTGCGCGAGTTGCCGACGTCGAGAACCAGGTCAACCAGGATCGGTTGACCGTTGGCGTCATTTGCAACCACTTTGAGTTCGGGAATGTCGACTTTCGGCCGGGTGGTCGACTGCATGGCGGTGGACGGCTTGCCAAGCAGGCTCAGGACGTTGAGGTAATGCGCCAGGTGATGATTGGCGCGGATGTCGATGTCGAGTTCTTCACGCGAACGATGGCTGTTGCCCTCGTTGAACAGTTCCAGCAGCCATTCATTGACCCACGGCTGGGCGAGGAACCAGCGGGTTTCGCTGGCCTTGGTTGCCAGTTTGAAAGACACACCGGAGCTGATGTCCTCCTCGTTTGGCGCCAGGTAGGCCGTACCGTCACGCTTGGGCATCACGCGGCTGTCGAAGGCCATGGTCAGGCGATGGGTGTTGCCATCGATGTCTGGCGCGGCGAGTTTCACCAGACGCATGCGCGACCAGTTGCTCGGACCCTCGTCAAAACGGTGTGGCGGCATGAAGCGAAAAAACGGAATCGGCAGCCAGACGCCGTTGAGCAGGTCGAGGCTGCTTTTCATGTCGAGGCTGAACGCCGGCTTGGCTTTCTCGATCTTTTCCGGCTCGGGCTCGTAGAAGTAGAAGTCTTTCTCTTCGTTGTACATCAACCGGCACACCAGCCCGCTGATCATCGGGGCGAACTCACCCGCCGGTTCCTTGCGGGGATCCAGGCGCAAGGCAAAATCCATGAACTGGATGCCGGTATCGCTGACGAGCGTGACGGTGTCTTCGAACTGGGTGACTTCAGGCAACATTTTGCGTTATTCCGTGCTTATTCGCCCATTTGCCGCATGGACATGGGGAATTGATCTTTGCCATAACCACCGGTGCAGTCGGCGACGCTGGTCGCTCCCTTGCGGCAGTTGACCTTGGGCATGTCGTAGGTGCTGCCATCGCCGCAAACGGCCTGGCCCTGACTGTCGATGGCGAGGCTGCCGCCCTTCATCGAGGCGGCAACCGGGCCGCTGCATTTCGAGCCGTCGGCCTGATGCACGGTCACTTCGCCCTTGCCGTCCTTGAACTGGTATTCCAGACGCAGCGGCTTGCCGGTCCGGCGGTCCTGGATGCCGGCGCCCGCGCGATATTGGCCATCAAGGAAATCGGCGGCACCGTCAGCCGCGTTCGGCGGAATGCTCAGAGCCGGGCCTGCTTTTGCGGCGGCGGCAGCCTTGTCTGCGTCAGCCGGGGCCGGTGCCGGGGCAGGTGGCGCACTCGGGTTTTCCGCGGCATTGGCAGGTGTTTCGAGAGCCGGGTCTTGAGTCACCCCTGCGTTCTCGGCGACGGCTTCGTTGCCGTCGGGTGCCGGGACTTCCGCGCCTTGTGTGCCGAGCACGGCTGCGCCGGTGTCGACGCCAGCGCCAGTGCCGGTGACCGGAACGCCATTGACCGTTGCAGCGGTGCCGACGGGCAGCGGTTCAACCTGTCTTTCCACCGGCACGACACCCGCTGGCAGCAAGTCGACGGCGACGAGTGGAATCGGCACGCAGCCGCGCAACCCGAGCAGCAGCCACAAAAGCAACAGCAGCAATGGAAGCAGCAACAGCCACCACCACCAGCGCCGCCACCAAGGACGCGTCACGACAGGAACCACTGGCGCGATTGGCGCCGCTGCGGGTGCTGGCGTTTCTGGAGGCAAGGTGAAAACCGGAGGAACTTGATACAGGCAGTGCAGCGGGTCGCGATTGCGATCGGCGCCGGCGTGCTCGAAACCCCAGAAGGTCAGCACGGGTTTGCCTTGCACCAGGTAGACGAAGTTTTCGTCAGGGAAATGAATGACGCGCTTGAGCAACTTGCCAAACACGGCTTTGTCGCCTTGCTGCGGTTCGTCCGAATCGGAACCGAGGAAACGCTGGCTCAATTCTTCGAGGGCGGTCTTCAGCGCTTCCAGTTGACGACGCGCAGGCGCGCGCTCTTCTTCGGTGGCGCTGCTCCACGGGATCACGTCACCATCGAGACCGCTGTACCAGTCGATTTGATTGCCGAGTTCATCGCTTTGAGGGATGGCCAAGTGATCAACCAGCTCGGGGTTCTTGCGGCGAATCGCTTCGCGCAATTGCAGGGCCGCTCGGTAAACCGGTTGGCCTGTTTCGCCCAAGGCAGTGAATGACCCGCTCTTACCGCTGCGTAGTAGTGCCCCGCGCATCCATACTCCATATGTTCCGTTGCGCAAATGCCAGGCGGAAATGCCTGCGCTTGCTCCTGCATTTAGCTGGCGACCTTAATGTCATTATGATGTCGCCGTCAATCAGCCGTTAGGCCAAAACCGAACGAGGCTAGCTGAAGATTGCGAGCCTTGCTCGATATTAATGCGTCGCTTACCGAGGAGTGCTTTGGACGAGAAGTTTTTGCACTTGCTGAAACGTTTCATCAGCGCTATAAAAAACTTACAAATCCAATAAAAGGCACGTTCCATGACTTCGCTCAAACTCGCTGTTGCCCTCGCCACGATGGCGGCGGCTTCTCAGGCCATGGCTTGGGATTACGTCCTGCTCGACACTGACAAGCCTGCGCAAAACTGGACGGTTACCAGTGAGCGATTGGGCATCAAAACCGACAAACCTTTCTCTGTGACCCTGCGCACCCTGCATGGCGGTCGGCAGGAGGGTGTGAGCATTGTCGACATCGATAACGGCACGATGAAACTCTCGGTCGTCCCGACCCGCGGCATGAATGTCCTGCAGGCCAAGGTTGGGGATGTGCGCATGGGCTGGGATTCGCCGGTCAAGGAAGTGGTCAATCCGGCCTTTATCGAGCTCAATGGCCGTGGGGGGCTGGGTTGGCTGGAAGGCTTCAACGAACTGGTGACCCGCTGCGGTTATGAGTGGGTTGGCCATCCGGGCATGGACAATGGCGAATTGCTGACCCTGCACGGTCGCGCGGCGAACATTCCCGCGAACAAAGTCAGCCTGCACATCGACGAAAAACCGCCCTACGCCATTACTTTGCGTGGCGAGTTGAAAGAGCAGGCGTTCAAAAAAGTCGATTTCTCCGTGGCCACCGAGCTGCTCACTGTGCCGGGCAGTACATCTTTCGCGCTTAACGATACGTTGACCAACAACGGTGACTATCCGAAGGAATATCAGGCGCTGTATCACAGCAACTTCAGTACGCCTTTTCTCGGAGAGGGCGCCCGGTTTGCCGCGCCCGTCAAGCAGGTGTCGCCGTTCAACGACAAGGCCAAAGGCGACCTGGCCGACTGGCAGACCTATCGCGGGCCGACCAAGGATTACGACGAAACGGTTTATAACGTCGTGCCCTATGCGGATGCCAAGGGGCAGACTCTGACCGTTCTGCATAACAAGGCGGGCAGCCTGGGCGTTTCTGTCGGCTTCAACACTCAACAGTTGCCGGTATTTTCCCTGTGGAAAAACACCGATACCCAAGGGCAGGGCTACGTTACAGGGCTTGAGCCCGGCACCAGTTTTTCCTACAACCGTCGCTATCAACGGCCGCTGAACCTGGTGCCGACCATCGCGCCGAAAGCCAGCCAGCAGTTTCAGATCAGCTATAGCCTGCTCGCGGACAAAGGTGCTGTTGATAACGCCTTGAAGCGTGTGACCGAAATTCAGGCCGGACGCGACACCGACGTGCGGCAGACGCCGCTGGTTGATCTGACTGAGCATTAAGGTGTCGCTGGCCGGTATTGCAGCGCTTCGGCCAAGTGTTCGCGTTTGATTGCATCGACTTGCTCAAGGTCTGCCAGTGTCCGGGCGACCTTGAGCAGGCGATGAGCCGAGCGCAGCGAAAGCGTTAATCGCTCACAGGCCGACTCGAGCCAGGCTTCGTCGGCTGTGGATAACTTGCAGTGCCGCTTCAACCCCGGCAGATCGAGAAACGCATTGGCACAGCCCTGACGCTTCTGCTGTCGTTCGCGTGCCTCGGCCACTAATGCTGCGGCGCTGGCGCTATCCTCTCCCGGCTTCACCTGCGGGTTCAACGCCGTCGCTTCCCGCGCCACCGTCAGGTGCAAATCGATCCGATCCAGTAACGGTCCAGACAGCTTGTTGCGATAGCGCTGGACCATGTCCGGTGTGCATGAGCATTTGCCGCTTGGCTCGCCAAGATATCCACAGGGACACGGATTCATCGCCGCCACCAATTGAAACCGCGCGGGAAAGCGCACCCGGTCCTTGGCTCGGGCGATCACGATATGCCCGGACTCCAATGGCTCGCGCAGAACCTCCAAAACTTTGCGATCGAACTCCGGCAACTCATCAAGAAACAGTACGCCATGATGAGCGAGCGTTATTTCGCCGGGTTGCGGTTTCGAACTGCCGCCGACCAGCGCCGGCCCGGACGCGGAATGGTGCGGTTGGCGAAACGGCCGCTGCGGCCAGTGGGTGAGGGGCACGCCGCTGGCGACTGACTGAATCGCTGCCACTTCCAGCGCTTCGCACTCGGACAACGGCGGCAGCAATCCGGGCAAGCGGCTGGCCAATAAAGTCTTACCGGTACCGGGCGGCCCGCTGAACAGCAGGTTATGCGCCCCCGCAGCCGCGACCAGCAGCGCGCGCTTGGCGGCAATCTGCCCTTGCACCTCATTGAGATCGGGATAGGGTCGGGCGGCATGCATCAGCCCGTCCGATATGTAAGGTTCGACCGGGGTGTGCCCATTGAAATGCGCCACGGCTTCAAGCAGATGATCCACCGCAAACACCTTCAACCCCGAAGCCAGGCAGGCCTCTTCGGCATTCGCCCGCGGCACCACCAGCGCCCGCCCGGCCTTGCGCGCTGCGAGAGCCGCTGGCAACACCCCGCGCACCGGCCGAACCGCGCCGGACAACGCCAACTCGCCGAGGCACTCCACATCATCCAGCGTAAGACAAGGCACCTGCACACTCGCCGACAGAATCCCCAAGGCAATCGCCAGATCAAACCGCCCGCCATCCTTGGGCAGATCCGCCGGCGCCAGATTCAAAGTGATCCGCCGCGCCGGAAACTGCAGCCCGGAATTGATGATCGCACTGCGCACGCGATCCTTGCTCTCTTTCACCGCCGCCTCGGGCAGGCCGACCATGGTCAGCGACGGCAGACCGTTGGCGAGATGAACTTCGACGGTGACGGCGGGAGCATCCACGCCAATCTGGGCGCGACTGTGGACGATGGAGAGGGACATGGTCGTTCCTTGAGCTGAATCGGGGGCCGCTTCCTGCGGGTTTTTGAAGGGTAGCCGACAAAAAATGAGTCGATTGCTCATAGTTTTGCAAAATTTATCAGGGACCTAATCGTGGGTACGCTATATCGTTTTTTATGAGGCCTTTGGGTCGTCGAATGGATGCTAACTAATTCACATTGCTTGAGAAAAATAGCAGGTGCTAAGTCTAATAATTGAATAATTAATATTACTGGAAGTGCGCTTATGCATTTCAGTGATGCGGGTAGCGTCTGTAATTTGGATATATGACAAGCTTTGAGAAAAATACGAGAAGCGTAATGTTTGATGTTAAATAGTTCGAAAATGCTTATAAAAGCCGATAGGGTCAAAAGGGCCGATAGGGAATCAGTATTCGATATTAATAGGGGAATTTAGCAGTGGGGCGTTAAGATTTTATTATGTGAAAGCCCCGCTTTATGCAAGGCTTTTTTATGCTGCTGGTTCAGGTTCTGGGGGCAAAGGTGATGTTGGTTGGGGTCCATTGGCCGATTGATGTCCTGATGGGAAAGTAGTCGACGGTCCGCCAAGGCCACTCGGCGTTGTTGTATTCTGCCGAATACTTCCAGGAGCTGGCGGAGGCGGTGGAGTAAATGCGCCAACCTTGCTCAGTAGATCTTGAACAACCTTTCCTTCGATAGTCTGATATGGATCAAGGTACTGAGTTCCGATGTGCATTGCATCCGTTTTAATAATATCAATGGCCTGGCCAGTTTTATCCTTTTTATCGCCTCTAGACATGAAGAATGCGGAGTATTTGCTGGGAGGTACTCCAGAAAACGTTTCGAATAACGTCTTGTCCGGAGTCCAAGCATCTGTAGTAATGGCGTCTTCATGTAAGTCAAGTGCAAGACTTTTTTCATACGGTTCAATGTAGACGACCCGCTTGATCCCAGCGGCAATGATATGTCGAGCACAGTTGTGACAAGGAAATGTCGTTGTGTATAGGACGCAGGAGTCGGTTGAGTTCCCATGAGACCGAGCTAGACCGAGAATCGCCTCCATCTCTGCGTGAATGGCGCGAGAGAACTCTATGATTGACCCCGCTCGTGTTTCTTTTTGGATCAGACGAGCAAGATCATCTTTTGTTTCTTGAGTAACTGCAACTTTCTTGCTAACGATATTCACAATGTCTTCAATCAGATGTGACTTGTGTATGTCGTTGTAGCATTTTCCACCGTGGTATATGCATCGTTGGTCATTTGAGCTATCTGAGGTGTAAAGTCCACCTCCAAATTTTGGAACATCGTTCCAACCAAGCGAAATAACATTTCCCTCTTTGTTGACAATGGCAGCACCAACTTGTCTGCTTAGACATGCGGATTTTAATGAAGCTGAATAGGCTGCATACATGCCTGATTCATCTATAGTTGGTGTAATGCCATTTTTTCCATGTACTAGTGCAGCAAATCTTTGGCAAGGAGCGGTTAGGTTTGAAACTGAGTCTTGGTTGTTGCGGATGAAGAAGTCCGCAAGCTGCAAAGTTTTTTCTAGTTTCTGTCCGTGAGTTGCATTGAGTTCGTTTCGATCACGGTCAATCAAATATTGTGCTTCGTGCTTAGGGATTCTTTCCGAACGAGTTAGATAGTTGAATCTAATTTTTTCAGGGCTCAATACTCCAATAAGATAGAAGATCTCTCCATAAACAAGCTTGAAAAGTTCTACCTCTTCTGGGTGTTTAAGTTGGTCTATTATATAGACGGTTTTAGGAGCCTTGCCTTCTGGGCCTTTTGCTATAGTACGCTTGACAGCTATTTCTTGCATCGCCAAAGCTGCAAGAATTGGTGAGTCATGCTTCTTTCTAAGCTCATTGCCCAAGTCTTGGAGAGTTGTATACCGCTCCTTGCCAGAGGAAACATCGAGTGAAACGTTTTTCAATTCCGAAGGAAGACCATGGGTCTTAAAGTGTGTCTTGATAATGTTGCTGACTTTTACATGTTCAGTGACATAACCGTATTCTTCGAATTGAAGGCGGATGGATCGTATGACATCGGCTAAATTGCAACCAACGGGTCCGCAGAAGGCGATGACGATCTCATCTGTACGTCGGCCTTCGATTCGTTGGCGTATGCCCATAGAGGACGACTTAGCATCAGCACCTTTAGTAACTCTTTCCTTGGGGGCGGGAGCGGCCATCTTCACATCCTTGAAGAGATTTGAGGGTATTCGGAATTACCAGTCAGCTTTTTGAGCGTTTGCGACAACCACTTCAAGAGCTTTTCTGTATTCCTCGTTGGCCTGCCGTTCCTTGAACTGAGCGAAGCCGATCACATTGGAGCGCCTATCCGAAGCGCCGCTAGCGAGCTTTGTGGATAGTGGCACGGTTGACTCCTCAGTTTTTTTCATCTCGGTTCATCCCCTGTGTGGTGACGGTAAAAGCAGGCGCGCATTCTACAGGCGCATATGCTCAAGTTAAACCTCCGATTGGGGTTTAGCATAGCTCTATTTGCCTTGGCGACAAGCGGTAATACGCCTGCGACGAGCAGCTCTAACACCCTGTCAAATTCAGATGTGTGACTCTGTGTAGCCTCCCACGAATAAGCCAAGTATGACCACAGATGGGAGTTTGCTCGCCAAAAGGAGGCCGATAGTGCACCGCGATAACCTCTGCACTGATTTGGGCGCGGCCATTTGCAAAAGTGAGGTACATGATTGCCCCTCGAAAATTGGAAGCTACCATCCAACCACACGTCATTCACATTGAGTTTTTTTGAAGCGATGTTTGGGAGTACTGCCGCCCCCGGCCAGCCAACCGTCCGGCTCGAGTTCTTTGCCGTACTTGACCGCTATCTCAATAAAGTGGCGTTGACTGGCTGATAAGCCTCCGGCTGGCTGAAGTGCCTCGGTATGATTTTCTACAATTTCCAGCAGCTTTGCCCCTTTCGTTCTGTCCTTCATCTAAACCTCGATTTTTTTGGGTGATGGATGTTCTGGTGTTCAGCGTAATACTAAGAGGAAGAGCCGCGTAATCAGATGTAGACGCTGATTTTCGTAGGGCCATGCCCCAATAGTTGTAGGACGTCGGCGAAAGGCTTTCGAGGGCGTTACCTCCCTGAATCGGTGCTCCAGTTTGGCCGTTCAACGCAGCCTCTGGAGGCGAAAAATGGATCGCAATGGTATGCGCCCGATTCATCCGGGCGAGGTTTTGAATAAGGAATTCATGGAGCCGTTAGGCATGACTGTCATGGATCTGGCGATGCCCACGAACTGGCCCGAAAGTGAGATCGAAAAGCTTGTGAAATGCCAGCTCAGAATCTGCGCCGATCTGGCAATCAGCCTTGCCACTCATCTCGACACTACGCCTGAGTTCTGGATGAATCTCCAATCGACTTACGATTTGCGCAGGACCCAGCTCCGGCATGCGGGTTTATAGCAATTGCAGCATCCGCGAAGCTCTTTTCCACCATGGCCCCGTCATAGGGCGCTTGGTCTGCTCCCGTTCCACCATCATCTGCGGCACATCCTGTAACCGTATCCACGGCTGGTTATTCCAGTGCAACAAACTCAACGTCATGTCCGGCCAACAGAGCAGGCTCAGGTATGGGCGTTCGCTTGTGCTGGGGTGTTGGGCGTCGCGCAGGGTGGGGATGACCTGGTGGGTGAGCCATTCGCGCAGCGCTCGGTATTCGGGGCAGTAGTGGTAGGCAAGCAGGGCGTAGATGCCGGATTCGCTGATCAGCAGCGTGTTTTCGATCTGGTTGTGGATCAGGGTTTTGCGGGTTTGATATTGGTCGGGGTCGAGTTTTCGCAGCATGCGTTCGTTGAGGTAGATGTGCAGCAGGCGGCTCAGGTCTCGGGCGCAGAACCAGGGTTGATTCTGGATGAGGAGGGCGTGTAGGGGGAGTTTGTGGCGGGTGAAGATGCTAGGTGTCAGATAGTTTTCGTCCATGGTTCAGTTCTCGAATTCAAGTGAAGAAAACTGCTTCTGTTCGTCGCCAAGCGAATAGGGTGGCAGCTATGCGCGGGTTGGCGAACCGGTGAATTCGAAACCGGCAGACCCTGAGGTCTCCCACGCAAAGCCGCCATAACTCGTTGAGAGAAAAAACCTCTCTGTGAATTTAGTTGCATTGCGTCAAATTCGATCCAGGTCGCCAAACCCGGTGCTGAACATTCAGCATCGGGTGAGCTTGGAAACCTGGGCTTTTCGGCGCAATCGGACGGCAGTGGTGCAAGTTGTAGGAAGTTGCCGAAAGATTTGAGGGGCTGAGGATCAAAAGATCGCAGCCTTCGGCAGCTCCTACAGGGGGAGCGGATTATTCAGCGGGCGGAGTCAGTTTGGCTTCGAGCTCAGCCACCTTCGCTTCGAGGCTTTCGAGGCGAGCGCGAGTGCGGGCCAGAACGACCATCTGACTATCAAATTCCTCACGGCTGACCAGGTCGAGTTTGCTGAAAGCACTTTGCAGCAGCATCTTGAACTGGCTTTCGATTTCGGCTTTCGGCAGCGGGCTGTCGCCGCTGAAGAGGCGGGAGGCGGTGCCGCTCAGGGCGTCGAGGAAGTCTTTGGGCGCGAGCATGGTGGATGTCCTGTAAACAATGGCCGGCAGTGTATCACGCAGTGTCTATAGTCAATCTCGTGGTCAGGGATGCACGCTTTTCGCGCAGGCGGACGGACGGCGACGCACCGTTGTTGTGCGTATCCGGATGGGGTTTTGCACGGGATGGCGTGCGGCAGCGGCCAACAGATTGAAATCAGTGGTTTTTGGCGAGATGGCAAGGTTTCTGCTTAGTCACCTTCGACCCATGCACTGATGCAGTCGCTGTGACGAATGCAGTGCGGCAGACGGAGCGGGGAGTTTCGTCGGCAGCGGTTAACTGGCGTCAGTCGGGCAGGTACGGCCGACGATGCGTTACAAAGCCAGGCACTGCGCTTAGACTTGAGTCGGGTTTGTTTTCCTGGGGCAAGTCCACCAATTCGGGAGAGAGTTTCATGAAGCTAGTCACTGCCATCATCAAGCCGTTCAAGTTGGACGACGTGCGCGAGTCGCTGTCCGAAATCGGCGTGCAGGGCATTACCGTCACTGAAGTTAAAGGCTTCGGTCGGCAGAAGGGTCACACCGAGCTGTATCGCGGCGCGGAATATGTGGTCGATTTTCTGCCCAAGGTGAAAATCGACGTGGCCATCGACGACAAGGATCTGGATCGGGTTATCGAAGCGATAACCAAGGCGGCCAACACCGGCAAGATCGGTGACGGCAAGATCTTCGTGGTCAATTTGGAACAGGCGATCCGCATCCGTACCGGCGAAACCGATACCGACGCGATTTAAAACCGCCGCCACAAACCCCAACGCCCCAGGAGAAAACAATATGACTCTGCGTAAATTCGCAGGGCTAGGAGCCCTGTTGTCCATCGTAATGCCCAGCCTTGCTATGGCGGCAGACGAAGTGGCGGCCCCAGTCCTCAATTCCGGCGACACTGCCTGGATGCTCACCTCGACAGCCCTCGTGCTGTTCATGACCATTCCTGGCCTGGCGCTGTTCTACGGCGGCATGGTTCGCTCGAAAAACATTCTTTCCGTACTGATGCAGTGCTTCGCCATTACCGGTCTGATCAGCATCCTGTGGGTCATTTATGGCTACAGCATTGCGTTCGACACCACCGGCATGGAGCAGGGCGTCGTCAACTTCAATTCGTTCTTCGGTGGCATGGGCAAGGCGTTCCTCGCCGGTGTCACGCCTTCGAGCATTACCGGCCCGGCTGCGCTGTTCCCTGAGGCGGTGTTCATCACCTTCCAGATGACTTTCGCGATCATCACTCCGGCGCTGATCGTCGGTGCGTTCGCCGAGCGGATGAAATTCTCCGCAATGCTGATCTTCATGGGCGTCTGGTTCACTCTGGTTTATGCACCGATCGCACACATGGTCTGGTCCGGCAACGGCGGCCTGATGTGGGATTGGGGCGTGCTCGACTTCGCGGGCGGCACCGTGGTGCACATCAACGCCGGTATCGCCGGTCTGGTGGCATGCCTGGTGTTGGGCAAGCGCAAAGGCTTCCCGACCACGCCGATGGCACCGCACAACCTCGGTTACACACTGATGGGCGCGGCGATGCTGTGGGTCGGCTGGTTCGGCTTCAACGCTGGTTCCGCTGCCGCCGCCAACGGCACCGCCGGCATGGCGATGCTGGTGACTCAGATTGCAACTGCCGCTGCCGCACTGGGCTGGATGTTTGCCGAGTGGGTCACCCATGGCAAGCCAAGCGCACTGGGTATCGCTTCGGGTGTGGTCGCCGGTCTGGTGGCGATCACTCCGGCCGCTGGCACCGTTGGCCCGATGGGCGCACTGGTGATCGGCCTGGCTGCCGGTGTGGTGTGCTTCTTCTGCGCTACCACCCTGAAACGCAAACTCGGTTATGACGATTCCCTGGATGCCTTCGGCGTGCACGGCATCGGCGGTATCCTCGGCGCGATCCTCACCGGCGTTTTCGCAGCGCCGGCGCTGGGCGGCTTCGGCACCGTCACCGATATCGGTGCGCAAGTCTGGATTCAAATCAAAGGCGTCGGCTTCACGGTGATCTACACCGCGATCGTCACGTTCATCATCCTCAAGGTACTGGACGCCGTCATGGGTCTGCGCGTAACCGAGGAAGAAGAGTCGGTTGGCCTCGATCTGGCACAACACAACGAGCGCGGTTACAACCTGTAAAGCACGCGCAAGAAAAAAATTGCCCGGTTCGCCGGGCATTTTTTTGTCCGGGATTTGTCATTGAGAGAGCAGCTGAAAGGATTTTTCGTACGCCTTTAGTCGTGTTTACGACGAGTGTTTTTCTGCCGCCAAACGCTTACATCATTGAGCGAATATTAGGGCCTTTGTTTTTTCCCAGAGCGCGCTAGAATGCGCCCCGAACGTGCGGAGAACGGTATGTGGCAACAGACTCTGATAACCCTGCGGGCAAGGCCCCGGGGCTTTCATCTGGTAACGGACGAGTTACTCGCCGGCCTGCCTGAACTCGGCAAGTGCCGGGTTGGTCTGTTGCATTTGTGGCTGCAGCATACCTCGGCGTCGTTGACCATCAACGAGAACGCCGATCCGGCGGTACGTCGCGACTTCGAACGATTTTTCAATCGTCTGATCCCACAAGGAACAGACGGCTATGAGCATAACGACGAAGGCCTGGACGACCTCCCGGCGCACTTCAAGGCCAGCGTGCTGGGTTGTCAGATCAGCCTGCCGGTTGCGGCAGGTCGTTTGGCGCTCGGGACCTGGCAAGGCGTTTATCTGGGCGAGCACCGTGATCATGGCGGTGCGCGAAAAGTCCTCGCCACCTTGCACGGTGAAGAGGCATGAGCCGCTGATCAACAGCGGTGGAAGATTTTTCAACGGCGGCTTCGACAGTCGCCAAAGCTGGTCTATAACTAATCTGCTTTTGGCAAGTCATGAGGTAGAACATGAGCGACGATGATCTGGAAAACGACGACCTCGAAGTAGGCGACGAAGACGAGGCCGAGGAAGGCCTGGAAGCGGCAGCGGAAGACGTTGCCGAGGACGATGGCGGTGACGATACGCCGGCCCCGGCTGCCAAAGGCAAAGCCAAGGCTGCAGTGTCGGTAGATGAATTGCCGAGCATCGAAGCCAAGAACAAGGAGCGCGACGCCCTGGCCAAGGCCATGGAAGAATTCCTTGCGCGCGGCGGCAAGGTGCAGGAAGTGGAGGCCAATGTGGTCGCCGATCCGCCCAAGAAGCCGGACAACAAGTACGGCAGCCGCCCTATCTGAGGCGTGCCGCTTGCTTGCTGAAAGAGCCCGCCGTCGCTGCGGGCTTTTTCATGGGTGATGAAAAGATCAAAAGATCGCAGCCTTCGGCAGCTCCTACATTGGAATGCGTTTCCCTGTAGGAGCTGCCGAAGGCTGCGATCTTTTCAGCGGTTCCAGCGGGCGAGCACCGCTGGCAATTCCGTCAGGCTGCGAATCTCGGCATCCGGCAAGCGATCAGCTTCCCAGGCTTTGCCCGCCGGATTGAACCACACCGCCCGCAATCCGGCCTGCTGCGCCCCGGCGATGTCATCACCGGGATGATCGCCGATATGCACGGCAGTTTCGGCCGTCGCGCCGCCGCGCTGCAAGGCTTCGTGAAACAGCCGCGCATCCGGTTTGGCGATGCCGATATCTTCCGCGCACAGCGCAAACTTGAAGTAATCCGCGAGGCCTAACCGCCGCACATCGGCATTGCCATTGGTGACCACGCCAAGCGCGTAGTGATTGGCAAGAAGCTCCAGCACCGGCTCGACCTCGGGAAACACTTCGATCTGATGCCGCGCATGCAGGAACACTTCGAAACCCTTGTCGGCCAGTTCCGACGCCTCGTCATGGGCATATCCGGCGTCTTCCATAGCATGGAACAAGACCCGCCGACGCAGTGCGCTGATGCGATGCTTCAGCCCCGGCTCGCGGGCCAGCACACGTTCGCGAATTGCCCACAGATGTTCCACCGGCACCGCGCCCAGCGTCGGCGCATGTTCGCTCAGCCATTCGCGCAAAACGGTTTCGGCGCTGGCGATCACCGGTGCCGTGTCCCACAAGGTGTCGTCGAGGTCGAAGGTGATCAACTGAATGCTCATGAATCATCGCCTTTCATGCGTTTGGCCCGAGGATGGGCGCTATCGTAGACCGCCGCCAGGTGCTGGAAGTCCAGATGGGTGTAGATCTGCGTGGTCTTGATGTCGGAATGACCGAGCAACTCCTGTACCGCGCGCAGATCCTGCGAGGATTCCAGCAGATGACTGGCGAAGGAGTGTCGCAACATGTGCGGGTGCAGGTTCTGTCCCAGTTCGCGCTCGCCGGCGAGTTTGACCCGCACCTGAATCGCGCGTGGACCGAGACGCCGACCTTGCTGGCTGACGAACACGGCGTCATCCGCCGGGTTGGTCATGGCACGCAACGGCAGCCATTGTTCGAGCGCGTCCCGAGCTTTTTTGCCTACCGGCAACAGACGTGTCTTGCTGCCCTTGCCGAGTACCTGAACCATGCCGTCGGCCAGATCGAGCTGATCGAGGTTGAGCCCGGTTAGCTCGGACAAGCGCAAACCTGAGGAATAAAACAACTCGAGGATGGCCTGATCGCGCCGCGCGAGGAAATCGTCCTCGACCGCACCTTCAAGCAGTTGCAGCGCACGGTCGGTATCCAGGGTTTTCGGCAGGCGGCGTTCGCCTTTCGGTGGCGCCAGACCGGTGGCCGGATCGTGGTCGCAGAGACCTTCACGATTCAGATAATGATAGAGCCCGCGGACTGCCGAAAGCAGTCGGGCGAGGCTGCGTGACGACTGGCCCTGCGCATGCAGGCGCGCGACCAGGCTGCGCAGGCGCTGGATATCCAGCGCCGCCCAACTGCCGATGTTCTGTTTGACGCACCAGCTGAGCACTTTGTCGAGGTCGCGGCGATAGGCCGACAGCGTATGCGGCGACACCTGCCGCTCACTGCGCAGGTGTTCGCAGTAAGCGTCCAGTTGCCGTTCCATATTCAGCGTACCGAGCGCAGGGAACTGTTGACCCGTGGCAGCACGCGGCCCATGACTTCGGCGATGTAACTGAGGAACAGAGTGCCGACCGAACTCTTGTAGTGCTGCGGATCACGGCTGGCGATCGCCAGAATTCCGTGGATGCCTTGATGGCTGACAGCAACCACGGCGGTGGAGCCGATCTGCTTACGCTGTTCTTCACCGAAGAGGAAGTCCAGTTCATGCTCGCGCAGGCTGCCGCTGACGCTCTTGCCTTCGGTGAGCAAGCCACCGATGGCGACCTGGGCGTCGGCGTGGGTCACCCAGCGGCCAACCGGCGCCGGGTTGTCACCGAGCAAAATCAGGCTGACGAAAGGCACCTGGAAATCCTGACGCAGACTGTCTTCGACGCTGATCACCACGTCTTCCAGGCTGCTGGCGTCCATCAAGGCGAGAATCAGGCGGCGAGTCTTCTCGAACAGGCGATCGTTGTCACGGGCGACGTCCATCAAATGCGAAAGGCGATGACGCATCTCGATGTTGCGGTCGCGCAGGATGGTCATCTGCCGCTCGACCAGCGACACGGTATCGCCGCGCTGGTGCGGAATGCGCAGGGCAGGCAGCAGTTCTTCGTGCTCGACGAAAAAGTCCGGATGCGCCTCAAGGTATGCGGCAACCGCTGCCGCCTCCAGGCTCTCGGACGCTGATTCGTCGGACTGTCGGGCGGGTACCTGAGGCTTATCGGTCATGGTTTCTGCTCACTCAAAGACGCACTTGTCCTTCGTATACACGCACTGCCGGTCCGGTCATCAGCACCGGTTGGCCAGGGCCAGCCCATTCAATGGACAGACGCCCGCCAGGCAGGTCGATCAATAGCGGCGAATCCATCCACCCCTGGCTGATCGCGGCAACCGCTGCGGCACACGCGCCGGTGCCGCAAGCCTGGGTTTCCCCGGCGCCGCGCTCCCACACGCGCAGTTGCGCACGATTGCGGTCGATGACCTGGAGGAAACCGACATTGACCCGCGCCGGGAAGCGCGGATGGTGTTCGATTTTCGGGCCCAGCTCATGCACTGGCGCGCTGTTGATGTCTTGCACGCGCAAGACGGCATGCGGATTGCCCATCGATACCGCGGCCAGTTCCACCGTGGTGCCGTCGACTTCCAGTTGATAGCTGCTGGCCTGCGCCGGCGCATCGAACGGAATATCTGCCGGAACCAGACGCGGCGCGCCCATGTTCACACCGATCTGGCCGTCGTTACGCACGTCCAGTTCGATGATCCCGCCCTTGGTCTCGACGCGGATCTGCCGTTTGGCAGTGAGGCGCTTGTCGAGTACGAAACGGGCAAAGCAGCGCGCACCGTTGCCGCACTGTTCAACTTCCGAGCCATCGGAATTGAAGATCCGATAACGGAAATCCACGTCCGGGTTGCTCGGCGCTTCGACAATCAGCAACTGGTCGAAACCGATGCCGGTATGGCGGTCGCCCCATTGCTTGGCGTGTTTGGGCTGAATATGCGCGTGCTGGCTGACCAGGTCGAGAACCATGAAGTCATTGCCCAGGCCGTGCATTTTGGTAAAACGCAGCAGCATGGGTTACTCCGGCAGCAGGCTTTCGCCGGCAAACAGCTCGGCCACGGTTTCGCGGCGGCGCACTTCAAAAACCTGATCACCGTCTACCAGCACTTCAGCGGCGCGGCCACGGGTGTTGTAGTTGGAACTCATGACGAAGCCATAGGCACCGGCCGAATGCACGGTGAGCAGGTCGCCTTCTTCCAGCGCGAGTTCACGGTCCTTGGCAAGGAAATCACCGGTCTCGCAGATCGGGCCGACGATGTCGTACTTGCGGGCAGCGCTTTCGCGCGGCTTGACTGCGGTGACGTCCATCCATGCCTGATACAGCGCCGGGCGGATCAGATCGTTCATCGCCGCATCGACGATGGCGAAATCCTTGTGTTCGGTGTGCTTGAGGTATTCGACCTGCGTCAGCAAGACGCCGGCATTGGCAACGATGAAGCGGCCCGGTTCGAATACCAGCGCCAGATCACGACCGTTGAGACGCTCGCGCACGGCTTTGATGTAGTCGGCGGCCAATGGCGGCTCTTCATCGCGATAACGCACACCCAGACCACCACCGAGATCGATGTGACGCAGGTGAATGCCGCAGTCGCCGAGGCGATCGACCAGATCCAGCAAACGGTCGAGGGCATCGAGGAACGGCGGCAGCGTGGTCAGTTGCGAACCGATATGGCAGTCGACACCGACCACTTCCAGGTTCGGCAGATGCGCGGCGCGCACATAGACATCTTCGGCGTCAGCGATGGCGATGCCGAACTTGTTTTCCTTGAGGCCGGTGGAAATGTACGGGTGGGTGCCGGCATCGACGTCCGGATTTACCCGCAGCGAAACCGGGGCGCGAACACCCAGCTCGGCGGCGACCACTTGCAGGCGCTCAAGCTCGTCGGTGGATTCGACGTTGAAGCAATGCACGCCGACTTCCAGGGCGCGACGCATGTCGTCTCGGGTCTTGCCGACGCCGGAGAAGACGATCTTGTCAGGGCTGCCGCCAGCGGCGAGCACGCGTTCCAGCTCGCCACGGGATACGATGTCGAAACCGGCGCCGAGACGGGCCAGGACATTCAGTACGCCGAGGTTGGAGTTGGCTTTGACCGCAAAACAGACCAGGTGCGGCATGCCGGCCAGCGCATCGGCGTAGGCCAGATACTGGGCTTCGATGTGCGCGCGCGAATAAACATAAGTGGGCGTGCCGAAGCGATCGGCGATGGCGGACAGCGCCACACCTTCCGCGAACAGTTCCCCGCCACGGTAGTTAAAAGCGTCCATGGCGATCCCTTATTGGTAGACGTCGTGCTTGTGTGCCTTGGATGGCTGCTTTTGCGAGGACTGGGCTTGTTCGGCCGGGTCCTGGCTGTCATCGGGCAGATACAGCGGGCCTTTTTGACCGCAGGCCGAAACCAGGCAGGCAACCGCGACGAGCGCAGCAAGGGAAGAGATCAGGCGCTTCATGGCGAAATCCTTGAAAATGCGTTAATTGCGCCGGAGTATACCGGCCACCCGGCAGCTTGCCTATGCGATGGGGTTCCCGTCCGGCGGGGCTTGCCCGTCAGCATATAGAACCCTGGGGGAGCGGGCTTGCCCTCGATTGCGGTGGTTCAATCGACATCAATGTTGAATTTGCCGGCCTCATCGTGGGCAAGCCCGCTCCCACAGGTACCGGGTTTGTTACGCCGATCGGCGCTTGGTCGTTATCCTTTGCAATCGGCCGGCAGCGTCCGTATCTTTCGGCGCTTGAGCCTGATCAGACATTTTTTGAGGTTGCCACGATGAGTTTGACCGAAGCCCGTTTTCACGATCTGGTCGATGAAACCCAGGAAAAACTGGAAGACATTTTTGACGAAAGCGATCTGGACATCGATCTGGAAAGTTCGGCCGGTGTGCTGACCGTCAAATTCGAAAACGGCACCCAGCTGATCTTCAGCCGTCAGGAGCCGCTGCGTCAGCTATGGCTGGCGGCGGTGTCCGGCGGTTTCCACTTCGATTACGACGAAGAAAGCGAGCGCTGGATGTGCGACAAGAGCGAAGAGCAGCTCGGCGAAATGCTTGAGCGCATCGTCAAGCAGCAGGCCGGCGCTGAATTCGATTTCGAAGGTCTGTGAATTCGTGACTGACACCGCTCCTGCTCGTCCGCCCAAGCCGCTCTACAGCAACATCAGCCCGGCGGTACCTTCGCCGTGCAGCGGCGTATGCCGGCTGGATGAGCAAAAGGTTTGCCTGGGCTGCTTCCGTCATGTCGAAGATATTCGTGAATGGCGTTCGGCGGACGATGATCGTCGGCGCGTGATCGTCGCCCAAGCCGCCGACCGCCGCACTTGCTCAATGTAGGAGCTGCCGAAGGCTGCGATCTTTTGATCTTGAATCTTTAAAAGCAAAAGATCGCAGCCTGCGGCAGCTCCTACAGGGATGACCGGTGGGTGACTTGTATATTTTTTGAGCTGTGATAGTGTCCGCAGACGCCTCAAACCATCGAGGCCTGGTGAAAACCCCGTCTTTTTTGGCGGGGTTTTGCTTTTTTAGCGCAGAAGAAAGGAGTCTGCACGGATCATGACCGCACCTTCCATCACCCTTACCCGTCTGGACGTACAACGTCTGGAGCGCCTGATCGACAACCTGAGCGAGAAAGACCAGGCTGCGCCGGGCGTGATTGCGCTGCAAACCGAACTGGACCGCGCCGATTCCGTGGTCGGTCACGATGAAGTGCCCGCCGATGTCGTGACGATGAATTCTCGCGTGCACTGCCGCGAAGAAGGCAGTGGCAAGGATTACCACCTGACGCTGGTCTATCCCAAGGACGCCAATGCGGATGAAGGCAAGATCTCGATTCTGGCCCCGGTCGGCAGCGCTTTGCTGGGCCTGAAGGTCGGTCAGCACATCGACTGGCCCGCGCCGGGCGGCAAAACCCTCAAACTGACTTTGCTCGAAGTCGAATCGCAGCCGGCCAACGGCGGTGATTTCCCCGAGTAAGCCCGCCTCAGACCTGTTCGAGTGCCTCGTTCAAGGCGCGCTCCAGGTCAGCCTTGTAGCGCAGATACAGATTGCTTGAACTCTGCCCGTCACCGAGCAGGCCCGAGAGGTCCAGATCGGTGATGTAGCAGCGATAGCGTTCGCTGTCGCGGCGCTGCTCGACGATCTCCCGGGCGACCACGCTGAACAGCTGGTCGCCATGTTCCAGCTCGCTGAATTCACGTTGATTGCAGTACAGAGTGACCTGCACTTCGCCCGGTGCGGCTTTGCCGACAATCGCCTGCACATCGTAGAACGGCTTGTTCACCGGGGTTTGCGGCGCTGGCCGGGCCTCGACCCGGCGCGCACGCCCAGGCCCCGAAGGTAATAGCTGGTAATACAAAGTTTCGAGGCGCACGTCCGACCCACCTTCCATCGGCAGCACGGCTTCACGGCGGAACAGGATCGATTGCAGGAAGCGCTGCAGCGGGACCAGCAGGCTCTGTTCGTCGTGATACGGCAGATGTTGCTGCCATAGCGCGTTGAACTCATCGAGCACATACAGCTCGGCTTGCTGTTCGGTGATGCGGTAGAAAACCTGAATGCATTCCGGCTGGCCCATCGGCAGGATCAGCGCGAGGTCGTGGTCCTCCAGCGCCATCGGGTCCAGGTGCAGCGGGCTGTAGCGCGCCTGTTCTTCGCCGAGGTAATCGAGCAGCGCCGGCAGTGTCGCCAAGGCAACATGGTTGACCTGGCCTGGCACCAATTCCAGTACGTGATAGTGCTGCTGCACCTGGATCAGATAACGATGGTTCAGTTCGCTGAGCAGCAGGTTTTGCGCGGTGTCGACGATTTCCTCGACACGCCGGGCGATGAATTGCGCACGGTTGTGGCAGAAGCAGCGCACCTTCAACGACGGCTGCAACGGCCCGCGCGGCAGATTGTTGAGATAGTCGCGCACGCAATCGAGCAAGGCGTGTGGCCCGTCGAAACGACTGACCAACACCTCGTTCCAGCTATTGAGCGTGACCTGATCCAGCGTCAGCACGAGGTTTTCGCGCACTCCCGCATAGCTGAGCGAGTCAGTGCGCTCGGTGGTCATCAAGATGTTCAGGTCGCGATGATGCTTGAGCGGGTCGATCCCGACGTTAACCAGCAGCAGCACTTCGCTCGGTACGGCGGCGCGCAGCAACGGCTCTTCGGCCACCGTGGGCAGGGGCAGGGCGATGCACTGTTGCAGGCTGCCGAGCAGGTTGAACAGCTCGAACTCGCTCAGATCGCTGGTGCCGGGGTGCAGCGCCAGGCGCGTGCTGCTGTCTATCACGCCGTTGCGGTGGCACCAGGTCAGCAGTTCGAGCAGCTCGCGGCTGCGCTTGATCGGCGCGAAGTGTTCCCACTCCAGCGCCGTCAGGCTGCCGTTGTACAGGCCCCATTGGGTTTGCCCCGGTTCCTTTTTGTTGCGTGACTGCACCAGCGTCAGGGTGTCTTCGGCCAGATCCGGGGCGATGCCCGGGTTGATGAACTCGACCTTGTCGGCCTTGCGCTCGAAAGCCGCGTAAAGACGCCGGCCGAGAACGTTCAGATCGCGCTTGTTGATCAGGCTGACAGTCTGTTCGCTGCGGGCGAATTGGGTCAGGAAGCGATAGCTGTAATTGAGCTCGTTGACCAGCGCGCGACGTTCGGCGCTGACCTGGCGCACTTTCCACTGACTGCGACTGTCGAGCAGGGCGAGTTGCCGTTGATCCCAATGCCATTCGTTGGCCAGGCGTTCGAGCAAGGATCGTTGCCAGCTCTGCGTGCGGCTGTTGCCGGTGAGCTTGCGGTTGACCTTCAAATACAACGCGCGGCGCACCAGTTCCAGGCGCTCCGGCTCGTTGCGCGCGGTGAGATATTCTTCGATGCGCCGGTACACGACCATGTAGGGATCCAGCTCGTCGAGATCCAGCTGATTGGCAAATACCGCTTTTTTGAAGCGCAGGCTCAGGCACTGCACGTTTGGGTGTTCGCTGGCGTAAACCTCGGTCAGCAGCAGCTTGAGGACCGATTTGTAAGGCGACTCGATGCCTTTGAACAACTGCCACAAACCGGCGCCGATGAACTCTCCCGGCGGAATCATCGCCATGTGCCCGAGATCGAGGGTTTCGTCGGCGCGAATAAAACGCTTCGACAGCAGGGTGTGGGTGTATGCGTCGTAGGCCGTTTCTTCGTAAACCGGAACCAGCCACCAGATCGGCGTGCGTCCGGCGAGCCAGATCGCGGTGCGGTAAAACTCATCGAGCAACAGATAATGTTGGGTGCTGCCGCAATTTTCCGAGCTGAGCTGGCTGTCGCGCTCGCCTTTGACGAAGCGCACCGGGTCGATCAGGAAGAAATGCGCCTCGGCGCCCTGACTGGCGGCCCAAGTTTCCAGCAACCGGCATTTTTTGCTCAGCTCGGCGAGTTCGCTTTCGCTCAGGTCTGGCGCGTGACAGACCCACACGTCCATATCGCTCTGATCGGCTTGGGCCAGCGTGCCGAGACTGCCCATCAGGAACAGGCCGTGAATCGGCCGCGGCGGATTGCTGCCGTGGCGTGGTTTATAGGCGAACGAGCGGGTCAGGCGCTGGGCTTCGGCGAGCGTATCGGCGTCCGGCTCGTAATTCGACAGACCGGCCGGGATGCTTCCCGAGACATAACCCGGCAGCAACGGATGATTGACGTGAAAGAACAGCGGCAGCAGCGTCAGTACGCTTTGCTGGCGGGTCGACAAGCCTTCAAGGGCACGGCCGAGACGGCCTTCATTGAGCTTGAGAAAGCGTGCGCGCAGTTGGCTGAGTACCTTGCGGTCGATGCCTTCGTCCAGGTCGGGGCGGATTTCGTGGGTGCGCGTCATGTTGGCTCAAACCGGCTTGCAGGCTCGGACGTAGAAGGTCTCGGAATGGCCGCAGTTTAGCCTCTGCGCAGCAGGACGTTTAAGCTGAATTTGCTTTTTTGACGTCAGATTTTTGAAGGTGTGACCGGGCGGGCCCGCGGAAATCCCGTGGCAGGAGTTCCCGTGGGCAGAGTCAGAAAAAATCAGGCGGTTTCTTGCTCTCTCAGAATCGTCAGCACGGTCTGCACGTTTTGCGCGGCATCGCGACCGAGGCTGGTCAGATAGCCGCCATCGGGCTGGTCGGTGAGGTCTTTATCAAACAGGCGCTGGGCAGCGGCAATGTGTTTCGGGGCAGCGGTCTGATGAATTTTCAGACCTTCCTGGGAACTGTCCAGGGGAAAGAGTGCGAGGACTTCCAGTTCGGCAACCAACTCAGGGGTAAGCGACATAAGGACTCCAGACTTTCTAGGAATTGGACGACAGCGCCCCTAAGGTGAACCCGCTTTTGCGGCATGTCCAGTGCTCAGATCAGGGATTTTGTCTTGAAGCAAATTCCAGTGTAGCCCCCCAAAAAAAGATCGCAGCCTTCGGCAGCTCCTACAGGGGATTTGTGCAGGAGCTGCCGAAGGCTCGGGCCGCGATCGGACGATCTTTTGATCTTAAGACTTTTCCGGAGGCAGCTCCGGCAGATTACGCAGCGCCGCTTCGTACCATTCGGTGTTGAACGCGCGATCTTCATCGAGCATTGCGTCAATCTCGTAGGCCAGCACGTGGGCCATCAGATTGAGGATCTCTTCGCGCTCAACGCCCACTAGCGTCAGCTTGTTGAACGTTGCCTTGGCAGCCGGCGGGTTATCGCTTTCGATCTGGTTCTCGATGGCTTCGATCAACGTCGCCTCGGTGAATTCTTCTTCGTCATCGCTGACGATGTCTGTCGGCTCGCTCATGGCAGGCTCCTCAAGGAAAGGCGCCAGTTTACCCGCATTCAGCGGCGTGATGCTGCTGGCGGGACTGGCTGCGGCAATCTATAAACAGGCACTGCCCACCCCGCACGGCCTGGAGGCTATGTGATGCTCAAGCTTTACGGATTTTCAGTCAGCAACTACTACAACATGGTCAAACTGGCATTGCTGGAAAAAGGTCTGCCGTTCGAGGAAGTGACTTTTTATCCTGCGCAAACCCCGGAGTCTCTGGCCATCAGCCCGCGTGGGAAGGTGCCGGTGCTCGGTGTCGACACCGGCTACATCAACGAAACCGCGATCATCCTCGAATACCTCGAGCAAACCCAAAAAGGCCCGCCGCTGCTGCCGAGCGATCCGTTCGAGCGCGCGCAGGTGCTGGCGATCGCCAAGGAAATCGAGCTGTATATCGAGCTGCCGGGCCGCGCGTGTTACGGCGAAGCGTTTTTCGGCGTGACTTTGCCCGATGCCATCAAGGAAAAGACCAAGGCCGAATTGCTGCTGGGGTTCGCGGCGCTGGGCCGGCACGGCAAATTCGCCCCGTACGTGGCGGGCGACAGCCTGAGCGTTGCCGATTTGTATTTCCTCTACAGCGTGCCATTGGCCTGTGCGGTCGGGCAGAAGCTGTTCGGGATTGATTTATTGGCCGAGATGCCACAGGCGAAAGCGCTGCTGGAACGGCTGGAGCAAAATCCGCATGTGCAGAAGATAGCGGCGGACAAGGACGCGGCGATGCCGGGGTTTTTGGCGATGATTGCTGCCAAGAAGTAGGTTTGTAGCGTTCTGAAGTCAGTCATCGCTGGCAAGCCAGCTCCCACACGGTTATGGGTTGGACACAAAATTGTGTTCCACAAAGAACCCTGTGGGAGCTGGCTTGCCAGCGATGCTTTTAGCGGCTGGCGATCAAGGCCTGACCGCGAGCAACTGCTGCCTTGACCTGCGCCGGCGCGGTTCCGCCGACATGGTCACGGGCATTCACCGAGCCTTCCAGGGTCAGCACCGCGAAAACGTCCTGCTCGATCTGATCGCTGAACTGACGCAGTTCTTCCAGGCTCATCTCGGCCAGATCCTTGCCAGTGTCCACACCGTATTTCACCGCGTGGCCAACGATCTCGTGGCAATCGCGGAACGGCAAGCCACGGCGCACCAGATAATCCGCCAGATCAGTTGCGGTGGAGAAACCCCGCAGTGCCGCTTCACGCATGATCGCGTGCTTGGGCTTGATCGCCGGAATCATGTCGGCAAACGCACGCAGCGAGTCACGCAGGGTGTCGGCGGCGTCAAACAGCGGTTCCTTGTCTTCCTGGTTGTCCTTGTTGTAAGCCAGCGGCTGGCCTTTCATCAACGTCAGCAGCCCCATCAGCGCGCCGAACACGCGGCCGGTCTTGCCGCGCACCAGCTCTGGCACGTCAGGGTTTTTCTTTTGCGGCATGATCGAGCTGCCGGTGCAGAAGCGGTCTGGCAGATCGATGAACTGGAACTGCGCGCTGGTCCACAGCACCAGCTCTTCGGAGAAACGCGACAAGTGCATCATCGCGATGCTCGCGGCCGAGCAGAATTCAATGGCGAAGTCACGATCGGAGACGTTGTCCAGCGAGTTGCCGCCGACTGCGTCGAAGCCAAGAAGTTGCGCGGTGTATTCGCGATCGATGGGGTAGGTGGTGCCGGCCAGCGCCGCGCTGCCCAGGGGCATGCGGTTGGTGCGCTTGCGGCAGTCGACCAGGCGCTCGTAATCGCGGCTGAGCATTTCGAACCAGGCCAACATGTGGTGCCCGAACGTTACCGGCTGCGCGGTCTGCAGGTGAGTGAAGCCCGGCATGATGCTGGCTGCTTCACGCTCGGCTTGCTCCAGCAGGCCTTTTTGCAAACGGGTGATTTCGGCGAGGATCAGGTCGATCTCGTCACGCAGCCACAAGCGGATATCGGTGGCGACCTGGTCGTTGCGGCTGCGCCCGGTGTGGAGCTTTTTGCCGGTGACGCCAATGCGGTCGGTCAGCCTTGCTTCGATGTTCATGTGCACGTCTTCGAGGTCGACACGCCAGTCGAACTGACCCGCTTCGATTTCGCCCTGAATGGTGTTCAGGCCATCGATGATGCTGTCGCGCTCGGCATCGGTCAGCACGCCGACCTTGGCCAGCATGGTGGCGTGGGCGATCGAGCCCATGATGTCGTGGCGATACAGGCGCTGGTCGAAAGTGACGGAGGCGGTGAAGCGGGCGACGAAGGCGTCGACGGGTTCACTGAAGCGGCCGCCCCAGGACTGATTGGTCTTGTCAGTGCTCATGAATTCGCTCGTATCGGCTTGAAGAAAATGGCGTGAAACGCTGGCGCGGATGATAACAGGGTTGCCAATCCTGTCGCTGACACTGGTCGATACGTTTTTTTCCGCGGATGTCAGCCATGGCGGATGCTGGCTGCAAGAAATTTGCGCAAGGATATTTTTTGATTGAGCAATATCGTTCCGACGAACGTCTACAGTAGGACATGAGAGTCGGCGCACCTGCGTGTCACGCAAAAGTCAGGCCGCCGACTATAAGAAAAGGGGATGGGTGCGATTGTCCTTCGGCAATCCCCGTGAGAAACGCAGGCAACAGCGGGCTTCGAGCAGTACGACCCGGACACTGGCAAATATTGCTGGCCGACGTACGGCACTTTTTGGCGCTCGGGCTAGTCTTAGCGTGGATCGCGGTGACGGACGTCACTACACCTGTCTACGCTATCCTTGTGCGAGACTCACGCAGGAATCCAGCGCAATATGAATGTCCTGATCGTTGATGACGAACCCCTGGCTCGCGAGCGCCTCAGCCGAATGGTGAGTGAGCTTGAGGGTTATACAGTTCTGGAGCCCAGCGCCACGAATGGCGAGGAGGCGTTGGCACTGATCGACAGCCACAAGCCGGATATCGTCCTGCTCGATATCCGCATGCCAGGCCTCGATGGCCTGCAGGTTGCTGCCCGTCTGTGCGAACGAGAAACGCCGCCCGCCGTGGTGTTTTGCACCAGCCCCGATGAATTTGCCGTGGAAGCCCTGCAGGCCAGCGCCGTGGGCTATGTGGTGAAACCTGTGCGAACCGAACATCTGCATGAAGCCCTTAAGCGGGCTGAACGTCCCAACCGGGCGCAACTCTCGGCCCTGACCCGTCCCGCTGCCGAAAGCGGCACCGGCCCGCGCAGCCACATCAGCGCCCGCACCCGCAAAGGCATTGAGCTGATCCCGCTGGATCAGGTGGTCTATTTCATCGCTGATCACAAATACGTGACCTTGCGCCACGAGGCCGGCGAAGTGCTGCTCGACGAGCCACTGAAGGCCCTCGAAGATGAATTCGGCGAGCGCTTTGTGCGTATCCACCGCAACGCACTGGTCGCGCGCGACCGCATCGAACGTTTGCAACGGACGCCGCTGGGGCATTTCCAGCTATTCCTCAAAGGGCTCAATGGCGATGCGCTGATTGTCAGTCGTCGGCACGTGGCCGGTGTGCGCAAGATGATGCAGGGCCTGTAACCCGGTCATCGCGGGCGATTCCAGTAGCTTTTTACCGGGCATTGCAGGCCAGGGAGGCCGCGCCGACTCTGATTCAAGTCAAAGTGGATTTGACTGAGCTGTTATTATCCGCCGTATCTATTCAGTACGGATTGATCCATGTCCTCTCGCGAAATCCGCATCGCCACCCGTAAAAGTGCGCTGGCCCTCTGGCAGGCCGAATACGTCAAAGCCCGTCTTGAAGCGGCCCATCCAGGTCTGCTGGTGACGCTGGTGCCTATGGTCAGTCGCGGCGACAAGCTGCTCGATTCGCCATTGTCGAAAATCGGCGGCAAAGGCCTGTTCGTCAAAGAGCTGGAAACCGCGCTGCTGGAAAACCAAGCCGACATCGCTGTTCACTCGATGAAAGACGTGCCGATGGATTTCCCTGAAGGCCTCGGTCTGTTCTGCATCTGCGAGCGCGAAGATCCGCGCGATGCCTTCGTTTCCAATACTTATGAAAGCCTCGATGCGTTGCCTGCCGGTGCCATCGTTGGCACCTCCAGTCTGCGTCGTCAGTCGCAGTTATTGATGCGTCGCCCGGATCTGCAGATCCGCTTCCTGCGCGGCAACGTCAACACTCGACTGGCCAAGCTCGACGCCGGCGAGTACGACGCGATCATCCTCGCCGCGGCCGGTCTGATTCGTCTCGGCTTCGAAGAGCGCATCACCTCGGCGATCAGCGTCGATGACAGCCTGCCCGCCGGTGGTCAGGGCGCAGTCGGTATCGAGTGCCGCAGCGTCGACAGTGAAATCCACGCCTTGCTCGCACCGCTGCATCATGCTGATACCTCGTCGCGCGTCACTGCTGAACGAGCCCTCAACAAGCATTTGAATGGCGGCTGCCAAGTGCCGATCGCCTGCTACGCCGTGCTCGAAGGTGAGCAGTTGTGGTTGCGCGGTCTGGTCGGTGAGCCGAGCGGCGGCAAGTTGATCAGCGCCGAAGCCCGTGCGCCGCGCGCCGATGCTGAAGCGCTGGGCATAAAAGTCGCCGAAGATTTGCTCGGTCAGGGTGCGGGCGACATTCTCAAAGCGGTATACGGCGAGGCGGGTCACGAGTGACCGCTTGGCGCCTGTTGCTGACGCGCCCTGCCGATGACAGCGTGGCGCTGGCGCAGACATTGGCCGAGCAGGGGATTTTCAGCAGTTGCCTGCCGCTTTTGGAAATCACACCGCTGCCGGTCTCTGCAAAAATGCGCCAGGTCATCCAACGATTGCCGGATTGCAACGCGGTCATTGTGGTGAGCAAACCGGCCGCACGCATTGCCCTGGAATTGCTCGATGAGCACACATCGCAACCGCTGACACTGCCGTGGTTCAGTGTCGGCGCCGCGACCGGCCAGATACTCTTGGATCACGGTCTCGACGCGCACTTCCCGGTTGATGGCGACGACAGTGAAGCCTTGCTGCAATTGCCGCGTCTGCGCGAAGCGGTCGGCGTGGCGAATGCACAGGTGGTCATTCTGCGCGGTGAGGGCGGGCGCGAGTTGCTGGCCGAGCGTCTGCGCGAGCTTGGTGCTAGTGTCGAGTATCTGGAGTTGTACCGGCGCGACCTGCCTGCCTACGCGCCCGACGAGCTGCCACGGCGGATTGAAGCGGAACGCTTGAACGGGCTGGTGGTCAGCAGTGGACAGGGTTTCGAGCACCTGCGGCAGCTGGCCGGCGATGCCTGGCCGAGCATTGCGCAGATGCCGTTGTTTGTTCCAAGCCCAAGAGTCGCCGAGCAGGCACGTGCCGCCGGGGCTCAAACAGTTGTGGATTGCCGCGGCGCGAGTGCCGCGGCTTTGCTGACGGCGTTACGGGAATTGCCCATGCCGTTTTCCAATGCAAAGGATGGATACGTGAGCGAAACAGCCTTGCCTAAAGATGACGTCCAGCCTGTGATCGAACCTCAGGTTGAAACTCCACCGCCGGCCACCGAGCCGCGCCGAGGCAATGGCCTGGCCATCGTCGCCCTGTTGCTCGGCGCTGCCGGCGTCGCGATCGGTGGCTGGGGTGTCTGGCAGGTGCGGCACCTGCAAACCAACACCCAGCAACAGTCGGGTCAGGTGCAGGCTCTGAACGATCAGGCGCAGAGCCTGAAACTCAATGAGCAACGTCTCACCGAACGCCTCGCGCAATTGCCGGGCGCTGATGAACTCGCCGAACGCCAGCGTCTGGTGGCGCAGCTACAGGGCGATCAACAGCGCCTCAATCAACGTCTGGAAACGGTCCTCGGTGCCAGCCGCAAGGACTGGCGTCTGGCAGAGGCCGAGCACTTGCTGCGTCTGGCCAGCCTGCGTCTGTCGGCGTTGCAGGACATCAGCAGCGCGCAGGCGCTGGTGCAGGGCGCCGACGAAATTCTTCGTGAACAGAACGATCCCGGGTCGTTCGCCGCTCGTGAACAAGTGGCGAAGACCCTCGTCGCCTTGCGCAGCACCGTGCAGCCGGATCGCACAGGTCTGTTCCTGCGCATCGGCGCACTGCGTGATCAGGTCATTGGCCTGACCGAGCTGGCGCCGGAATACAAGGATCGGGGTGAATCGTTGCTGGGCCTGACTTCCGACGGCGATGGCGCCAGTCGCTGGGCGCAGTGGTGGGACAAGGTGTCGCGCTACATCCGCATCGATTTCAACGCCGACAAAAACGTGCGTCCTTTGCTCGCCGGGCAGAGTCTGAGTCAGGTGCGCCTGGCGCTGAGCCTGTCGCTGGAACAGGCGCAGTGGGCAGCGCTCAACGGACAGGCGCCGGTTTATACCCAGGCAATGGCCGAAGCGCGTGACGTGCTGAAGAACAATTTCAATCCGGACAACCCGCAAAGCAAGGTGATGCTCGAGCAAGTCGCTGAGCTGAGCAAAGAACCGGTCACCGTCAATACACCGGATATGGCCGGCACCCTGAGTGCGGTGCAAGGTTATCTGGAGCGCCGCAACGTCAACGCCGAAGAATCGGTGAAACCGTTCGCCAAACCTGCCGCTGACACCGCGCAGGAGGCCACGCCATGAAACGCCTCTATGTGATCGTGTTTCTGGTGATCGCGGCGACGGCGGCACTGGGTTTTGCGGTGGCGCAGCATTCTGGCTACGTGCTGATCGCTTACCAGAGCTTCCGCTATGAAGCGAGCCTGTGGGCGACCCTCGGGGTGATCGCCGTGCTGTGGCTGCTGATCTGGGGAATCAAGGCATTGGTCGAATTGGTCATGACCTCCACCGGCGTAGTCAATCCATGGTCGCGGCGCAATCGCAGTCGCCGGGTGCAAGTGGCGATCGAGCACGGGCAACTGGATCTGGCCGAGGGCCGCTGGGCCAGCGCGCAGCGTCACCTGTACCGCGCCGCTGAAGCCGAACGCCAGCCGCTGCTCTACTACCTCGGGGCCGCACGGGCAGCCAACGAGCAGGGCAATTACGCAGAAAGCGATCATTTGCTGGAACGTGCGCTTGAGCGTCAGCCCCAGGCGGAACTGGCGATTGCCTTGAGTCATGCGCAACTGCAGACCGATCGTGGCGACACCGATGGCGCACTGGTGACATTGCAGGCGATGCATGAACGCCATCCACACAATGCGCAGACGCTGCGTCAGTTGCAGCGCCTCTATCAGCAACGTGGCGAATGGTCGGCGGTGATTCGTCTGTTGCCGGAACTGCGCAAGGACAAGGTTCTGCCTCCCGCTGAACTGGCTGAGCTGGAGCGTCGCGCCTGGGGCGAGAATCTGTCGCTGGCGGCCCAGCGCGAGGAGGACGGTACAGTCGGTCTGCAAGCGCTCAACGGTGCCTGGCAACAGCTCACTTCGGCGCAGCGTCAGGAAGCGCCGCTGGTCCTGGCCTATGCCGAGCAGTTGCGTCAGTTGGGCGCTCAGGTCGAAGCCGAAGAAGTGTTGCGCACCGCCCTCAAGCGCAAGTACGACAGCCATCTGGCGCGACTGTACGGCCTGGTGCGAGGCAGCGATCCTGCGCGTCAGTTGCAAACCGCCGAAGGCTGGCTCAAAGAGCATCCGGCTGATACAAGCCTGCTACTGACCTTGGGCCGTCTGTGTCTGCAGACCAGTCTGTGGGGCAAGGCGCGTGATTATCTGGAAAGCAGTCTGCGCGTGCAGCGCAATCCGGAAGCGTGTGCGGAGTTGGCGCGGCTGCTCGCCCAGCTCGGCGATACCGAACGCAGTAATCATTTGTTCCAGGAAGGACTCGGCCTGCTCGACGAGCGTCTTCTTGCTGCACCGTTGCCAGTGTCGGTTCGCGTCTGAACGGGCGAGGGGGGTCGCTCCCTCGCCGCGATTCACGCCTGACCGTTTGCTGTTACCGGTTGCTTCGGACGAAATCCTACAAGCTGCTACACCATTTCCTCGCCATCCTGTCGGGATTTCCTTACACCTCTGGTGAAGTGTCTACGGGGCCTCGCCTTGAAAGGCTGACACGCTTTCCTCTACCGTAACTGTCTGTCTCTACTGTTACGGATAAGCCATGTCGTTGGCCTGCTCACGCTCCTTGTTTTTCATGGCTTTCACCGCAGGGGCTCTGGCCCTGGGAGCTTCCTATTATCTTGAATACGCGGTTGGACTGACGCCGTGCAGCCTGTGTCTGGTGCAACGGTTGTTCCTGACGCTGCTTAGCGCTTGCTGTGGGCTGGCGGCCGTGCACGGCCCGGGCCGCCTCGGCCTGTCGCTCTACTGGGGCGGAGCGCTGGGCGCGAGCCTGGGCGGCACCACGGCGGCTTGGCGGCAGGTATTGCTGCAAGGCGACACCTTGTCGGAACTGGCGAACTGTTCACCCGATCCCGAAGCGCTGATGAGCAGCCTGCCATGGTTCTGCGCAACCATTCGCATGTTTAAAGGCAGCGCCGATTGCGCGGAAATTTCCTGGACACTGTTCGATCTGAGCATCCCGGAGTGGAGTCTGCTGTTCTTTGTCGCGATGTCGATATTCGCGGTTTATCAATTGCTGCGTCTGGTCTGGAGCGCTCTGCGGCAACCACTCAGCGGCGAAGCGTCGCACCGGGCGTTGCTCAGGGATTAAACACTTGTATGAACTTTATCTCCTGCGTAACTTGAAGCCATAGGCGTGCGGGCATAATCTGGCCCGCACGTGTCATTGGATTTATGTTGCTCGATGACGCTCTGCCCGGCCGCCACCCTGATCATTAACCAGAAGAGGGCGCGGGTGTAGAGCAGCATGACCCACAAGGGAAGAGAGATTGCCATGCTCGAAAGTTGTCAGAATGCTCAGGAACGTTGGGGTGGAGTTCATCTGCTGATCGACCGCTGGTTGCAGGAGCGTGAAGAGCTGATCGGTGCCTACGACAAACTTGGTGCGCAGCCCGATTCGCTGTCCGAGAGCCGTAAGCCTCTGCTGGAGTTTTGCGGCGTGCTGGTCGATTACGTGTCGGCCGGTCATTTCGAAATCTACGAACAGCTGACTGGCGAGGCCAAGGCGTTCAACGACAAGCGGGGTCTGGAACTCGCCGAGACGATCTGGCCGCGTATCGATGTCATCACCGAAAAGCTGCTCGCGTTCAACGACCTTTGTGATGAAGGCAAATGCGTTGCCGAGAAATTCAAGGAACTTGGCGGCCTGCTACACGAGCGCTTCGAACTTGAAGACTGCTTGATTGAGGTGCTGCATACGGCGCACAAGCAGGAAGATCCGGTTCAGGCCTGATCTGCGTTTGACGAAAAAACGGTGCGCCAAAAGCGCACCGTTTTTTATTGCCTGATCAACTCGCCGCGCCGCGCAGTTCGACTTCGAACACCAATGGCGTAAACGGCGCAATCAGGTCACCGGCACCGTCTGCGCCATAGGCCTGGTCAGACGGAATCACCAGCCGCCATTTCGCGCCCACGGGCATATTCTGCAGCGCCGTACGCCAGCCCGCGATCACGCTGTCGAGGTTGAACCACTGCGGCTGCGCGTTTTGATCGAACACCGTGCCGTCCGGCAACCGACCGACATATAGCACCTGAACTTTGCCATCGGGGCCGGCCTTGGCACCGGTGCCAGGGGTCAGCTCCGTCAGCAGGATGCCGTCGGCCAATTCCTTTACCCCCGGTTTGGCTTTTTCCGCGCTGAGAAACCGTTGCTCGGTTTCCATTGCCGCGTCCGTCGAAGGCAGCGATTTCTGTTCGGCATTCTGCGATTCGTGATCCGCCAGAATCTGCTCGATGCGTGCGTCGCTCAGCGCCAGTGGCTTGCCCTGGTAGGCGTGCTGCAAGCCCTCGATCAACGCCTGAATCTGCAGCTGCGGGACTTCCTGGCGGAGTCGTTCACCCAAGCTTGCACCGAGGCTGTAGGCCAGATCATGAGCGTCGTTCGCGGCGGTTTTTTCGTCGGCGTGAGCGGCCGAAAAAACCATGCAGAGGGATAAAAATAGGTAGCGCGACATCGGCACTCTCCGTCCTGAGATGGGGGCGATTATGCCAGCGCGGAGGTGCGCAACGGTGAACTGCTTTCACTGCCGCGCAGAACATTTTCGCTGCGGTGCAACGCAACGCCATCGATACTGTCAAGATGCCCTAGCCGCGGTATCAGCAGAGGTCTAGTATGAGCCGCACTCACGTCAGCCAGGAGGTAAACCATGTCGGCCACCAAGAAGCCTGTAAATACTCCGTTGCACCTACTCCAGCAACTCTCGGGCAGCCTGCTCGAGCATCTGGAAAACGCTTGCTCGCAAGCCTTGGCTGATGCTGAAAAACTGCTCGCCAAACTGGAAAAGCAACGTGGCAAGGCGCAGGAAAAACTGCACAAATCCCGCACCAAATTGCAGGACGCCGCTACCGCCGGTAAAGCCAAGGCACAGAACAAAGCCAAAGGCGCCGTGAAGGAACTCGAAGAACTGCTCGATGCCTTGAAAGATCGTCAGTCCGAGACCCGCAGCTACATTCTGCAACTCAAGCGTGACGCTCAGGAAAGTCTGAAACTGGCCCAGGGTATCGGCCGTGTGCAGGAAGCAGTGGGCAAAATCCTAGTCACGCGTTCGGCCGCACCGACAGCGGTCCCTGCGAAAAAAGCGGCAGCCAAGCCTGCTGCTGTGAAAGCGCCAGCGAAAACTGCCGCCGCCAAACCTGCAGTAAAAACTGCCGCCAAGTCTGCTGCGAAAGCACCGGTGAAAGCCGCTGCCAAACCTGCTGCTAAACCAGCGGCGAAAAAACCGGCTGCAGCGAGTGCGGCAAAACCTGCGGCTAAAACCACTGCGGCCAAACCTGCTGCCGCCAAGCCGGCTGCGCGTACCGCCGCTGCCAAACCCGCTGCAAAAACTGCGGCGAAACCTGCTGCTGCGAAAGCTGCTCCGGCGAAAACCGCAGCCGCTAAACCTGCTGCCACAACGTCCGCTGCCAAGCCTGCTGCGAAATCCGCGGCCAAGCCGGTTGCTGCCAAACCCGCTGCGAAAGCAGCCGCCAAGCCTGCTGCAAAAGCATCTGCGAAAGCCGCTGCCAAGCCTGCCGCAAAACCAGCGGTAAAAGCCGCCGCCAAACCGGCTGCCAAGCCAGCCGCTACGGCCGCCAAGCCAGCTGCAAAACCGGCCGCTAAACCCGCCGCTAAAAAGCCGGCCGCTGCCAAACCCGCTGCCGCCAAACCGGCGAGCACGCCAGCCGCGAAACCAGCCGCGCCGGCCGCGTCGACTGCGCCAGCTACCCCAGCGCCAGGCGCTTCTACCGCGACGCCTTCGACTGCGCCAACGCCAGCCGCTACGTCGAACGCCAGCAGCAACTCAACCAGCGCTTCCTAAGTGCCGGTCGCCGCGGCGCGCAGCACTTGCAGCGCGTCGCGGTTCAGGCTGGCCGCTTCGCCGGTCAATGCCTCGAGCCAATCCGTTGAAACAGTGGCGCTACGCGTCCACGCCTGCGCCATTCCCTCAAGTCGTGACAGCAACGCTCGCTCAGCTTCCAGTTCGAGTGATTTGAGTTGTTCGCGCATTCCTTTCAGCACGGCATCATCAACCGCCCGCGCCTTCCATTGCATGCGCAGTGCCCGCAGCGGCTGTACCACTTCAAAGTCCCACGGTTCGGTCAGCGCCTGAAGCTTTGTTACGCACTGTTCATCGCAAGTCACGCCCCGTTGTTCGAGCCATAACCCGCACAACAGCAGGCAGACATTGGCGCCCGCCGTTTGCAATTGCAGGCAGGCGTCTTCCACACCCGGTCGGGCGTAGGTGGCAAGGGAAAAGCTCCACAGGTCAGAGGACATCGTGCTACTCGCGCCAGTTGTGAGCGAAGCTGGTAGACTCCGCCGCCATTATGATCCGACTTCAGAACCTGACTTTACAACGTGGCCCGCAACGTCTGCTAGAAGACGCCGAGCTGACCCTGCACGACGGCCACAAAGCCGGTCTCATCGGTGCCAACGGTGCCGGCAAATCGAGCCTGTTCGCCCTGATTCGGGGTGAGCTGCATCCGGACTCGGGTGACTGCTACCTGCCGGCCGACTGGCGCATCGCCCACATGCGCCAGGAGATCGAAACGCTCGAACGCCTGGCTGTCGACTATGTGCTCGATGGCGACCTGCGTCTACGCGAGGTGCAACGTGACCTCGCGGCCGCCGAAGCTGCGCATGACGGCGCCGCTCAGGCTCGTCTGCACTCGGAACTCGACAGCGCCGACGGCTACACCGCCGACGCACGAGCGCGCAAGTTGCTCGCCGGTCTTGGTTTCACCAACGAGCAGATGGATCGTCAGGTAGGAGATTTCTCCGGTGGCTGGCGGATGCGTCTGAACCTGGCGCAGGCTTTGATGTGCCCATCGGATCTGTTGCTGCTCGACGAACCGACCAACCACTTGGATCTCGACGCCATCATCTGGCTCGAAGAGTGGCTGAAAAGCTACCCCGGCACCTTGCTGCTGATTTCCCACGACCGTGATTTCCTCGACGAAGTCGTCGATCACGTCGCTCACGTCGATCAGCGCAAGATCACTCTGTATCGCGGCGGCTACACCGCGTTCGAGCGCGCCCGTGCCGAGCGTCTGGCCCAGCAGCAACAGGCCTACGAGAAGCAACAGGCGCAGCGCGCGCACATGGAAAGCTACATCGCGCGCTTCAAGGCCCAGGCGACCAAGGCCCGTCAGGCGCAGAGCCGGATCAAGGCACTGGAGCGGATGGAAGAGCTGTCGGCGGCCCACGTCGATTCGCCATTCGACTTCGTTTTCCGCGAGTCGAGCAAAATCTCCAGCCCGCTGATCGACCTGTCCGATGCGCGTCTGGGCTATGGCGACAAGGCCATCCTCGAGAAGGTCAAGCTGCAACTGACCCCGGGCGCGCGAATCGGCCTGCTTGGCCCGAACGGCGCGGGTAAATCGACCCTGATCAAGAACCTCGCCGGCGAACTGTCGCCGCTGGCCGGGCGGCTGACCCGTGGCGAGAACACCGTGGTCGGCTACTTCGCCCAGCATCAGCTCGACTCGCTGGATGCCAAGGCCAGCCCGTTGCTGCACTTGCAGCGTCTGGCGCCGAGCGAGCGCGAGCAAACCCTGCGTGATTTCCTTGGCGGCTTCGACTTCCGCGGTGCGCGCATCGATGAGCCGGTGCTGAATTTCTCCGGCGGTGAAAAGGCGCGTCTGGCTCTGGCGTTGATTGCCTGGGAACGGCCAAACCTGTTGCTGCTCGACGAACCGACCAACCACCTCGATCTGGAAATGCGCCTGGCGCTGACCATGGCGCTGCAGGAATTCAGCGGCGCGGTCCTGGTGGTCTCTCACGATCGGCACTTGCTCAAGAGCACCACCGACAATTTCTACCTCGTCGCGGACGGCAAGGTCGAAGAATTCGATGGCGACCTCGAAGACTATGCTCGTTGGCTGGTGGAATACCGTCAGCGCAACGCGCCGGTCAGCAACACACCGGTCAACCCGGACAAGACCGACAAGAAGGCTCAGCGTCAGGCCGCGGCTGCGCTGCGTCAGCAATTGGCCCCGCACAAGCGTGAAGCCGACAAGCTCGAAGCCGAACTGGGCAAGCTCCACGAGAAGCTCGCCAAGGTCGATGCCAGTCTTGGCGACAGCGACATCTACGAGCCGGCGCGCAAGAACGAATTGCGCGATCTGCTGGCCGAGCAGGCGAAGTTGAAGGTTCGCGAAGCCGAGCTGGAAGAGGCATGGATGGAAGCTCTGGAAACGCTGGAAAGCATGCAGGCGGAGCTGGAGGCATTGTCCTGATGGAAGCTTTCGAGCTGCCCTTCTCGGCGGTGTGGGTCGAGCCGATCTGGTTCACCGCGCAGATTCTGCTGATCCTGCTGGCCGGTTACCTGGCCCAGCGCTTCGTTGCCAAAGGCCTGACGCGCCTGGGTGAGCGCTATCCGTTTCCGCCGCAATTGCTGATGCCACTGCGCGGTGTGTTGCGCTGGCTGATCATGGGCAGTGCGCTGCTCTTTGTGCTGGAACGTCTAGGCGTTTCGGCCACGGTGCTGTGGACGGCGCTGTCAGGTTTCGTTGCCGTCGCGGCGGTCGCGTTCTTTGCGATGTGGAGCGTGCTGTCGAATCTGCTCTGCGCGATTCTGATTTTCACCGTCGGGCCATTTCGTCTCGGGGATATCGTCGAACTGGTGGATACTACTGACAAGCCGGGCGTGAAAGGCCGGGTGGTGGCGATCAATCTGCTCTACACCACGTTGGTCGAGGCGGAAGAATTGGGCACCGGCAGCGCGATGGTGCAGGTGCCGAACAGTCTGTTCTTCCAGCGTTCGGTGCGGCGTTGGCGTGGTACCGATGGATTTTCGGTGAGCGGGTTCGAGAAGTAGATTCCTGGGCGTCTGGTCTGGCGCCTTCGCGAGCAGGCTCGCTCCCACATTGGGTCCGTGCCCACTGATAAATAAAAGTGGGAGCGAGCCTGCTCGCAATATTCAACAAAAAATCGGTGGTCATCCATTCAAGCCCGCATTAGCTTAGGCATTTGTCACGAGCATGAGTCGAGGTGTGCGATGGAGCTTCAAACATGGCTGGCGTTTTTTGCGGCCTGCTGGGTGATCAGTCTTTCTCCGGGTGCCGGTGCCATCGCGTCGATGTCCAGCGGTCTGCAATACGGTTTCTGGCGCGGCTATTGGAACGCCCTCGGTCTGCAAATCGGTCTGGCCGTACAGATTGCGATCGTCGGCGCAGGCGTCGGCGCGATCCTCACGGCTTCGGCCACAGCTTTCCACGCGATCAAGTGGTTCGGCGTGGCTTACCTGATTTATCTCGCCATCAAGCAATGGCGTGCGTTGCCCATGGACATGAGTGACGACGCGGCGGTACGCCCGATCGGCAAACCGCTGGCCCTGGTGTTCCGTGGTTTTCTGGTGAACATCAGCAACCCCAAGGCGCTGATTTTCATGCTGGCCGTGCTGCCGCAGTTCATCAATCCCCACGCACCGCTGCTGATTCAGTATCTGGTGATCGGTGCCACCATGATCGTTGTCGATCTGATCGTGATGGCTGGCTACACCGGACTTGCCTCCAGGGTCCTGCGCTTGCTGCGCACGCCGAAGCAACAACAGCGCATGAACCGCACGTTTGCCGGGCTGTTCGTGGGCGCTGCGGCGTTCATGGCGACGTTGCGTAAAGCGGCTGCCTGAACCCGGCCGTTACAAAAAAGGCGACCTGATCAGGTCGCCTTTTTTAATGCTCTGTGGAACATCCAACTGTGGCAAGCAAGCCCCCGTCATGGCCGAGCACGGGCGCTACCGCGCGGCGCGTTTTACGCTAAATGCCGAGAAAGCTTGAGGGAAATGCCTTCGAAGTGAACAATATGTAACTTCGCATTTCCATTTGAGACTCGTTCATGACTGCCTCGTCCCGATTTCTGGCCTGGCTGGTGTTTCCGCTGTGCGCGCTGAGCAGTTTCAATCTGCTCGCCGACACGGTGGAAGGCGCACCGCAAGCGCTGCACCTGCTCGATTACATCAGCGCGGATTACCCGCCGACGGTCGAGGCGGGAAAGGTCGTCGATGACGCCGAGTATCGCGAGCAACTGGAATTTACCCAAGCGTTGCAGGGGCTGATCGCCGGAATGCCGGCCAAGCCCGAGAAAGCTGCGCTGGAGCAGGGTGTCAAAGCGTTGCACGGGGCGATCGTTGCCAGGCAGGACGGTGCCGACGTGGCGCGGCAAGCGCGACAACTGGGTGCACAACTGGCCGTAGCGTATGAAGTCAGTCAGGCGCCAGTCATCACTCCTGATCCGACACGTGGCGCGCCGCTCTATGCGCAGCATTGCTCCGTGTGCCACGGCGACAGTGGCGCCGGCGACGGCCCGGCGGGGCTCGGCATGACGCCACCGCCAGCCAATCTGCGTGACGCAGCGCGAATGGATCGCCTGAGCCTGTATGCGATCTACAACACCCTTGGTCAAGGCGTCGAGGGCACCGACATGCCGGCGTTTGCCGATCAGCTCGATGATCGGCAGCGCTGGGACCTGGCGACGTACATCGCCGTGTTCAGCGCTGATGCGACGGCGGGCAAAGCCGAGAAAACCTACAACATCGCTGATCTGGCGCGCCAGACGCCGGCTGAAGTACAGGCCGCCGAAGGCGCGCCGGCCGCTGCGACGTTCCGAGCGCAACGTGCGCAGCCGCCGCAGGTCAAGCGTGGCCCGGCGCAGTTGCTCGACTATACCGCCGCAACGCTGGACAAGAGCCTCGCCGCCTACCGCGCCGGTGAGCACGATCAGGCTTATGACCTGTCGGTGGCGGCTTATCTGGAAGGCTTCGAGCTGGTCGAGAGTTCGCTGGATAACGTCGACGCCAACGTGCGCAAGGACACTGAAAAATCACTGATGGCTTATCGGCAGTCGCTGCAGGACGGTTTGCCCGTCGCGCAGGCCGAACAGCGTCTCGATGCCGCCAAAGCCAAGTTGAAGGAGTCCGCCGGCCTGTTGGGCAGCGACGGCCTGAGCTGGTCGCTGAGCTACATCTCCGGTTTGCTGATTCTGCTGCGCGAAGGTCTGGAAGCGATTCTGGTGCTGGCGGCGATCCTCGCCTTCCTGCGCAATACCGGTCAGCAATCGGCGGTGCGCAGTGTCAACGTCGGCTGGGGTCTTGCGCTGCTGGCGGGGCTTGGCACCTGGGCATTGGCGGCGTACGTGATCGACGTCAGCGGTTCGCAGCGTGAACTGCTGGAGGGCGCCACCGCGCTGTTTGCCAGCGTCATGGTGCTGTGGCTCGGCGTGTGGATGCACGACCGACGCCACGCCGCCGCATGGCAGGATTACATCAAGAGCAGTCTGGTTGGGGGCGGCGGGCGGTTCGGTTTTGCGATCTTGGCGTTCTTCTCGGTGTATCGCGAACTGTTCGAAGTCATTTTGTTTTACGAAACCCTGTGGCTGCAGGCCGGTCCTGCCGGGCATGACGCTGTGCTCGCGGGCGGCGCCACGGCACTGGTGCTGCTGGTCGGTCTGGCCTGGGTGATTCTGCGCGGTTCGGCAAAACTGCCGCTGACGTTGTTCTTCAGCATCAACGCGGCGCTGCTGTGCGCGCTGTCGGTGGTGTTTGCCGGTCACGGGGTCAAGGCGTTGCAGGAAGCCGGGATCTTCGGCACCCGGCCTGTCGCGTTCTTTGAATTCGACTGGCTGGGGATTCATGCCGATGCCTATTCATTGATGGCGCAGGCAGTGGCGATTCTGGCGATTGTCGTGTTGTATGGCCGCAGTTGGCTGGCGGAGAAGCGCAGGGTTTCGGCTGCTTGACTGAGTGATACCGAAAAGATCGCAGCCTTCGGCAGCTTCTACAGTGGTCGTGCGTATCATGTCGAGACGCGCACTCTGCAGGAGCCGCCGGAGGCTGCGATCTTTTGTTTTTTGGAGGTAAACAACATGCGTGTATGGATCGATGCCGACGCCTGTCCGCGGGCGGCGAAGGATCTGGTGGTGAAGTTCGCTCTCAAGCGCCAGTTCGAAGTGGTGCTGGTGGCTGGGCAGCCGCAGATCAAGCCGGGCCTGGCCATCGTCAAACTGATCGTGGTGCCGAGCGGGCCCGATGCGGCGGATGATTATCTGGTCGAGCACGCGGTGCCCGGCGAGCTGGTGATCTGCAGCGATATTCCGCTGGCCGATCGGTTGGTGAAGAAGGGCGTGGCGGCGCTGGATCCGCGCGGCAAAGAATTCGACGCGCAGAACATGGGCGAGCGCCTGGCGGTGCGCAATCTGTTCACCGATTTGCGCGAACAGGGCCAGATGAGCGGTGGACCGGCGCCGTTTGGCGAGCGCGAGAAGCAGGCGTTTGCCAATGCTTTGGACCGGATTCTGACCCGACTCACCCGCAAGCCCTGAAAAGATCGTCCGATCGCGGCCCGAACCTGCGGCAGCTCCTACAAAGGCTGGCGCGTGTTATGGAGCGACGCGAAACCTGTAGGAGCTGCCGAAGGTTCGGGCCGCGATCGGACGATCTTTTGATTTTAAGCGTCGTTTTCGTGAGTCAGCTCTAGCACGCGGTCGACCAGTTTGTTGATCCCCGAAGCCGCCTCGCTGATGTTCTGCGCCAGCATATACGCCGGGGTCGTCACCAGTTTGCGCGCCTTGTCTTCGATGATTTCTGTCACCGCGCACTCTTCGTGGGTCGCGCCCATCTTGTTCATCGCCGCAGCGGTGTCGGCATCGTTGCCAATGGTGCAGGTGACGCCAGGGCCGTAGATTTTCGCTGCCAGTGCCGGGGAGATGCAGATCAGCCCGACCGGTTTGCCCGCTTCGGCGAACGCCTCCGCCAAGGCCAGCACCTCGGGTTGTACGGTGCACCCCGCGCCTTCGATCGCGAAGTTCGACAGATTCTTCGCCGCGCCAAAACCGCCGGGGACGATCAGCGCATCGAAATCGTTGACGTCGGCCTCGCGCAGATCTTTGATGTTGCCACGGGCAATCCGCGCCGATTCCACCAGGACGTTGCGCGACTCAGGCATTTCTTCGCCGGTGAGGTGGTTGATCACGTGCAGTTGCGCGATGTTCGGGGCAAAGCACTGCACCTGCGCGCCGCGTTGGTCGAGGCGCAACAAAGTGATGACGCTTTCCTGGATTTCGGCGCCGTCGTACACGCCACTGCCGGACAGGATCACTGCAACTTTTTTGCTCATGGGCTTCTCTCCAGATTCATGGCGCTCAATGTCCGCTAAATCGTCGCGCGTTGCCATAGGGTCATGGTCGGCGACAAGCGGGCGCAAAGCGCTCTCTCAATGGATCGCAATCGAGGCGGGGTGTTCATTATTTGGCGTGGCCACCGGGTGGCCGCCAGTGCGCGCTTATTCGGCGGGCGTTTTGGGCTCGGCAGGATTGGCTGACTCGGCCTGGCGCAACTGCTCGGCCTCGGCGGCTTTGGCGATCTGCTCGTCCTGATAAATCTTCTTCGCCAGTTGCGCATTCTTGAAGCGCCGACGCAGCCACAGGCCCAGGCCGAGGATCAGCAGGGCGCCGAGCACCCACAACTCGTATTTCTTGATGCTGCCGAGCATGCCTTCCAGCACCGCGCCGAAGTGATAAGCCGCCGCCGCCAGCGCGGTGGCCCAGATCGCCGCACCGATACCGTTGAGCAGCAAATAGCGTCCCGGCGGATAACCGGATAGGCCGATCGCCACAGGCATCACGGTGCGCAGGCCATATACGAAGCGGAAGCTCAGGACCCAGATGTCCGGATGTTTGCGGATGTGCTCCAGCGCGCGGTCGCCCATCATCTGCCAGCGCGGCTTGCGCGCGAGCAGCTTGCGCCCGTGCTTGCGGCCGAGGAAGTACCACAGCTGATCGCCGGCGTAGCTGCCGCAGAACGCCACGACTACCACCAGATTGATGTCCATGTATCCACGGAACGCGAGGAAGCCGGCGAGCACCAGAATGGTTTCGCCCTCGAAGAATGTGCCGAGGAACAAGGCAAAGTAGCCAAAGTCATGCAGAAATTGTTGGAGCATTGTCTGGGTGCTGGCGAAATGAACGCGCAGCCTAACCCTTCAGACACATTCATGAAAGTGTCCAAATGTGTCTCGACGTGAACAATTCCTACACTGAGAATGGAATGCGGCTACGTGTCACGGGTCTCACACAACTGTCATCTGTTCGTCATAATGGCCGTCTATAACTGTCACGCTCGCCCGTTTGCGCGGGCTCAGGAGTCTGCCGTGAGCTTTACCCCAGCCAACCGTCTATTCCCCGCCACCCGCCTGCGTCGCAACCGCCGTGATGATTTTTCGCGTCGACTGGTGCGGGAAAATGTACTGACGGTCGACGATCTGATCCTGCCGGTGTTCGTCCTCGACGGTGAGAACCGCCGCGAAGCCGTGGCCTCGATGCCGGGTGTAGAGCGCTTGACCATCGATCTGCTGCTTGAGGAAGCGGCCAAGTGGGTCGAGTTGGGCATTCCGGCGCTGGCCCTGTTCCCGGTGACGCCACTGGAACTCAAATCCCTCGACGCCGCTGAAGCGTGGAATCCCGATGGCATTGCCCAGCGTGCGACTCGCGCCCTGCGTGAACGCTTCCCGGAGCTGGGTGTAATCACTGACGTCGCGCTCGACCCGTTCACTACCCACGGTCAGGACGGCATTCTCGACGACGACGGTTACGTGCAGAACGACATCACCGTTGATGCGCTGGTGCGTCAGGCACTGTCCCACGCCGAGGCCGGCGCTCAGGTAGTAGCGCCCTCGGACATGATGGACGGGCGCATCCAGGCCATCCGCGAAGCGCTGGAAATCGCCGGCCACGTCAACGTGCGAATCATGGCCTACTCGGCCAAATACGCCAGCGCCTACTACGGGCCGTTCCGCGATGCGGTGGGCTCGGCGGCGAACCTCGGCAAGGCCAACAAAGCCTCTTATCAGATGGACCCGGCCAACAGCGACGAAGCGCTGCACGAAGTCGGTGCCGACCTGTCTGAAGGCGCTGACATGGTCATGGTCAAACCCGGCATGCCCTACCTGGATATTCTTTTCCGGGTAAAAGATGCCTTCAAGGTGCCGACCTTCGTCTATCAGGTCAGTGGCGAGTACGCCATGCACATGGCCGCGATTCAGAATGGCTGGTTGAGCGAAGCGGTGATTCTCGAGTCACTGACCGCCTTTAAACGTGCCGGTGCAGATGGCATCCTGACTTACTTTGCCGTTCGTGCCGCTCAATTGTTACGAGAGCAGAAATAGCCCTCCCAGGAACATTCCATGAATACCGAAGGACTCACTGAAGTTGCCGTAAAAGAAGCTCAACCGGTGGTCGAGCAAATCTCTGAAACCCCGCCGGAACTGGAGCCAGCGCCACCCGCGCCGGCGGCCGAAACCGCTGCGGTGGTGCCGGCGATCGCCATTCCCGGCCTGGATGACAGCAGCCTGTACATCCACCGCGAGCTTTCGCAATTGCAGTTCAACATCCGCGTGCTGGAACAGGCGCTGGACGAGTCCTATCCGTTGCTGGAGCGGCTGAAGTTCCTGCTGATCTTCTCCAGCAACCTCGACGAATTCTTCGAGATCCGCGTCGCCGGGCTGAAAAAGCAGATCACCTTCGCCCGCGAACAGGCCGGCGCTGACGGCTTGCAGCCGCATCAGGCGCTGGCGCGAATCAGCGAGCTGGTGCACGGTCACGTTGACCGCCAGTACGCAATCCTCAACGACATCCTGCTGCCGGAGCTGGAAAAGCATCAGGTGCGCTTCATCCGCCGGCGCAACTGGACGGTAAAGCTCAAGACCTGGGTGCGCCGCTATTTCCGCGACGAGATCGCCCCGATCATCACGCCGATCGGCCTCGACCCGACGCACCCGTTCCCGTTGCTGGTGAACAAGAGCCTGAACTTCATCGTCGAACTGGAAGGCATCGACGCCTTTGGTCGCGATTCCGGCTTGGCGATCATTCCAGCGCCGCGTCTGTTGCCGCGGATCATCAAGGTGCCGGAAGAAGTCGGCGGCGCGGGCGACAACTACGTGTTCCTGTCGTCGATGATCCACGCCCACGCCGATGACCTGTTCCAGGGCATGAAGGTCAAGGGCTGCTACCAGTTCCGCCTGACCCGAAACGCTGACCTGGCGCTCGACTCCGAAGATGTCGAGGACTTGGCTCGCGCGCTGCGTGGGGAATTGTTCTCGCGTCGTTACGGGGATGCGGTGCGGCTGGAAGTCGCCGACACTTGCCCGAAACATCTCTCGGACTACCTGCTCAAGCAATTCAACCTGAGCGAAAGCGAGCTGTACCAGGTCAACGGCCCGGTCAACCTGACGCGGCTGTTCAGCATCACCGGTCTGGACAGCCATCCGGAGCTGCAATACACGCCGTTCACCCCGCAGATTCCAAAACTGCTGCAGAACAGCGAAAACATTTTCAGCGTGGTCAGCAAGCAGGACATTTTGCTGCTGCACCCCTTCGAGTCGTTCACGCCGGTGGTCGACTTGCTGCGGCAGGCGGCGAAAGACCCGCACGTTCTCGCCGTTCGTCAGACCCTGTACCGCTCTGGCGCCAACTCCGAGATCGTCGATGCCCTGGTCGATGCCGCGCGTAACGGCAAGGAAGTCACTGCGGTCATCGAGCTGCGCGCGCGTTTCGACGAAGAGTCCAACCTGCAACTGGCCAGCCGTCTGCAAGCGGCCGGCGCAGTGGTGATCTATGGTGTGGTCGGCTTCAAGACTCACGCCAAGATGATGCTGATCCTGCGTCGCGAGGCTGGCGAAATCGTGCGTTATGCGCACCTTGGCACCGGCAACTACCACGCCGGTAACGCCAAGCTTTACACCGACTACAGCCTGCTGACGTCCGACGACGCCTTGTGCGAAGACGTCGGCAAACTGTTCAGCCAGTTGATCGGCATGGGCAAGACCCTGCGCATGAAAAAACTGCTGCATGCGCCGTTCACGCTCAAGAAGGGCATGCTCGACATGATTGCCCGGGAAACCCAATTCGCCGTTGACGGCAAACCGGCTCACATCATCGCCAAGTTCAACTCGCTGACCGATCCGAAGATCATCCGCGCGCTGTACAAGGCCAGCCAGTCCGGCGTGCGGATCGATTTGGTAGTGCGTGGGATGTGCTGCCTGCGTCCGGGGATTGCCGGGGTTTCGCACAACATCCACGTGCGCTCGATCATCGGTCGCTTCCTCGAACACACGCGGGTGTTCTACTTCCTCAATGGCGGCGACGAGCAGATGTTCCTTTCCAGCGCCGACTGGATGGAGCGCAACCTCGACAAGCGTGTCGAGACCTGCTTCCCGGTGGAAGGCAAGAAACTGCTGACCCGAGTGAAGAAAGAGCTGGAGCTGTACCTGACCGACAACACTCACAGCTGGAGTCTGCAGTCGGACGGTCGCTACATCCGCAACACGCCCACCGGCAACCAGAACCCGCGCAGCGCGCAGGCGACGTTGCTGGAGCGGCTGGGCAGCCCGATTCTGCCGGTGAGCAGCTAAAGCAAAGCCGAGAGCAAAACCAAGAGCCCCTCACCCTAACCCTCTCCCGGAGGGAGAGGGGACTGACCGTGTTGTATGGGCGAGTTACGCCGACCTGAAATATCGAGTCGAACTCAGGCCTTGAAGCCAAAGGAAATCGACTCCCTCTCCCTCCGGGAGAGGGCTGGGGTGAGGGGAAAGCGTCACCTCCGCTCTCAAGCCAAGCCCAATAAAAAAGGCGATCCCAACGGATCGCCTTTTTTGCAACTGCCCGCTAATCAGTGAACCGTCAGCACAATCCCCACCCGCGTCAGCCAGTCCGCTTCGAGGCCGAAGTCGGCCTGGGTCAGCTGATTTTCATCCAGCCAGTTCTCCGGGAATTGCACATCCAGATTGTTGCCTTTGGCGCGCAATACCACCTGCGGCATCGCCTGCGTGCCGCGGATGTGGTGGAACAGGATGGCAAAGCGCAGCAAGACACACAGCCGAATCAACTTGATGCCGTCATCACCAAAGTCGGCGAATTTGTCCTTGGGAATGTTGCGCCGATGGCCGCGCACCAACAGCGCGAGCATCTGCTGGTCTTCGCGGGAAAACCCGGCGAGGTCCGAATGTTCGATCAGATAAGCGCCATGCTTGTGATAGTGATAGTGCGCGATGTCCAGGCCGACTTCGTGGACTTTCGCTGCCCAGCCCAGCAGCTCACGCCAGATGCCGTCATCCAGCTCCCAATCCACTGCCACTTGATCGAACGCGTGCAAGGCCTTGCGCTCGACCCGCGCCGCTTGTTCGAGGTCGACGTGATAACGCTCCATCAACGACGTCAGAGTGCGCTCGCGCACGTCTTCATGGTGATGGCGGCCGAGCAGGTCGTAGAGCACGCCTTCACGCAGGGCGCCTTCGCAATGGTCCATGCGCTGCAATTCGAGTGCGTCGAAAATAGCCTCGAGGATCGCCAGGCCTGCCGGAAAAATCGCCCGGCGGTCCGGTTTGATGCCCTCGAAATCGATCTTGTCGGAGTCGCCCAGCTTGAATAGCCGACGCTTGAGCCACGCCAGGCCTTCGGCGTTGACTTCGCCGGTGCCGTGGCCGCCAGCCTTGAGGGCCAGGCCGATGGCGCGGATGGTGCCTGAGGAGCCGATGGCTTCATCCCAGGTCAGGCGATGCAGGGCGTGTTCGATGCTCATGATCTCCAGCCGTGCCGCCGTGTACGCCTGGGCGTAGCGGGCCGGGGTGATCTTGCTGTCCTTGAAGTAGCGCTGGGTGAAACTGACGCAGCCCATCTGCAGGCTTTCGCGCAGCAACGGCTCAAAGCGCTGGCCAATGATGAACTCGGTGCTGCCGCCGCCGATATCGGCGACCAAACGTTTGCCCGGGGTGTCGGCGAGGGTGTGCGACACGCCCAGATAAATCAGGCGCGCCTCTTCACGGCCGGAGATGACTTCTACCGGATGACCGAGGATTTCCTCTGCACGGTGAATGAATTCGAGGCGGTTGCGCGCTTCACGCAAGGCGTTGGTGCCGACGATACGCACGGCGCCGAGCGGCATACCGTTGATCAGTTGGGCAAAACGCTTGAGGCAATCGAGGCCACGTTGCATCGATTCTTCGTTGAGCTGGCGAGCATCGTCGATGCCGGCGGCCAGTTGCACCTTTTCGCCGAGGCGCTCGAGGATGCGGATTTCGCCGTTCTGGGCCTTGGCCACGACCATGTGAAAGCTGTTGGAGCCCAGGTCGATTGCGGCGATCAGGGACAGATTCTTGGCTTGGGATTGCGGCATGGTCAGGGGGTCTCGGTCGATAACCCCGACATCGTGCCACGATCAAACGCTGGCGCCAACGCGCATGGCGCAAAGCCTTGATTCACCGATGAAAGCCGGTGACCGCTGCGCGGTCAATCGCGGGCAAGCCCGCTCCCACAGGTTTAAGCGCTGAACGCACGATCCTCTTCCTGCATCGAACCCTGTGGGAGCGGGCTTGCCCGCGATGAGGCCCTTAAAGGCACCACACATCTTTCAGGCTATCGCTTCCACCGTGCCAATAAAGTTCGCCAGCTCCGCCGTCTGCGGATTGGCAAACAGCACCTTCGGGTCCCCGACCTCATGCACCTTGCCATGGTGCATGAACACCAGTTTGTCGCCGACCTCGCGGGCAAAGCGCATCTCGTGGGTGACCATGATCAGCGTCATGCCTTCTTTGGCCAGTTGGCGCACCACGCTGAGCACTTCGTTGACCAGTTCCGGGTCAAGCGCTGAAGTGATCTCGTCGCACAGCAAAACCTTCGGTGACATCGCCAATGCCCGGGCAATCGCCACGCGCTGTTGCTGGCCACCGGACAATCGATCCGGGAAAGCATCGAATTTTTCCCCGAGCCCGACCCGCGCCAGCATCTCGCGCGCCAGTTCCGCTGCCTTGGCTTTCGGAACTTTCTGCACCACTTGCGGCGCGAGCATGACGTTCTCGCCCACGGTCAGGTGCGGGAACAGGTTGAATTGCTGAAAGACCATGCCGACCTTCTGCCGCAAGCTGCGCAGATCGGCGCGGGCGGCGTCGAGATACTCGCCGTCGACTTCGATCACGCCGTCGTTGATCGATTCCAGACCATTGAGCGTGCGCAGCAGGGTGGACTTGCCCGAGCCGCTGCGGCCGATGATCGCCACCACCTGGCCTTCCTCGACGCTGAGGTCAATGCCTTTGAGTACGTGGTGATAGCCGTAGTATTTATGCAGGGCGGAAATTCTAAGCAGAGGCATGCAGTCTCCTTTCCAGGTAGCGCGCACTGAGGGACAAGGGGTAGCAGAGGAGGAAATAGCCGAGGGCGACGAGGCCGTAGACCATGAACGGTTCGAACGTGGCGTTGGCGAGCATGCCGCCAGTCTTGGTCAGTTCGGTGAAACCGATGATCGAGGTCACCGCTGTGCCTTTGACCACTTGCACCGAGAAGCCCACGGTTGGCGCCACCGCGATGCGTAACGCTTGCGGCAGGATCACGTAGCGCAGTTGCTCCAGCGGATTGAGCGCCAGGCTCGCCGAGGCCTCCCACTGACCATGGGGGATCGACTCGACGCAGCCACGCCAGATCTCCGCCAGATAGGCGCTGGTGAACAAGGTCAGCGCAATCGCCGCCGCCATCCAAGGCGAAATCTCAAGGCCGGCCAGCGCCACGCCGAAGAACACCAGAAACAGTTGCATCAGCAGCGGCGTGCCTTGGAACAGCTCGATCCAGGTGCGGGCGATGCTGCTCGGCAGGGTGTTTTTCGAAATGCGCATCACGAGAATCAGCAGGCCGACGAGGCCACCGCCAATGAACGCGACCAGCGACAGCGCCAGTGTCCATTGCAGGCCAGTGAGCAGGTTGCGCAGGATGTCCCAGAAGGTGAAATCACTCATTGGCTGCTCCGCGAAATGTAGCGACGACCAAACCAGTTGAGCAGTTGGCGGATCAGCAGCGCCATGCACAGGTAGATCAGCGTGGTCAGGGCGTAGGTTTCAAAGGCGCGGAAGTTGCGCGATTGAATAAAGTTGGCGGCGAAGCTCAGCTCCTCCGTGGCGATCTGCGAACACACCGCCGAGCCGAGCATGACGATGATGATCTGGCTGCTCAGTGCTGGCCAGACCTTGCCCAGCGCCGGAAGTAAAACCACATGGCGAAACGCTTCGAACCGCGTCATCGCCAAGGCGGCCGCTGCTTCCAGTTGCCCGCGCGGGATCGCCTGAATGCCTGCGCGGATGATCTCCGTTGAATAGGCGCCAAGGTTGATCACCATCGCCAGCACCGCCGCCTGCCATTCTGAAATCTGCACGCCGAGGGACGGCAGGCCAAAAAAGATGAAGAACAACTGCACCAAAAACGGCGTATTGCGGATCAACTCGACGTAGATGCCGAAGATCGCCGAGAACGGGCGGATGTTCCATGCCCGCACCAGCGCGCCGACAATGCCCACGCCGACCCCAAGCAACGCGCCGATGGCTGTCAGCTCGAGGGTAAACAGCGCCCCGCGCAACAGCAGGTCAGTGTTTTGCACCACCGGCATGAAATCGAACTGATAAGCCATGAAGGTCTCCCGCGCAGTCGATCAGAGATCGGCCGGCAGCGGCTCTTTCAGCCAGGTCTGCGAATTCTTTTCCAGCGCGCCGTCAGCCTTGGCCGTGCTCAGGATGTCATTGACCTTGGCCAGCAGCGCCGCTTCGTTCTTGTTCACGCCGACGTAGACCGGCGAGTCCTTGAGCTTCACTTTCAGCGCTGGCACGCGTTTCGGGTTCTTTTCGCTGATCGCGACCATCACCACGTTGCCGCTGGCGATCAGGTCGACTTGCCCGGCGAGGTAGGCGGCGATGGTCGAGTTGTTGTCTTCGAAGCGCTTGATGGTCACGCCTTCGGGGGCGACTTTGCTCAGCTCGATGTCTTCGATGGCGCCGCGGGTGACGCTGATGGTCTTGCCCTTGAGATCGTCGAGGCTGGTGATAGCGACATCTGGCGGACCGAATACGGCGAGGTAGAACGGTGCATAGGCGCGGGAAAAGTCGATGACTTTCTCACGCTCGGCGTTCTTGCCGAGGCTGGAAATAACCAGATCGACTTTGCCGGTGGTCAGAAAAGGGATGCGGTTGGTGCTGTTGACCGGGGTCAGTTCGAGTTTGACCTTGAGCTGGTCAGCCAGCAGTTTTGCCGTGTCGATGTCCAGGCCGCGGGGTTTCATGTCCGGACCGACCGAGCCGAACGGCGGGAAATCTTGCGGCACGGCGACTTTCAGCGTGCCGCGTTTGACCACGTCGTCGAGACCGTCGGCGTGAGCGGGCATCTGGCTGAACAACAGGCTGGAGAACAGGGCGGCGAGGAGGGCGCGGTAACGCAGGGTCATGGCAAAACTCCGGATCGGCGGGAAGTGATTTCTGCGATCAGACAGAGCATGCGCCGTGCCAAGCCATAGCGTTCGCAGCGCCAAGCCACAGTTTCAGCGGCTTCGTTCGGTCTTACTGGTCTGAACAGTCAGGATGGTTTTCGCACTGCGATGGCGCACCGGTCCAGCGCACCGAACCCCGCTGGGGCACGACTTGCCGGACTCGGCGAATAGCTTTACAACTAGCCGCTTCATGACCCTGACGCGTCCGAAAACCATGAATTCGATTTCCCGTGCGGTCCCCGAAGTGGCGCTGCAAGCGATCCGCAAATTGATTACCGAACAGGGTTTCGGCGCTGGCGATGCGTTGCCGTCGCAGCGCGATCTGGCACTGCAACTGGGCGTGAGCCGGGCCTCGTTGCGCGAGGCATTGTCATCCCTGAGCGCGTTGGGCGTGGTCAGTATCCAGCCGGGCAAAGGCGTGTTCGTGCAGGCCCCGGTCGAACTACCGCGCAGCGAGAACGCGCCGGGCTGGTCGTTCGCGGCGCAGGCGTCGCCGCTGGACATTTTCCAGTTGCGCTATGCGCTGGAGGGTTTCGCTGCAGGGCTCGCAGCGGTGACGTTGAGCACCTTCGACCTCGATGCACTGGAAGACAACGTCGCGGCGATGCGCGAGCAATTGAAGGCCGGCGAGTTTGAAGCCGCAGCGAAACTCGACTTCGAATTCCACCGGCGCATTCTTTTGGCCAGCGGTAATCTGGCGATGCTGAGCATCCTCACCGCCAGCGCCGAGATCTTCCTGGAAAGCCAGAAGCTACCGTTCATCCGCCCCGAACGCGCCATGGAAACCTGGCATGAGCACCGCAAGATCCTCCGCGCCCTTGCTCGCCGGGCCTGCGGTGCTGCGCAGAAAGCCATGCAAGAGCACGTGCGCAACGCGGCCCTGCGCACTGGAATTGCCTTCATCGCTCCCGCCACGGCGTGACTTGAGCTATACCCAAACTCATCGAGTGCCATAGCAAGACTCAATCAACTGCGGCTTCCTGAACAGGGGAAGGGCAGCTATGATGGGCCACGTTTTTTTGCTTACAACCTGGAGAATTCCATGAGCAGCGATCTGATCAAACACGTTAGCGACGCTAGCTTCGAAGCCGACGTACTCAAGGCCGAAGGCGCTGTCCTGGTCGACTACTGGGCTGAATGGTGCGGCCCTTGCAAAATGATCGCACCGGTTCTGGACGAAATTGCCGAGACTTACAAAGGCAAGCTGACCGTCGCCAAACTGAACATCGATGAAAACCAGGAAACCCCGGCCAAGCACGGCGTACGTGGTATTCCGACCCTGATGCTGTTCAAGAACGGCAACGTTGAAGCGACCAAAGTCGGCGCGCTGTCGAAGTCGCAACTGGCTGCCTTCCTCGACGCCAACATCTAAGCGTCGCTGTAAACTGCCAAAAAAAGCCCCGCAATTAGCGGGGCTTTTTGCATATTCAGGGCTAGACGCTCCGAAACTCAGGTGGTACATTCGGCCCCGCACTGGTTTCTCCACTGCCCCCTGCTAGCCGTCGCCGACGCACTCCTTTTCGAATTAGTTCGCGATCCTGTCGCCTTCTCCGCGGCGCGGCCTCATTAAGCCAAAAGCTTAATTTCCCCCCCTCCATAAATGATTACGTCATTCCTATATGAATCTGACTGAACTCAAGCAAAAGCCGATTACCGAACTGCTCGAATTGGCCGAACAGATGGGCATAGAAAATATGGCCCGTTCGCGCAAGCAGGACGTGATTTTCTCCCTGCTGAAAAAGCACGCTAAAAGCGGCGAGGAAATCTCCGGTGATGGCGTGCTGGAGATTCTCCAGGACGGCTTCGGCTTCCTGCGCTCCGCAGACGCTTCCTACCTCGCCGGCCCAGACGATATCTACGTCTCGCCGAGCCAGATCCGCCGCTTCAACTTGCGCACCGGTGACACCATCGTTGGCAAGATCCGCCCTCCGAAGGAAGGCGAGCGGTATTTCGCACTGCTCAAGGTCGACACGATCAACTTCGATCGTCCGGAGAACGCGAAAAACAAGATTCTCTTCGAGAACCTGACCCCGCTGTTCCCGACCGTGCGCATGAAGATGGAAGCCGGCAACGGTTCCACTGAAGACTTGACCGGTCGTGTGATCGACCTGTGCGCACCGATCGGCAAAGGCCAGCGTGGTCTGATCGTTGCTCCGCCGAAAGCTGGTAAAACGATCATGCTGCAAAACATCGCAGCGAACATCGCCCGTAACAACCCTGAAGTTCACCTGATCGTGCTGCTGATCGACGAGCGTCCGGAAGAAGTAACCGAAATGCAGCGCACCGTGCGCGGCGAAGTGGTTGCCTCGACCTTCGACGAGCCGCCGACCCGTCACGTACAAGTGGCTGAAATGGTGATCGAGAAAGCCAAGCGCCTGGTCGAACACAAGAAAGACGTGGTGATCCTGCTCGACTCCATCACCCGTCTGGCCCGTGCCTACAACACCGTGATCCCGAGCTCCGGCAAGGTCTTGACCGGTGGTGTCGATGCCCATGCCCTCGAGAAGCCAAAGCGTTTCTTCGGTGCGGCGCGGAACATCGAAGAAGGCGGCTCGCTGACCATTATCGCCACCGCGCTGGTTGAAACCGGCTCGAAGATGGACGAAGTGATCTACGAAGAGTTCAAGGGTACCGGCAACATGGAACTGCCTCTGGATCGCAAGATCGCCGAGAAGCGCGTGTTCCCTGCGATTAACATCAACCGTTCCGGCACCCGCCGCGAAGAGTTGCTGACCGCCGACGACGAGCTGCAGCGCATGTGGATTCTGCGCAAGCTGCTGCACCCGATGGACGAAGTCGCGGCGATCGAGTTCCTGGTCGACAAGCTGAAAACGACCAAGACCAACGACGAGTTCTTCTTGTCGATGAAGCGCAAGTAACACGCCGTTGTTTGAAAAAAAGCGTCCGTAAGGGCGCTTTTTTTTGCTCCAAATTATTTGTATCTGGATTGAAATGGGTGCGACTGATAACTTTCGCGCTCTCCAGCTATGTATCCAGAACAAAAAAGGTTTTTCATGCACACGTTTGGCAATCGCCGGGATATCGATGGATTACGGGCTCTGGCGGTTATCCCGGTAGTCCTGTTCCATTTCGGATTCAATACATTCAGCGGCGGTTTCGTCGGCGTTGACGTATTTTTCGTGATCTCAGGATTCCTCATCACCAGCATTCTCTTCCGGGAAATCAGCGCGCAGCGTTTCAGCTTTGTCGATTTCTGGGCGCGCCGTGCCCGGCGCATCATTCCAGCCCTGACGGTGGTGCTGATCGCGACGTTGCTGCTGGGCTGGCTGTTGCTGACGGCCAAGGACTTTTCCGAGTTGGGCCGCACGGTCCGCTATCAGTCGCTGTTCATCTCGAACATTCTGTTCATGCGCGAAGACGGTTACTTTCAGCCATCTTCCGAACTGAAACCATTGCTGCACACCTGGTCGCTGGCGGTGGAGGAGCAGTACTACATCTTCTTTCCGCTGCTGATGGTGGTGCTGATGCGCTACATCCGGCATTGGCGCTGGATGCTGTTCGCTCTGTTGCTGGTGTCGTTTGGCTTGAACATCGGGTATATCGAGCGCAAGCCGGACTTCGCCTTCTTTTCGCTGCCAACCCGTGCCTGGGAGCTGCTGTGCGGTGCGATGCTGGCGGTGATGCCGGCGCCAAAACAGGCGGTGCGGCCGTGGCTCTATCAAACGGTGGGCCTGGCAGGTCTGGCGGCGGTGCTGCTGGCGGTGTTCACTTTTGACAAGAGCACCGTGTTTCCCGGATGGGCCGCCTTGTTGCCGGTGCTGGGGACCACAGCGTTGATCTGGTCGGGCGCCCAAGGCCAGAGCTGGAGCGCGCAACTGTTAAGCCTGCGCGTGCTGGTGTGGGTCGGGCTGCTGTCCTACTCGCTCTACCTGTGGCACTGGCCGGTGTATGTCTATGCCAACGCGATTTCCATTGATGGCATTCAGCCGCTGGAAGCGCTCGCCTGGATTGCTCTGGCGCTGGCGCTGGCCTGGTTGAGCCTGCGCTACGTCGAGTTGCCGTTTCGTGAAAAGCGTCTGTTGGCCGGGCGCAGGGCGATTTTAACCGGCGGCCTTGCAGCCATCGTCGTGCTGGCGCTGACCGGCTCGGCCATTCGTTCGGCCGATGGTATTCCCGGGCGCCTGACCGGCAAAGCGCTGGAGTACGCGCAGTCGCGTGAATGGCGGGCCGGCCAGATGAAATGCATGCTGGTGACCCAGGACAAGTCCCTCGACAAGGCCTGCCTGGTAGGCGCCCGCGAAGGTGTCCCGGCCACTCGCATGTTCTGGGGCGACAGCCACGCCGCTGCATTACTGCCAGCGATTGAAAACAATGCCCGCCATGAAGGGCGCCCGGCGTGGTTGTACAGCATGAGTGCCTGCCCGCCGATACTCAGCGATGAACCGCGCCAGCGTTGCCGCGATTTCAACGAACAGACCATGGCGCGCGTGCGCAGCCTCGGGATCAAGGATGTGGTTCTGGCGTCGAACTGGAGCCTTTACGTGTATGGCCGTGAAGACGGCGACAAAAAAGTGCTGCTCAATGCTCACGACAATACCGCCCAGGCCGAGCAGCGCATGGCGGCAGCCATCAAGGCCCGCGTCGCGGCGCTCCGCGAGGCCGGGGCGCAAGTCTGGTTGTTCAAGGAAGTACCGCTGCAGCGCAAAGGCATCATCAGCCGCCTGACCAGCCTCGCCCGGATCGGCCGTTCGGCAGACGGGCTGGGGCGTCCGCTGGATGAACATCTGGCGCGACAGCGTTTCCTCAGCGATCTGTTCGAATCAATGAGCGCCGCCGATCCGGGCGTGCACGTCATCGACCCGACACCGCTGATGTGTGCCGGTGGCGTGTGCAGCATCGAGGTCAACGGCCATTCGCAGTACAAGGATGAAGATCACTTGTCGGATCTGGGCAGCGCGCGCTTGAGCCCACTGTTCAGGCCGGTGTTGCTGGGCACGAGCCAAAATTGAGCAATGCCGGGCACTGACGGGTGCTGTTTGCCCGCCAGAGCAGGTAGGATGTACGCCTATTTTGAGGGTGCCATCGTCAATGAAATTCAAGGATCTTCGGGATTTCGTGCAGCAGCTTGAGCAGCGCGGAGAGTTGAAACGCATCCAGATTCCCGTCTCGCCGGTGCTGGAAATGACTGAAGTGTGCGATCGCACGCTGCGGGCCAAGGGCCCGGCGCTGCTGTTCGAAAACCCTACCGGCTACGACATTCCGGTGCTTGGTAACCTGTTCGGCACCCCCGAGCGGGTCGCCATGGGCATGGGCGCCGAATCGGTCAGCGAACTGCGTGAGATCGGCAAGCTGCTGGCCTTTCTCAAGGAGCCGGAGCCGCCGAAGGGCTTGAAAGACGCGTGGTCGAAGCTGCCGATCTTCCGCAAGATCATCTCGATGGCGCCGAAAGTCGTCAAAGACGCGGTGTGCCAGGAAGTGGTCATCGAAGGCGATGACGTTGATCTGGCAATGCTGCCGGTGCAGACCTGCTGGCCCGGCGATGTCGGCCCGCTGATCACCTGGGGCCTGACCGTCACTAAAGGCCCGAACAAGGAACGCCAGAACCTTGGTATCTACCGTCAGCAAGTGATTGGCCGCAACAAGGTGATCATGCGCTGGCTCAGCCACCGCGGCGGCGCTCTCGATTTTCGCGAGTGGTGCGAAAAACATCCGGGGCAGCCGTTCCCGGTGTCTGTGGCGCTGGGTGCTGATCCTGCGACTATTCTTGGCGCGGTTACGCCAGTGCCGGACAGCCTTTCCGAATACGCCTTCGCCGGTCTGTTGCGCGGTAACCGCACTGAACTGGTCAAGTGCCGTGGCAACGATCTGCAAGTGCCAGCCACCGCCGAGATCATCCTTGAGGGGGTGATCCATCCGGGCGAAATGGCCGATGAAGGCCCGTACGGCGACCACACCGGTTATTACAACGAAGTCGACAGCTTCCCGGTGTTTACCGTCGAGCGCATCACCCATCGGATCAAACCGATCTATCACAGCACCTACACTGGCCGTCCGCCGGATGAGCCGGCGATCCTCGGTGTGGCGTTGAACGAAGTGTTCGTGCCGATCCTGCAGAAGCAGTTTCCGGAGATCACCGATTTCTATCTGCCACCGGAAGGCTGCTCGTACCGCATGGCCATCGTGACCATGAAAAAATCGTATCCGGGGCATGCCAAGCGCGTGATGCTCGGTGTCTGGTCGTTTTTGCGACAGTTCATGTACACCAAGTTCGTTATCGTCACCGACGACGATATCAACGCCCGCGACTGGAACGACGTGATCTGGGCCATCACCACGCGCATGGACCCCAAGCGCGACACGGTGATGATCGATAACACGCCGATCGACTACCTCGACTTCGCCTCGCCGATTTCCGGCCTGGGTTCGAAAATGGGTCTCGATGCCACTCACAAATGGCCGGGCGAAACCACTCGCGAGTGGGGCCGCGTGATCGTCAAGGACGACGCCGTCACCCAACGGATCGATGCCATCTGGAATCAGTTAGGAATAGATTGATGCGTGTAACCCTGCAGCCTTCCGGAGCGATACTTGAGATTCAGCCCGGTGAGCGGATTCTCGATGGTGCGCGGCGCCTGGGCTATGAATGCCCGCAAAGCTGCCGCAATGGCAATTGTCACGTGTGCGCGGCGCTGCTGGTCGAAGGCCGCGTCGCGCAGGATGGCACGGTGCGTGATCACGGCGAGTTCTACACCTGCATCGCCGAGCCGCTGGAAGACTGCGTTCTGTTGTGGGATGGCGTACTTGCACTAGGCGAACTGCCTGTGCGCAGTCTGTCATGTCAGGTCATCGAATGCCGCGAAGTCGGCGGCGACACTTGGCGCGTACGCCTGCGTGCGCCGGCCGGCAAGCCACCGCGCTATCACGCCGGGCAATACTTGATGATCGAGCGCGAGAGCGGTGAAAAATCGGCTTTTTCCATGGCTTCGGCACCCCACGGCGGGCGAGATCTGGAAATCCACGTGCTGGCGCGCGAAGCCAGTGCGCTGAGCCTGATCGAGCAGTTGCAGCGCAACGTAATGGTGCGTGTCGAGCTGCCATTCGGCGACACGCATCTGGCCGAGTTGCCTGACGGGCCGCTGGTGTTGATCGCCGCTGGCACCGGCATGGGCCAGATTCACGCGCTGATCGAACACTGCCGCGCCAACGGCTTCAAACACCCCGTGCATCTGTACTGGGGCGTGCGCCGCCCGGAAGATTTCTATGAGATCGAGCACTGGGACGAATGGCTAAGGTTGCCCAACCTGTTCCTGCACAAAGTTGTTAGCGATCAATGCGGCTGGGAAGGGCGCTGCGGGATGCTACATGAAGCGGTGTGCGAAGACTTTCCCGATTTGAAACCGCTGCACGTTTACGCCAGCGGTTCGCCGGCGATGGTTTACGGCACGCTGGACGCGCTGGTCGAGGCGGGCATGGATGCGCATCAGATGCGCGCCGACGTCTTCGCCTATGCACCGCGATCCTGATCCTTATAACTTGGTATATAGCCGATCGGTATTTACTTTAAATAGTAAATATCGCTAGGTTATATGTATTCAGGCAATTAAACAGTGGCACTTAATTTGCCTTAAAACATATGTGCCTTATTGTTACAGCGGTGCGTTCTATTAAGTAATTCTTCACCCGCGGGGAGCTGAACGCTATTCGCCATGAGCGCTATTGAAAACGCAATTCTGAATCTCGCTTACCCTCCGCGGCTCGATCTTGGGCCGCAGCTGACGCACGAACAACTTCTCGCTTCCATGCAATCGACCATGGCGCGCCACAAGGGCGGGCCGGTGTGGCTGTTCGCCTACGGCTCGCTGATCTGGCGGCCGGAATGCACGGCGGTGGAACGCATGCGGGGTCGCGTGCATGGTTACCATCGCGGGTTGTACCTGTGGTCGCACGAACACCGTGGTACGCCGGAAATGCCGGGTCTGGTGTTCGGTCTGGATCGCGGCGGTTCGTGCAGTGGCTTTGCCTACCGGTTGCCGGAAGACAATCTTGATGCGGCGCTGTACGCCCTGTGGAAACGCGAGATGCCGGTGCCATCCTATCGACCACACTGGCTTAACTGCCGTCTCGCAGATGGCAGTCAGGTTCAGGCATTGGGATTTGTATTGGAGCGACACCTGCCCAGCTATGCCGGCAACTTGCCGGATCACGTGCTGAGCCAGGTATTCGAAAGCGCCAGCGGGCGGTACGGTACGACTCGCGATTATGTCGAACAGACCGTGCACGCCCTGCGCAGCCACGCCATGCCAGACCGGAATCTGGAGGCGCGGCTCAAGCGCTGTCAATCACACAGCGATCAGGCGACCGCTTCACGGCTCTGACTGGCGACCTGCTTGTGCCACAGTGTTGGCGCAAGGAAGGCCATCGCCAGCAGGCAAGCACCGACCAGCAAGACGAAGCCGCCGTCCCAGCCGAAGTGGTCAACGGTGTAGCCCATCGCAGCACTTGCGGCGACCGAGCCACCCAGATAACCGAACAGACCGGTGAAACCCGCTGCGGTGCCGGCAGCTTTCTTCGGTGCCAGTTCCAGCGCCTGCAGGCCGATCAGCATCACCGGGCCGTAGATCAGGAAGCCGATCGACAACAGGGCGATCATATCGACCATCGGGTTGCCGGCCGGATTCAGCCAGTACACCAGAGTCGCCACAGTCACCAGGGCCATGAACACCATGCCGGTCAGGCCACGGTTGCCGCGGAAGATCTTGTCCGACATCCAGCCGCACAGCAGCGTGCCCGGAATCCCCGCCCACTCGTAGAAGAAATAGGCCCACGAGGTTTTGTCCACCGTGAAGCCCTTGGCTTCCTTCAGATAAGTCGGCGCCCAGTCCAGCACGCCGTAGCGCAGCAGGTAGACGAAGACGTTGGCCATGGCGATGTACCAGAGCATTTTGTTGCGCAGCACGTATTTGACGAAGATTTCCTTGGCGCTGAATTCGTCTTCGTGGCTGGCGTCGTAGCCTTCCGGATAATCGTTCTTGTACTTCTCGATCGGCGGCAGGCCCACCGATTGCGGAGTGTCGCGCATGGTGATGAACGCGAACACCGCCACGCCCAGCGCCACGGCGGCCGGTACGTAGAAAGCTGCGTGCCAGTCGTTGAACAGGCCCATGCCGATCAGGAACAGCGGGCCGATCAGGCCACCCCCGACGTTATGCGCCACGTTCCACACCGAGACCACGCCGCCACGTTCCTTCTGCGACCACCAGTGCACCATCGTCCGCCCGCTTGGCGGCCAACCCATGCCCTGAGCCCAGCCGTTGATGAACAACAGGATGAACATCATCGTCACGCTGGACGTTGCCCACGGCGCGAAACCGAAAACGAACATCACCCCGGCCGAGACCAGCAGGCCGAACGGCAGGAAGAAGCGCGGATTGGAACGGTCGGACACCAGGCCCATGAGGAACTTCGACAAGCCGTAAGCGATGGCAATCGCCGACATCGCCAGACCCAGATCACCACGGCTGTAGCCTTCGTCGATAAGGTAGGGCATGGCCAGGGAGAAGTTTTTGCGCAGCAGGTAGTAACCGGCGTAGCCGATGAAGATACCGGCGAAGATCTGCCAACGCAGGCGTCGGTAGGTGCTGTCTATTTTTTCTTCAGGCAATGGAGCCTGATGTGCGGCGGGACGAAAGAAAGCAAACATTCAAGAGCTCCAGTTTTCTTGTTTTGACTGCGGATGCGAATGTTACAGTTTCGTTACCGAAAATAGCACCGCTTCACGTCGGCAAAAAAGGGGAAATTTGGGCTGTCGAGCGTTCCTTTATGAACATGTCGCTCAGATATAAGGAGAGGGCGTTATGGGAATAGTGGATGGGGTGGGTTTCTGTGGTTCGACAGTTTCGGCATAAAGCGATCCGGGCGTGGGCCGGATCGCTCTGCGCGCTTAACGAACCTGGACGACGACCTTGCCGACAGCCTTGCGCTGCCCCAGATCATTGATCGCCTGCGCCGCATTGCTCAGCGGGTAGACCTGCGACACAAGCGGTTTCAATTTGCCCTCGGCAAACCAGCCGAACAGTTGCTGGAAGTTCGCCGCGTTGTCCTGCGGTTGGCGCTGAGCGAAGGAGCCCCAGAACACGCCGAGTACCGCGGCGCCCTTGAGCAAGGCGAGGTTGACTGGCAGTTCGGGGATGCGTCCGCTGGCGAAGCCGACCACCAGCAGGCGGCCGTTCCAGGCGATGGCGCGGATGGCTTGATCGAACAGATCGCCGCCGACCGGATCGTAGATCACATCTGCACCTTGGCCGTCGGTCAGGCGTTTGATCTCGTCCTTGAGGTTGGCTTCACTGTAATTGATCAGCTCGTCGGCGCCGGCAGACTTGGCGACCGCGAGTTTCTCGGCGCTGCTGGCCGCGGCGATGACACGGGCGCCCATGGCTTTGCCGATTTCCACCGCCGCGAGGCCGACGCCGCCAGAGGCGCCGAGCACCAGCAGGGTTTCGCCCGGTTGCAGATTGGCGCGCTGCTTGAGCGCGTGCATCGACGTACCGTAAGTCATGCTGAATGCAGCAGCGGTATTGAAGTCCATCGACGGCGGAATCGGCAGGACGTTATAGCCCGGCACCGCGACCTGCTCGGCAAAACTGCCCCAGCCAGTCAGCGCCATGACCCGATCACCGACTTTCAGGTGGCCGACCTTTTCGCCCACTTCGCGAACCACGCCTGCCGCCTCGCCACCGGGCGAAAACGGGAACGGCGGTTTGAATTGATATTTGCCCTCGATGATCAGCGTGTCGGGGAAATTGACCCCGGCTGCGTGCACGTCCAGGAGGATTTCGTTCTTCTTGGCGACAGGACTGGCGACGTCTTCCAGCACCAGCGATTCGGCAGGGCCGAAGGCTTTGCACAGCACGGCTTTCATCAGGGCTATTCCTTTGGGAGTGATGGCCGATAAGTGTAGGTGTGTGAATCAACGGGTCAACGAGCATGCCCGACCCTGATAGTCAGCCATAAGCTTGTGCTTGCGCGGCGGGTCGCTATGCTAGGCCGCAAACCGGATAAGGAGCGAATTGTGAAAGCGTGGATCATGTTGTTGCTGGCCCTGTCTCTGCCTGTGGCAGCGCTGGCCGAAGAAGCCAAAGAGGGCGAGGCGCCCAAGGTCAACTACATCACCCTGAGCCCGCCGTTCGTAGGCAACTACGGGCTGGACGGTACGCCGAAGCTCAAGGTGTACAAGGCCGACGTGGCATTGCGTGTGACTGGTGAAGAGTCGGCGAAACTGGTGAAGGCCAATGAGCCGCTGATCCGCAACCAGCTCGTGGCGCTGTTTACCCAGCAGAGCACCGAGGCGATGGGCAGTATCGAAGGCAAGGAAAAGCTGCGTCAGGAAGCGCTGAAGCAAACTCAGCAAGTGATGAATGACGAGACGGGCAAGCCTGTTGTTGAAGATCTGTTGTTCAACAACCTGATCATTCAGTAAGCCATAAAATCAAAAGATCGCAGCCTTCGGCAGCTCCTACCTTGGAATGCGTTTCCCTGTAGGAGCTGCCGAAGGCTGCGATCTTTTTGCGTGTCAACGCAACGCAAGCACCGCAGCCCACTGCTCCGCCGTCACCGGCATCACCGACAACCGCGAGCCCTTCTGCACCAAAGGCATCTCCGCCAACGCTGTCTGCTGCTTCAGGTAGTCCAGTTTCAATACCCGGTTGAATGTCTCGACATGCTCGACATCAATCGCACTCCAGGCATTTTTCTCCGGGGTAGCCTTGGGATCGAAGTAATGACTCTCCGGCTCCAGCGCCGTCGGGTCCGGGTAGGCCGCTTCGATTATTTTGCCAATTCCGGCGATTCCCGGTTCCGGGCAGCTCGAATGGTAGAAAAAGAACTGATCGCCCACCGCCATCGCCCGCAGGAAATTCCGCGCCTGGTAGTTGCGCACCCCGTCCCAGCGCGCCTTGCCGAGCTTCGCCAAGCCTTCGATCGACAGTTCGTCGGGCTCTGATTTCATCAGCCAGTAGGCCATGTCGTTTGCTCCTGAAGCGGTCATTGGGCAGGTTGTCGGGCAATTTTATGACAAACCGACGGTCGGTTGACGTCAGCGTTTGCGCACAGGTTCACGTTGTCGCAAAATGCCGGCCTTTAAAGCTTGACGCTGCTGCACGGCCTACGAATGGAAACCGCTGCTGTCATCGTGATGATGTGCCTTGAGGGGGGCAATCGATGAAACGCAAACCGGATTTACTATGGACTTTGGTAATTTTGTTTGGCTTGGGCGTGGTGACCACCGGTTACGCGCAAAGCCTGTGGACCAACAAGGCCGACGCGCCGAGTGAAATCGCACAGCAAGTGCAACAGTCGACCGCTTTCAAACGCTGAACCTGTCTCTTCGACGCCGCTATTCTTTGCGGCGTCTACTCTGCGAAATACCATGCCTTGTCGCTGACCGTGCCTTGCAACGGGACATCCCAGCTCGCCTGTGCCAAACGTTCGACCTTCTGACATTCGTGCGCCAGACCGAGCAATGTCGGTTTGCGCCAGCTCTTGCGCCGGGCAAGATACGCCAGGCTGCGATCGTAAAAGCCGCCGCCCATGCCCAGGCGCCCGCCGACATCATCAAAACCCACCAGCGGCAATAACACCAGATCCAGCGCCCACACCTTGCGTTGCCGCGCCAGATTGGCGCGCGGCTCGAGAATGCGGAAACGATTGGGTTTGAGCTTTTCGCCGGGGCGAATCCGCTGGAAGACCATTTTGGTCCGTGGCCAGGCACTCAGCACCGGCAAGTAGGTCGCCTTGCCCCGACGCTGCGCTTCACGCAGCAGCAAGCGCGGATCGATCTCACCGTCGGTGGGTAGATAAAGAGAAATATGCCTGGCGCGGCGAAAGTGCGGCTCTTGCGCCAACTGCCGATACAGGCCTTTGGCGGCCTGGCGCTGTTCGTTTTTGCTCAATGAACGACGCGCCTTGCGCAGCAGGCGGCGGAGTTGCGGGCGGGGCAGCAGCGCGGGTTCGGTCATGGTTCGGCTTCGGCAGGTGGATGCAAAAACGTACGCATAAAAAATCCGATGGCAGTTTTCACTGCCATCGGATTCGAATCAGGCTCCCCGGATGAACCGCTGTCAACTCAGCCCTTGAACCCGAAAGTTCAAGGTGGAAGAAGCAGTAGACTTTAAGGCTTTCCGTCTAGCGGACATGCACACCAGCCCAACGTGCAACTTCCAGGGTAGTGCGAATCGGCTCCGGGACATCGTCAACTGGCAAGCACCCCAGGGAGTGCCGCGAGTATACCTCAAGCCGTCATTCGAATCAGCCCTTGGTAGTGCTCTGATCGTCGGCCAGCACCAGATCGACACGATCGAGCAAGTCGCGCACCTGTTCGCGGGTCGAACCGCTGGCCTGGATATCCGGGCGCTCTTCTTTGTGCAACAGGTCATGGGTGATGTTCAGCGCGGCCATCACGGCAATGCGGTCGGCGCCGATGACTTTGCCGCTGCTGCGGATCTCGCGCATCTTGCCGTCCAGGTAGCGCGCGGCGCTGACCAGATTGCTGCGTTCTTCCTGCGGGCAGATGATCGAATACTCTTTGTCGAGGATCTGCACGGTGACGCTATTGCTTGAACTCATGAGTCTTGCTCCAGGGCCTTGAGGCGCGAAATCATCGATTCGACCTTACGCCGGGCGATTTCGTTTTTTTCAATGAGGTGCGCGCGTTCCTCGCGCCAGGTTTTTTCCTGAGCTAGTAAGAGTGCGTTTTGACTCTTTAGTTGCTCGACTCGGCCAATCAGCAGTTCGAGTCTGGCCATCAGCGCTTGCAGGTCGGTGTCTTCCATTGTGTCCACTGGGTTGAAGTCTGTCTGATGGGATAGCTGGCGGACAGCCTTTAATAGTCTTGGCGAGTCTGTCGATGTAGGATACAAGGCCTTCATTCTAGACATAGCGCCGTCTGGCGCCTAGCTGCCCATGACCATTGCGAATTCCCCGTACCAAGCCTTTGCCACCCTGCTGACCTCCAGCGGCCACAACGTCTCGCCTGCCGAACTGCACGGCGTGCTGCTCGGGCGCAGTTGCGCCGGCGCCGGCTTCGATAACGAAGGCTGGTTGATCGACGCCGCCGAACTGCTCGAAGGCGACATCCAGGACAACGTCCGCAATGCCCTGATCGGCTTGCAGGAAATGGTCAAAGGCGAACTGACCGGCGACGACGTCACCGTCGTTCTGCTGCTGCCGACCGATGACGCGCCACTGGCCGACCGCGCCGCGGCACTGGGCGAATGGTGCCAGGGCTTCCTCAGCGGTTTCGGCCTGAACTGCCGCGACAGCAGCATGCTCAGCACCGAAGCCACCGAAGTGTTGCAGGATCTGGCGGCCATTTCCCAGGTGCAAGACGCCCTTGAAGAGTCCGAGGACGGCGAGACCGACTATATGGAAGTCATGGAATACCTGCGCGTCGCGCCGCTGCTGCTGTTCTCGGAAACCAAGAAAGCCGATGTGCCGCCAGCCGCCAAGCCGTCGCTGCATTAATCGCGTGCCAGGGAAAGCCATCTGCCCATGACTCATATCCCGAAAGCGGAATACAGCCGTCGCCGCAAGGCCCTGATGGCGCAGATGGAACCCAACAGCATCGCGATCCTGCCCGCCGCCGCAGTCGCCATTCGCAACCGTGACGTCGAGCATGTCTACCGTCAGGACAGCGACTTCCAGTACCTCAGCGGGTTTCCCGAACCGCAGGCGGTGCTGGTCCTGATGCCTGGTCGCGCACATGGCGAGTACGTGCTGTTTTGCCGTGAGCGCAATGCCGAACGCGAATTGTGGGACGGCTTGCGCGCAGGGCAGGAAGGCGCCATCCGCGATTTTGGCGCCGACGACGCGTTCCCGATTACTGACATCGACGACATTCTTCCCGGCCTGATCGAAGGCCGCGACCGGGTGTATTCGGCGATGGGCAGCAACCCGGAGTTCGATCGCCACCTGATGGACTGGATCAACGTGATCCGCTCCAAGGCGCATCTCGGCGCGCAACCGCCGAACGAATTCGTTGCCCTGGATCATCTGCTGCATGACATGCGCCTGTATAAATCGGCGGCAGAAGTGAAGGTGATGCGCGAGGCAGCGCGAATTTCGGCCCAGGCGCATATCCGTGCGATGCAAGCCAGCCGTCCCGGGCTGTACGAGTACAGCCTCGAAGCCGAACTGGATTACGAATTTCGCAAGGGCGGGGCGAAAATGCCCGCCTACGGTTCGATCGTCGCTGCCGGGCGCAACAGCTGCATCCTGCATTACCAGCAGAATGACGCGTTGCTCAAGGACGGCGATCTGGTGCTGATCGACGCTGGATGCGAAATCGACTGCTACGCCAGCGACATCACCCGCACCTGGCCGGTCAACGGCAAGTTTTCCCCCGAACAGAAAGCGATCTACGAGTTGGTGCTGGCTTCGCAGGAGGCTGCGTTCGCCGAGATCGCGCCGAACAAGCACTGGAATCAAGCGCACGAAGCCACGGTGCGAGTCATCACCACGGGGCTGGTCAAGCTTGGTTTGTTGCAGGGCGACGTCGACGAGTTGATCGCCAGCGAAGCCTATAAAGCTTTTTACATGCACCGCGCCGGCCACTGGCTGGGCATGGATGTGCATGATGTTGGCGAGTACAAGGTCGGTGGCGAATGGCGCGTGCTGGAGGTCGGCATGGCGCTGACCGTCGAGCCGGGCATTTACATTGCGCCGGACAATCAGAACGTAGCGAAGAAATGGCGCGGGATCGGCGTGCGCATCGAGGACGACGTGGTCGTGACCCGAACAGGCTGTGAAATTCTCACCACTGGCGTACCGAAGACCGTCGCTGAAATCGAAGCACTGATGGCACAGGCAAGGACACACGCGGCATGAGTCGAGTCAATCTGGCAATCATCGGTGGTGGTCTGGTCGGCGCCAGCCTGGCGTTGGCTTTGCAAGCCGGGGCCAAGGCCCGTGGCTGGAAGATTGTGCTGATCGAACCGTTCGCCCCCGGCGACAGTTGGCAGCCCAGTTACGATGCGCGTTCGTCGGCGCTGTCCTTCGGCTCACGACAGATTTATCAGCGGTTGGGCGTGTGGCAGGAAATCTCCCGTCGCGCCGAGCCGATCAAGCAGATCCACGTTTCCGACCGTGGCCGCTTCTCCACCGCACGTTTGTCAGCGATGGAAGAGGGCGTGCCTGCGCTCGGTTATGTAGTGGAGAACGCTTGGCTCGGGCATTGTCTGTGGCAACACGTCGACAAAGACGTGATCACCTGGCGCTGCCCGGCGGAAGTCACGCGCATGGAACCGCTGCCCGACGGGTATCGCCTGACCCTGAACGATGAAACCACGCTGGAGTGCGACCTCGCGGTGCTCGCCGATGGTGGCCGTTCGGGGCTGCGCGAGCAGTTGGGCATCAATGTGCGCCAGCGTCCGTACAACCAGAGCGCGCTGATCGCCAACATCACCCCGAGTGAAGCGCACAACGGCATGGCCTTCGAGCGCTTTACCGACGAAGGGCCGATGGCTTTGCTGCCCCTGCCAGACAACCGCTGCGCGTTGGTCTGGACCCGTCTGGGCATGGACGCGCAGCGTCTGGCCGAGCTGAGCGAGCTTGATTTTCTCAGCGAGCTGCAAAGCGTATTCGGCTATCGCCTCGGTACGCTGAAACAGGTCGGCGCACGGCATCTGTATCCGCTGACGCTGATTGAGGCTGAAGAGCAGGTGCGCTCGCATCTGGCCGTGCTCGGCAATGCGGCGCACAGCCTGCACCCGATTGCCGGCCAGGGTTTCAACCTGTCGCTGCGCGATGCCGATGCCCTTGCCGCTGCGTTGCTGGCCAGCGACAAGCCGCTGGGCGATCTGGCTACGTTGCAGGCTTATCGCGAACGTCAGCGCCTCGATCAAGACCTGACCGTGGGCTTCTCCGATCAGGTCACGCGCCTGTTCGGCAGCACCCAGCCGCTGGTGTCGCTGGGGCGCAATCTCGGTCTGCTTGGTCTTGATCTGTTGCCGCCAGCCAAACGCTGGTTTGCCCGGCAGGCGATGGGCCTGGGAACCCGTCCGGATGCTTGAATGGCTGGCCGGCATTATTACTTTCAGGATCGCGCCGCCCACTGGCGCGCTCGGTAAACCCTTTACATGCGGCGCAAGCCGCAAGCGAGACAGGCCTAAAGCATGGAAATGCGCGCAGATCTGCTGATTGTCGGAGCCGGAATGGTCGGCAGCGCTTTGGCGCTGGCGTTGCAGGACAGCGGCCTGGAAGTGTTGCTGCTCGACGGTAGCCCGCTGAGTGTCAAACCTTTTGATGCCGAAGCGGCGTTCGAGCCGCGAGTCAGCGCATTGTCGGCGGCGAGCCAGCGCATCCTCGAACGCCTCGGCGTGTGGGACGGCATCGCTCAGCGGCGCAGCAGTCCGTACACCGACATGCACGTGTGGGACGGCAGCGGCACCGGGCAGATTCACTTCTCCGCGAGCAGCGTGCATGCCGATGTGCTTGGGCATATCGTTGAAAACCGCGTGGTGCAGGACGCCTTGCTCGAACGTCTGCATGATTGCGATTTGGGCATGCTGGCCAATGCGCGGCTGGAGCAGATGCGCCGCTCGGGTGACGATTGGTTGCTGACGCTGGCCGACGGCCGCACGTTGCGCGCACCGTTGGTGATTGCCGCGGATGGCGCCAATTCTGCTGTGCGCCGTCTCACCGGCGTGGCGACTCGCGAGTGGGATTACCTGCATCACGCCATCGTCACCAGCGTGCGCAGCAGCAAACCTCACCAGATGACCGCGTGGCAACGCTTTACCGATAATGGGCCATTGGCGTTCCTGCCGCTGGAGCGCGATGGCCAGCAGGATTTGTGCTCGATCGTCTGGTCGACCACGCCCAAAGAGGCCGAACGCTTGATGGCGCTGGACGACGCCGGGTTCTGCGCCGAGCTCGAGCGCGCCTTCGAAGGGCGCCTCGGTGAAGTCGTCAGTGCCGATCCGCGTCTGTGCGTGCCGCTGCGTCAGCGCCATGCCAAACGTTACGTCGCCGAAGGGCTCGCGCTGATCGGCGACGCAGCGCACACCATTCACCCGTTGGCGGGGCAGGGTGTGAACCTTGGCTTTCTGGATGCGGCGGTATTGGCTGAAGTGCTGTTGCAAGCACATGAGCGGGGTGAGCGGCTGGCGGATGTCAAAGTGCTGAGCCGTTACGAGCGTCGACGCATGCCGCATAACCTGGCGCTGATGGCGGCAATGGAAGGCTTTGAGCGCTTGTTCCAGGCTGATCCGTTGCCGCTGCGCTGGTTGAGAAATGCCGGATTGAAGCTGGTCGAGCAAATGCCCGAGGCCAAGGCATTGTTTGTGCGCGAGGCGCTGGGGTTGACCGGCGACCTGCCTGCCCTTGCCAAGCCCTGAAAATTTTGCTGGATTTGTTGGCCTCATCGCGAGCAAGCCCGCTCCCGCATTTGAAATGCGACCCCTGTAGGAGCTGCCGAAGGCTGCGATCTTTTGATCTTGTTCTTGAAAAAACAAAATCAAAAGATCGCAGCCTGCGGCAGCTCCTACAGTGGGTTGTGCAACATCTGGTAACGCCTTAGCCGAGTGTTCGATTGTGGTGGTAAATGTGAGTCCTTATCATTTGGCCCACATTTCCCGACCGAGAGACACCTCCCATGTTGGCACCCAAGCGTCTTCTGACTGCACTGGCCCTGACCCTGATTGGCAGCACGACCGCTCAGGCTGCCGATGAAGTGGTGGTTTACTCGTCGCGAATCGATGAGCTGATCAAACCGGTATTCGATGCCTACACCGCCAAGACCGGCGTGATGATCAAGTTCATCACCGACAAGGAAGCGCCGCTGATGCAGCGCATCAAGGCCCAAGGTGAAAATGCCACCGCCGACCTGCTGCTCACCGTTGACGCCGGCAATCTCTGGCAAGCCGAGCAAATGGGCATCCTCCAGCCGTTCACCTCGAAAACCATCGACACCAACATTCCGCAGCAATATCGCTCGTCCACCCACGCCTGGACTGGCCTGAGCCTGCGCGCGCGCACCATCGCCTATTCCACGCAAAGAGTGAAACCGGGCGAGCTGACCACCTATGAAGCGCTGGCCGACAAGAACTGGGAAGGTCGCCTGTGCCTGCGCACGGCGAAGAAGGTTTACAACCAGTCGCTGACCGCGACCATGATCGAAGTCCATGGCGCCGAGAAGACCGAGAAAATCCTCAAGGGCTGGGTGAACAATCTGTCCACCGACGTGTTCTCCGACGACGTTGCGGTGCTCGAAGCCATCAGTGCCGGCCAATGCGACGTCGGCATCGTCAACACCTACTATTACGGGCGCCTGCACAAGCAGAAGCCGGAGCTGCCAGTGAAACTGTTCTGGCCCAATCAGGCGGATCGCGGGGTGCACGTCAACCTGTCGGGCATCGGCCTGACCAAACACGCACCGCACCCGGAAGCCGCCAAGGCCCTGGTGGAGTGGATGACCACGCCGCAAGCGCAGAAGATTTTCGCTGACGTTAACCAGGAATTCCCGGCGAACCCGGCGGTGGCGCCTTCGGAAGAAGTGGCGGCGTGGGGCAAGTTTGTTGCTGACACGTTGCCGGTGGAAGTCGCGGGCAAGCGTCAGGCTGAGGCGATCCGGATGATGGATCGGGCGGGCTGGAATTGATTCTGCGGTTCTGAGAGCAAAAGATCGCAGCCTGCGGCAGCTCCTACAAGTGAACGCGTTTCAAATGTAGGAGCTGCCGCAGGCTGCGATCTTTTCGCTTGTTTATACCTACACTCCACGATTCCCCCCGCGAGACCCAAAAGTGGCCCACCCCGCCCAACGCCGCTGGTACCCCATTGTCTTCACCATCGCTGCGCTGGTGCTGCTGCCCCTGAGTGTTTTGCTGCTCTCCTGGCAGACCATCGATCAACAAATCTGGTCGCACCTGTGGGAAACCCAGATGCCGCGCCTGCTCGGCAACACGCTGACCTTGGTGCTCGGTGTCGGTGTTGGTGTGACGCTGCTGGGCGTCAGTCTCGCCTGGCTCACCAGCCTCTGCGAATTCCCCGGTCGACGCTGGCTCGACTGGGCGTTGATGCTGCCGTTTGCGATTCCTGCCTATGTATTGGCGTTTGTCTTCGTCGGTCTGCTCGACTTCGCCGGCCCCGTGCAAACCGTGCTGCGCGAATGGTTCGGTTCCGGCCTGCGCCTGCCCCGCGTGCGATCCACCGGCGGGGTGATAGTGGTGCTGGTGCTGGTTTTCTATCCCTACGTATACCTGCTGGCGCGCACAGCGTTTCTGGCTCAGGGCAAAGGCTTGATGGAAGCGGCGCGGGTGCTCGGGCAATCGCCGTGGCAGGCGTTTTGGCGAGTTGCGTTGCCGATGGCGCGTCCAGCCATCGGCGCAGGCGTGGCGTTGGCGTTGATGGAAACCCTCGCCGATTTTGGCGCGGTCTCGGTGTTCAACTTCGACACCTTCACCACCGCCATCTACAAAACCTGGTACGGCTTCTTCAGTCTGCCCAGCGCTGCACAACTGGCCAGCCTGTTGCTGCTGGTGGTGATGCTGGTGCTCTACGGCGAACGCCGGGCGCGCGGGGCGAATCGAGCGAGCAACGAGCGACCACGGGTGAAAGCGCTGTATCACCTGCGTGGGCTCAAGGCGTTCGCGGCAATGGCTTGGTGCGGATTGGTGTTCGCTTGCGCCTTCGTCATTCCGGTGCTGCAACTGATCGTCTGGTTCTGGCAGCGTGGACGTTTCGATCTTGATGAGCGCTACGCCGGGCTGATTCTCCACACCCTGTATCTGGGCGGCATGGCAGCGTTGATCACCGTCAGCGTGGCGCTGCTGTTGGCGTTTGCCCGACGGCTGGCCCCGACTCGCGCGATCAATTCCGGGGTTGGGCTGGCCAACCTGGGTTACGCCTTGCCGGGTTCGGTGCTGGCGGTGTCGATCATGCTGGCGTTCAGTTACCTGGATCGCGAGCTGGTGATTCCGCTTTCCGCCTGGTTCGGTGGCGCGGGCAAACCGTTGCTGCTCGGTAGTCTGGCGGCATTGTTGATGGCTTATCTGGTGCGCTTTGTTGCCGTTGCGTATGGGCCACTGGAAAGCAGTCTGGCGCGTATACGGCCATCTTTGCCTGAAGCAGCACGTAGCCTGGGTGTCAGTGGGCCGCGACTGTTTTTCAAAGTGTATCTGCCACTCTTGCTGCCCGGCACGCTGAGCGCGGCATTGCTGGTGTTCGTCGATGTGCTCAAGGAAATGCCTGCGACCCTGCTGATGCGCCCGTTTGGCTGGGACACGCTGGCGGTGCGGATCTTCGAAATGACCAGCGAAGGCGAGTGGGCGAGGGCGTCGTTGCCGGCGCTGACGCTGGTGTTGGTCGGTTTGTTGCCGGTCATCGGTCTGATCCGCCGCTCCGCTCATCGAAACGCTTAGTCGTCAGTCCTGAATCATGCGGCTACAATGCGCGGCATTCGGTGCGGTTCGTCTGACAGACCGGTTCGCTGGGATCGGCTGAGAGCCTTGTATTCAAAGGCTTTCACCCGTATAGCGGCTGTCCGCACCTTCGCCACGCCCGGAAGGAGAAACCCATGGGACAGCGTACGCCTCTGTATGACCTGCATCTCGCCCTCGGCGCGAAAATGGTCGATTTTGGCGGTTGGGACATGCCACTGCATTACGGCTCGCAGGTCGAGGAACACCATGAGGTGCGCCGCGATTGCGGGGTGTTCGATGTTTCCCACATGACCGTGATCGATGTCACCGGCGCCCAGGCCAAGGCCTGGCTCCAGCATTTGCTGGCCAATGATGTCGACCGTCTGCACCGTCCCGGCCGGGCGTTGTACAGTACCATGCTCAATGAGCGCGGCGGGATCGTCGACGACATGATCGTCTACCGCCTCGACGATGCCTATCGTCTGGTGTTCAACGCTTCCACCCGCGATCAGGATCTGGCGTGGATGAACGCGCAGCTGGGCAATTACGACGTGCAGCTGCACGAACGCTCCGAGCTGGCGATGCTCGCCATTCAGGGCCCACAGGCCCGGCACAGGATTGCCGAACTGGTGACGCAGTCGCGCGCCACGCTGATCCAGCACCTCAAACCCTTCGAAGGCTATCGCGACGGTGACTGGTTTATCGCCCGTACTGGCTATACCGGTGAAGACGGTCTGGAAATCTGCCTGCCCGCAAATCAGGCGCCGGGGTTTTTCAACGATCTGGTCGGCGCGGGCATTTCGCCGATTGGCCTCGGTGCCCGCGACACCCTGCGGGTCGAGGCCGGCATGAACCTCTACGGTCAGGACATTCACCAGGACGTTTCGCCCCTTGCCTCGAACATGGCCTGGAGCATCGCTTGGGAGCCGGCTTCGCGGCAGTTCATCGGCCGCGCGGCGCTGGAGGCGGAAAAAGCTGCCGGCGTGGCATACAAACTGGTCGGCCTGGTGCTGGAAGAACGCGGGGTTTTGCGCGCCCATCAGGTGGTGCGCATCGCCGATGTTGGCGAAGGGGAGATCACCAGTGGTAGTTTCTCTCCTACGCTGAGCAAATCGATTGCTTTGGCGCGTGTTCCGATGGCCACCGCCGACCGCGCTGAAGTGGAAATCCGTGGCAAGTGGTACCCGGTACGGGTGGTCAAACCGACCTTCGTACGCCATGGCAAAACCTTGATCTAACCTATTTCCGGCGGGTCGACCGCTGACCATTTCCTGAGGACACTGAAGATGAGCGATATCCCTGCCGAACTGCGTTTTGCCGAAAGTCATGAATGGGCGCGTCTGGAAGCCGACGGCACCGTCACCGTGGGTATCAGCGATCACGCGCAGGAAGCGCTGGGTGATGTGGTGTTCGTTGAACTGACCGAAGTCGGCAAAGTCTTCGCTGCCCAGGATCAGGCCGGTGTGGTTGAGTCGGTGAAAGCCGCTTCCGACATCTACGCCCCGGTCAGCGGTGAAGTCATCGCGATCAACGAAGAGCTGAGCGGCTCGCCTGAACTGCTGAACTCCGACCCGTACGGCGCGTGGATCTTCAAGATCAAGCCAACCGACAAGGCTGAACTGGACAAGCTGCTGGATGCTGCGGCTTACAAGGCTGCCATCGGCGAGTGAGTCATTTGTAATATCCAAAGCCCCGATTATTCGGGGTTTTTTTTGAGAATCAAAAGATCGCAGCCTTCGGCAGCTCCTACAGTTGGGGCGCGCATACCCATAACATCGCGGGTGCGCACGGCTCGTGTAGGAGCTGCCGAAGGCTGCGATCTTTTGATCTTCGAAGGCACTGCTATGCTGGTTTGACCGCCAGCCAGGAGAGCCCGTCATGTCCCAGTTGCCGTCCCTGCGCCAGTTACGCGACCCCGATGCCTTTCTGCGTCGCCACCTCGGCCCGGATGCGGCCGAGCAACAGGCGATGCTCGACAGCCTCGGCCTTGGCAGCCGGGCCGAGCTGATCGAACAAACCGTGCCGCCGGGCATTCGCTTCAATCGCCCGCTCGATCTGCCTGCCGCACTCGACGAACAGGCCGCACTGGAGAAACTGCGCGGTTATGCCGAACAGAATCAGCTCTGGACCAGCCTGATCGGCATGGGCTATTACGGCACGCTCACGCCCGCCGTCATTTTGCGCAATGTCCTGGAGAATCCTGGCTGGTACACCGCCTACACGCCATATCAACCGGAAATTGCCCAAGGCCGACTCGAAGCGTTGCTGAATTTTCAGCAACTGACCATCGACCTCACTGGCCTCGATCTGGCCAACGCCTCGTTACTCGATGAAGCCACGGCGGCGGCAGAAGCCATGGCCTTGGCCAAGCGCGTGGCGAAGTCGCAGAGCAACGTATTTTTCGTCGACGAACACTGTCATCCACAAACCATTTCGGTGCTGCAGACCCGCGCCGAAGGCTTCGGTTTCGAGTTGATCATCGACGCTGTGGATAACCTGAAGCAGCATTCGCTGTTCGGCGCACTGCTGCAGTATCCCGACACCCACGGCGACATCCGTGATCTGCGGCCCTTAATCGATCATCTGCACGCGCAGCAAGCGCTGGCCTGTGTCGCCAGCGATCTGTTGAGCCTGTTGCTGCTGACGCCGCCGGGCGAATTGGGTGCCGACGTGGTGTTCGGTTCATCCCAGCGTTTTGGCGTGCCAATGGGATACGGCGGGCCGCATGCGGCGTTTTTCGCCAGTCGCGAGGAATACAAACGGGCGATTCCCGGACGGATCATCGGCGTATCGAAAGATGCGCGGGGCAACGTCGCATTGCGCATGGCCCTGCAAACCCGCGAGCAACATATCCGCCGTGAAAAGGCCAACTCGAACATCTGCACCGCACAGGTGTTGTTGGCCAATATCGCCAGTTTCTACGCGGTGTATCACGGTCCGGAAGGGCTGAAGCGCATTGCGCAGCGGGTGCATCGGCTGACGTGCATTCTCGGGGCGGGACTTGAGCGCAAGGGAATGAGTCGGGTTAACGCGCAGTTTTTCGACACGCTGACGCTGGACGTCGGCGGTGCGCAAACCGCGATCATCGAGAGTGCCCGAGCGGCGCAGATCAACCTGAGGATTCTCGGACGGGGGCGTGTGGGGCTGAGCCTGGATGAAACCTCGGACGAAGGCACGGTCGGCAAACTGTTCGATGTGCTGCTCGGCGCCGATCATGGGTTGATCGTGGATGAACTCGACGCCGAGGCGCTGCCCTCTGGCATCCCTGACGGGCTGCAGCGCAGCACCGCGTATCTGCGCCATCCGGTCTTCAACGCCCATCACAGCGAAACCGAGATGCTGCGCTATCTCAAACAACTAGAGAACAAGGATCTGGCGCTCAACCAGTCGATGATCCCGCTGGGCTCCTGCACGATGAAACTCAACGCCACCAGTGAAATGATCCCCATCACCTGGCCGCAATTCGCCAACCTGCACCCTTTTGTGCCGCGTGAGCAAGCCGTCGGTTACACGTTGATGATCGAGGAACTCGAGCGCTGGCTGTGCGCGATTACTGGTTTCGATGCGATTTGCATGCAGCCCAACTCAGGCGCTCAGGGCGAATACGCGGGGCTGCTGGCGATTCGCAAATACCACGAGAGTCGCCAGCAGGGCGGGCGTGACGTGTGCCTGATTCCGTCCTCGGCCCATGGCACCAATCCGGCCTCGGCGCAAATGGCCGGAATGCGCGTAGTGATCGTTGAGTGCGATGAGGCGGGCAATGTCGATCTGGATGATTTGAAACTCAAAGCCGCCGAAGCCGGAGCGAAACTGTCCTGCCTGATGGCGACTTATCCCTCGACCCATGGCGTGTACGAAGAAGGCATCAGCGAAATCTGTGAAGTGGTGCATCAACACGGCGGTCAGGTGTACATGGATGGCGCCAACCTCAATGCGCAAGTGGGATTGGCGCGGCCGGCGGACATTGGCGCAGATGTCTCGCACATGAATTTGCACAAGACTTTCTGCATTCCTCATGGCGGCGGCGGACCGGGCATGGGGCCGATTGGCGTGCGCGCGCATCTCGCGCCGTTCGTCGCCAATCACCCGGTGGTGCCGATCGACGGGCCGCAAGCGCAAAACAGCGCGGTGAGCGCGGCACCTTGGGGCAGTGCGAGCATCTTGCCGATCAGCTGGATGTACATCGCCATGATGGGGCCGCAGCTGGCAGACGCCAGCGAGGTGGCGATTCTGGCGGCAAATTACCTTGCCCAGCAGTTGTCCGGCGCGTTCCCGGTGCTGTACACCGGGCGCAACGGGCGGGTGGCGCACGAATGCATTCTCGATTTGCGACCATTGAAAGCGCAGACCGGGATCAGCGAAGAGGATGTTGCCAAGCGCCTGATGGATTACGGGTTTCACGCGCCGACCATGTCATTTCCGGTGCCGGGCACGTTGATGGTCGAGCCGACCGAGAGTGAGTCGAAAGCTGAGCTGGACCGGTTTATCGGCGCCATGTTGAGCATTCGTGCGGAAATCACCCAGGTGCAGAACGGTAACTGGCCAGCGGAAGACAACCCGCTGAAACGGGCGCCGCATACCTTGGCGGATGTCACTGGTATTTGGGAGCGGCCGTACAGCCTCGAACAAGCCATCACCCCCGACGCGCACACCCGCTTGCATAAATATTGGCCGGCGGTGAATCGGGTGGATAACGTTTACGGCGATCGCAATCTGTATTGCGCCTGTGTGCCGGTGGACGATTACCGCTGAAGATCAAAAGATCGCAGCCTGCCGCAGGCTGCGATCTTTAGGTTTTGCTTACTCGGAAGCCACGGCGTTCTTCGCCAGAATCGCATTCGCCAGTTCCATGTCTGTCGCCTGCAAACCCGGATTATCGGCGCGGACTTTCTGCATGGCGGCTTCCAGATACGGGCCGCGGATGCCGCCGTCGCTCGCAACGAAGCTGCCGGCATCGTCCTGTGCAGCGATGATCAGCTTGTGATCCTTGAAGGTCAGATAGGTCGAGCCGGTGGTGGCACCGGACGAAATGACGTTACGCCAAAAGCTGTCCGCCATGGCCGAACCAACGGGAAGGGACAACAGGGCCAAGGTGGCGACAGCAAGTTTGAGACGCATGATGAGATGACTCCTGGGGATTAACTACGGCCTTGGATTGCCGTTTCCGCAATCCAGTTCCGTGACGGGCTATTTCAGTTCACTCTGCGGCGTCACCCGCAAAACCTCCTCGACCGTGGTCAATCCGGCCGCGACTTTTTGCGCGCCGGACAAACGCAGGCTGCGCATGCCTTCCTTGAATGCCTGGCGGCGTATTGCCGTCAGATCAGTGTCCGGAGTAATGCATGCCTTGAGGTTGTCGCTCAGTTGCATGATTTCGTAAACCCCGGCGCGACCGCGATAACCGGTATCGCGGCATTCGACGCAGCCGATGGCCCGTTGTGCGTTACCCGGCAGCGGTGCCTGCCACGGCCGGGTCAAGGCTTGCCAGTCTTGCTCCTCCAGCGCTTGCGGCGCCTTGCAATGCGGACACAGGGTGCGCACCAGACGTTGCGCCATGACCCCGAGAACCGTGGCTTTGATCAGATAATGCGGCACGCCGAGTTCAAGCAATCGACTGATCGCGCTGGGTGCGTCGTTGGTGTGCAATGTGGACAGCACCAAGTGGCCGGTGAGTGCCGCCTGAATCGCCATCTCGGCGGTCTCGAGGTCACGGATCTCGCCGATCATGATGATGTCCGGATCCTGTCGCATCAGCGCCCGCACGCCAGCGGCGAAACTGAGCTCGATGTTGTGCTGCACCTGCATCTGATTGAACGCCGGCTCGACCATTTCGATCGGGTCTTCGATGGTGCAGAGGTTGACCTCCGGCGTCGCCAGCTTCTTCAGCGTGGTGTACAGCGTAGTGGTCTTGCCCGATCCGGTCGGCCCGGTGACCAGAATGATGCCGTTGGGTTGACGGGTCATGTCCTGCCAGCGACGCAGGTCGTCGGCACTGAATCCCAATTGATCGAAATCCTTGAGCAGCACTTCCGGATCGAAGATCCGCATGACCATTTTCTCGCCGAACGCAGTGGGCAATGTCGACAGGCGCAACTCGACCTCGCCGCCGTCCGGGGTCTTGGTCTTGACCCGGCCGTCCTGCGGTTTGCGCTTTTCGGCAACGTTCATTCGGCCCAGGCTCTTCAGGCGACTGACAATCGCCATGGTCACCTGCGGCGGGAACTGGTAGACGTTGTGCAGCACGCCGTCGATGCGAAACCGCACCGTGCCTTGCTCGCGCCGGGGTTCGATGTGGATATCACTGGCGCGCTGCTGGAAAGCGTACTGGAACAGCCAGTCGACGATATTGACGATGTGCGCGTCGTTGGCGTCCGGCTCCTGATCGCTGGCGCCGAGGTTGAGCAATTGTTCAAAGTTGCCAAGGTTGGCGCTTTGCGGGTCGGCATTGCTGGCGCCGCTCACCGATTTGGCCAAGCGGAAGAATTCGACGCTGAAGCGCTGGATGTCCGCCGGGTTGGCCACCACCCGTTTGACCGGCAGCTTCAACACATGGGTCAGATCGGCCTCCCAGCCAGTGACGTAGGGCTGGGCGCTGGCGACTGTTACCGAATCGCGATCCACGGCAACCGCGAGAATCTTGTGTCGCTGAGCAAAAGCGTAAGACATCAGCGGGGTGATCGCGGCGACGTTGATTTTCAGCGGGTCGATGCGCAGGTACGGCTGACCGGCCTGCTGTGCAAGCCACAGGGTCAGGCTTTCCAGATCGAGGTGTTTGCCCGGACGGCTGAGGTCATCGAGTTGTTGGCTGGCGATGAATTCCAGTGGATGCATCTGGCCATGGCCGGCATGACGACGGCGGGCATTGAGCGCCTGCTCCGCCGCGTCCTGGCATATGAAGCCTTGGGCGACCAGTTCACGCAAAACATCATTGAGTTCCAGCCAGCGGTCCTGAGTGGCGAGTTGAACGGACATGCAGGCTTCCTTTTAAGCGACATTGCGCAAAAGGATAGCCGCGGCTTCGCTGACCGTTGGGCCACTACCGGACGAAGCCGTTGCCGGATTTGTCAGCCGGCCGCTTGTGCCGGCGCATCCCAGGCGCTGTCGGCGTTTTGCAGATCCACCGAGCAGACGATGATCAGGTTACGAAGTTTTTCCGCGATCACTTGAGCGCGATGCCAGCTCAGGCCGCTCATGACCAGATCGATCGACAGCAGATCATCCAGCCTCTTCACATTGACCTGTTCGGGCGTGAGGCATTGCAGCGCGAACAGGTTGAGTACACGCACCAGCAGATCCGGCTCAGCCTCGGCGAGAATCTGATACTGCGCCAGACATTGGGCGTTGCTGACATTCCAGACATCGGCGCGGGTCGGGGCGTGGGTCACGGCTTCAAGGTGCGGCATGGGGAGTCTCCAAAATCACTGGAGGAATTTTTACATTCGGGGCGGGGCATTTCTTGGCTATGATCGACGTTATTCGCGATTTACCGATCGGTTCAATTCGTTAAATGCCAGATTCGAGGTTTTTCTATGCACAGCGAGCTGGACAGCTACGACCGCAGGATTCTCGCCCTGCTGCAAGAGGACGCTTCGCTGTCCAGCGCGCAGATCGCCGAGCAGGTTGGCCTGTCGCAATCGCCGTGCTGGCGGCGGATTCAGCGGATGAAGGAGGAAGGGATCATTCGCGGGCAGGTGACCTTGCTTGATCGCAAGAAGATCGGCCTGAACACGCAGATTTTTGCCGAGATCAAACTCAACGCGCATGGGCGTTCGAACTTCACCGAATTCACCGAAGCGATTCGCGGGTTTCCGGAAGTGCTGGAGTGTTATGTGCTGATGGGGGCGGTGGATTTTCTGTTGCGCATCGTTGCGGCAGACATCGAGGCGTATGAGCGATTCTTCTTCGAGAAGCTGTCGCTGGTGCCGGGGATTCAGGAAGTGAACTCGATCGTGGCGCTGTCGGAAATCAAGTCCACCACGAGTTTACCTGTATTGCGGTAAAGCAAAAGATCGCAGCCTGCGGCAGCTCCTACATGAAGCGGGTGTACACACTGTAGGAGCTGCCGAAGGCTGCGATCTTTGTGATCGTTCCCCCGCAGAGCGTGGGAACGATCATCGTGGGGCAAGATGTACACCCTGTAGGAGCTGCCGAAGGCTGCGATCTTTTAGCGGTATTACATGCGCAAAAGCATTTTCCACGCGCGATTCTGGTAAACCGCAATCGCTTGCTGCTTGCGCGCATCGAGCAGTTCGTCAGTGATCGTCGGCTCGTTGGCCAGTTGCGCCAGCTTGTTCAGCTCGCCGTACAAGCGGTCCATTTCCGGGATCTCCAGCACGTTGCGCGCGTGGTGCAGCCAGACCTGAATGCGCTCGATACGCGGCAGTTGCTCTGCCAGATCTTCTGGCTGCTGCTGATAACGCTGCAATTGCAGAGCCGTCGCTTCTTCGCCCAAGGTGCGCGGCAGCCAGCTGTGCAGTTGCGCGCCACCCTGACGGTTGCCACGCACGTTACGGTCGTTGGTCCAAGTGCGGGCCAGCAACCAACGCGAAGTGCTCAACGAGAACAGGCCCCAGCGTGGGTCTTCGAGTTCTTCAAGGAACTGCTCCGGCGCGGCTTTGCGCACGTCTTCGTCTTCGATACCGGCCTGAACCAGTGGGCGCCAGTCTTCCAGCAATGCATCCAGCGCAACGCGCAGGTCGTGAGTCGACTGACGTGGCGCAGCCTGGCCGAGGCTGCTGAGCAGGGCACGCATCTCCGCGAGGTTCTCGACCCAGTCGAGCAGCAGGCGCCAGTGGCCGTTAAAACGATACTGTTCAGCCAGACGCTGGCTGCTGCCGAGCAAGTGCCAGCTCAGCGCGGCGAACGCGTCGTCGAGTTGGGTTTCCGGGGTCAGTTCCGGTGCCGGCAGGCTCAGCGAGTAGCTGTTAGCGTCGTGCAGACGATAGCCGCGCTCAGCCTTGCTGATGTCGCATGGCATCAAGGCGAGGGTTTCAGCCAGTTCGGCAGCCAGTTCCAGCAGCGCGGCAGGCTCGCCTTCGCGCAATTCGAGTTCCAGCTCGCAGATTTCTTCTTTCTGCTTGCCGACCACCACGTGACCGAGGTCCAGCGCGGCTTCGATGACCACTTTGGTTTTGCCACGGCCCCAGGCGATTTCGGCGCGCTCGCGGATGAAATCGGTGGTGAAGATCGGCTTGAGGGTTTTCTTGTCCAGCTCGGCCAGTGATTCGGGCCAGCATTCGCCGTCGAGTTTCTTCACATCGAGCTTAGCTTTCGGCAGTTTCCAGTCGTACTCGTTACGCTCGGACAGACCGGCGACGCTTTGGCCGCGTGTCTTCAGGGTCTGGATGACCTCGTCGCCATCCTTGCGCAGGCGCAGGGCAACCTTGGCCTGGGCCAGATCGCGCTCCGGGGTATCGAAGTACTGGTTCATCAACTCACGGCGTTCCCAGCCACTTTTGTTGCGTTTCTTCAGGAGCGGGTGCTCGCGCAGCGCGGCGAGGGTTTCGCGGCTGACGCGGAGTTTGATTTCGGTTTCTTTCTGCATGGCCGGAAAATCCAGGATATCGGGAGCGCAGCCGGGGGAATGTGTGGCTGCCAAGGCCGTGCAGTGTACAGGAGTCAAACTTCCTACGCCCTGCGGCGGTTTATTCCTGACGCCGGATGGTTCTATGATGGACTTCAAACCGGGAGTTGGAGTCAGCGATGCCTTTGCCGTCCATGCAAGACCAGTTCGCTGCGCTGATTGCCGCGCCGTCGGTCAGCTGTACCCAACCGAACCTCGATCAAACCAACCGAGCGGTCATCGATCTGCTCGCCGGCTGGCTGGGTGATCTGGGTTTCAGCTGCGACATCCAGCAGGTCAGCCCGGGCAAATTCAACCTGCTCGCCAGTTTCGGCAGCGGCCCCGGCGGCCTGGTACTGGCCGGACACAGCGACACGGTGCCCTACGACGACGCGTTGTGGCAGACCGACCCGCTGAAACTCACCGAAATCGATGGCCGCTGGGTCGGGCTGGGCAGTTGCGACATGAAAGGCTTCTTCGCCCTGATCATCGAAGCCGTGCAGCCACTGCTCGATCAGCCATTCAAACAACCGCTGTTGATCCTTGCCACTTGCGACGAAGAAAGCTCGATGTCCGGCGCTCGCGCTCTGGCGGAGGCCGGGCAGCCGCTGGGCCGCGCGGCGGTGATTGGCGAGCCGACCGGGCTCAAGCCGATCCGCATGCACAAAGGCATCATGATGGAACGCATCGATATCCTCGGGCAGAGCGGTCATTCGTCGGATCCGCGCCTGGGGCACAGCGCCCTCGAAGCGATGCACGATGCTATCGGTGAACTGCGCGGTTTGCGCCTTTTGTGGCAACGTGAATTCAGCAACCCGCAATTCAGCGTGCCGCAACCGACGATGAATTTCGGTTGTATCCATGGCGGCGACAACCCCAATCCCATCTGCGGCCAATGTTCCCTGGAATTCGACTTGCGTCCGCTGCCGGGCATGGACCCGAACATCCTGCGGGCCGAGATTCTGCGCAAGCTCAATCCGGTTGCCGAACGTCACCAGGTGAAGATCGATTACCGGCCGCTGTTCCCGGAAGTGCCGCCGTTCGAGCAGGATGCGGACGCGGAACTGGTGCGCGTGGCCGAAAAGCTCACCGGTCACCGCGCCGAAGCAGTAGCGTTCGGCACCGAAGCGCCTTATCTTCAGCGCCTCGGTTGCGAAACCATCGTGCTCGGCCCTGGCGACATCGCTTGCGCGCATCAGCCGGGCGAGTACCTTGAAATGTCACGTTTGCAGCCTACGGTGCATCTATTACGGCAGTTGATTGAATATTACTGCCTGAAGAACTGAACGCATCCGATGTAGGAGCTGCCGCAGGCTGCGATCTTTTGATTTTGTTTTGAAGATCAAGATCAAAAGATCGCAGCCTTCGGCAGCTCCTACAGGGGTGGTCGTTAAATTTGTGGGAATTGAACCCGTATTCATGAGGAGAGCGCGCGTGTCGCCAAGCCTGTTCCGACGATAACCATCAGCCCGCTGTGCGTTTTTTCGTTTCGCCCCTTTTCCGGCTGCTCTTTATTACAGGCCCAGGTTTATGCCCGAATACGTCAATTGGCTTCGCCACGCGTCCCCGTACATCAATGCCCACCGCGATTGCACCTTCGTCGTCATGCTGCCCGGCGACGGCGTGGAACATCCGAACTTCGGCAACATCGTTCACGACCTGGTCTTGCTGCACAGCCTCGGCGTGCGTCTGGTGCTGGTGCACGGTTCGCGCCCGCAGATCGAAACCCGCCTCGCCGCCCGTGGCCTGACCCCGCATTACCATCACGGCATGCGCATCACCGATGCGGCAACGCTGGAATGCGTGATCGACGCGGTTGGCCAGCTACGTATTGCTATCGAAGCACGGCTGTCGATGGACATGGCTTCCTCACCGATGCAGGGCTCGCGCTTGCGTGTGGCCAGCGGCAACCTGGTGACCGCACGGCCGATCGGTGTGCTCGAAGGCGTCGACTATCACCACACCGGTGAAGTACGGCGGGTCGACCGCAAGGGTATCAATCGCCTGCTCGATGAACGTTCGATCGTGCTGCTGTCGCCGCTGGGCTATTCGCCGACCGGTGAAATCTTCAACCTCGCCTGCGAAGACGTCGCCACCCGCGCCGCCATCGACCTGAGCGCCGACAAATTGCTGTTGTTTGGCGCTGACCTCGGTCTGATCGACGAAAACGGCAAACTGGTGCGTGAGCTGCGTCCGCAACAAGTCCCGGCGCATTTGCAGCGTCTGGGCAGCAACTATCAGGCAGAACTGCTGGATGCCGCCGCCGAGGCTTGCCGTGGCGGGGTCGCGCGCAGTCATATCGTCAGTTACGCCGAAGACGGCGCGCTGCTGACCGAACTGTTCACCCGCGACGGTGGCGGTACGCTGGTCGCGCAAGAGCAATTCGAGTTGGTGCGCGAGGCGGCGATTGAAGACGTCGGTGGTCTGCTTGATTTGATCAGCCCGCTGGAGGAGCAAGGGATTCTGGTGCGCCGGTCGCGCGAGGTGCTGGAGCGCGAAATCGAGCAGTTCAGCGTGGTCGAGCGTGAAGGCATGATCATCGCCTGTGCGGCGCTGTACCAGATTGCTGATTCCGATGCCGGCGAGCTGGCGTGTCTGGCGGTGAATCCGGAGTACCGCCATGGCGGCCGTGGCGATGAGTTGCTTGAGCGCATCGAAACACGTGCCCGGGCGCAAGGTTTGAAGACATTGTTCGTCCTCACCACGCGCACTGCGCACTGGTTCCGTGAACGTGGGTTCGAGCCGAGCAGCGTCGAACGCCTGCCAGCGGCGCGGGCATCGCTTTACAACTATCAGCGCAACTCGAAGATTTTCGAAAAAACCTTGTAGCCAAATTTGCTGGATAAGCTCTGTGTAGGAGCTGCGATCTTTTGATCTTTCAAAGGCAAGATCAAAAGATCGCAGCCTTCGGCGGCTCCTACAGGGGTTGTGTTTATTCCGCGATGAACTTCGCGCTGACGTACGGCGAGTAGTCCGGCAGCACCGTCTCTACCTTGCCCTGTTCCTTGAGGAATTTCGCGGTTTCGGCGATAGCTTTCGCGGTGCCGCCATCCAGCAGCGCTGTGGTCTGCTGCGCCTTGGCATCCGGGAATGCCGAACCAGCCAGCAGTTCCGGTACGTCCGCCGCATTGGCACCGGTCAGTTTGGCGATTTTTTGTACAGGCACCGAGTCAGCCGTCCAGCTGTCTTTGTGTGCCGCGTAATCGGCAAATGAATCCAAGGTGACCTTGGCAAACCTGGCCACGACCTCCGGGTGCTTTTCAGCAAAGTCCTTGCGCGCAACCCATACTTCGAAGGTCGGCGCGCCCCACTGGCCCACTTGCGCCGCATCGGTCAGGGTCTTGCCGGTTTTGCGAATCTCACCCAGCGCTGGCGACCAGACGAAGGCTCCGTCGATATCGCCGCGCTTCCAGGCTGCGGCGATTTCCGCCGGTTGCAGGTTCACCACTTTGACCTTCGAAGCATCCAGGCCCCAATGTTTGAGCGCGCCGAGCAGGCTGTAATGGGAAGTGGAAACGAATGGCGTGGCGATGGTCTTGCCGATCAGATCCTGCGGCTTGTCGATGCCGCTGCCATTGCGCACGACCAACGCTTCAGCCGCATTGATCTGCGCCGAAACGATGAACGCCACGATCGGCAGATTGCGTGAGGCCGCTGCTGCCAGCGGACTCGAGCCGAGGTTGCCGATCTGCACGTCGCCAGAGGCAATGGCTGTCACAACTTCCGGACCGCTATTGAACCGACGCCAGTCTATTTTTTCGCCAATGGTTTTTTCATAAACACCATCGGCCTGGGGGACTTTGCTCGGGTCGATGCCGGTTTGGTAGCCGATGGTGAGATTGGCCGCGTGGGCCGAGAAAGAAAAAATCGCCGACACACAAACTGTAACAAATTGACTGGATAGTGCGCGTTTGGCCATCATGGCGTCGCCTTTGGGATAGGGTTTGACGTGATTAGGAAGCGCCAACGCTAATCGATCTAAAAAAAGCCTGACAAATACCATTTAGGAATGAGCTTAGTAGCCGATATCCTGTATCCCCGCTGCAGGTGGCCATTAATGGGCCATATTCCTGAATGGCATTAAAAAGAATGAAATAATTCTTTTTGGGGTTAACGGATAATCAGTACTGTGCAGGGACCCAATCACTGCGATTAGACCTTGGTCGTAGACATACGTGGTTACGATTGACTTGTCAGTCACGGTCTGGCGCTAATCGCGCATCTTAGGATCCAGGGCAAAAGACCCCGGACCAGGAACACAAAAATTAGAAACGAGAGGAGCATTACATGAACAAGTCCACCTTGGCCCTGGCTGTGGCCGTAGGGGTTTTGGCGCAGCAGGCAGGCGCCGCCGGTTTCATCGAAGACAGCAAGGCTACTCTGGGGCTGCGTAACTTCTACATCAACACTGACAACCGTAACGGCACTAACGAACCAAGCCGCAACGAAGAGTGGGGCCAAGGCTTCGATCTGCGTTTCATTTCCGGTTACACCCAGGGCACCGTCGGTTTTGGTATCGACGCCATTGGCCTGCTGGGCGTGCGTCTGGATTCGGGTGGCGGGACCAACGGCAACGTCAACGCGAACGGCACCCCTGGTAGCGCCTACGGCGGCACCGTTTTCCCAAGCGAATCCAATGGCCAAGCGGTTGATAACTTCTCCAGCCTGGGCCTGACTGCCAAAGCCAAGATCTCCCAGACTGAACTGAAATTGGGCACCTTGCAGCCAAAGCTGCCGGTTATTGTGACCAACGACGGTCGTTTGCTGCCACAAACCTGGCAGGGTGGCCAGATCACCTCTGGCGAAATCAAGGACCTGACCCTGATCGGCGGTCAGATCGAACACGCTAAAGGTCGTAACTCGAGCAACAATGAACAGCTGTCCATCGGCGGCGCAGCAGCGCGCACCGTTAACAGCAACAAGTTCATCTACGCCGGTGGTGACTACAAAATCACCAAAGACCTGACTGCCCAGTACTACTACGGCAATCTGGAAGATTTCTACAAGCAACACTTCCTGGGTCTGGTGCACAACTGGGCTATCGGTCCGGGCGTGCTGAAGTCTGACTTCCGTTACTTCAACAGCTCCGACGACGGCGCCAACGGCGACACTCCTGCTTACTTCAGCAGCGGTAGCTACGCCGGTTTCGCCAACGGTCGCGGTAAAGTCGACAACAACCTGTACAGCGGCCTGTTCCTGTACACCGTTGCCGGTCACACCTTTGGTGGTGGTTATCAGGTCAGCAACGGCAGCAGCGACTTCCCTTGGCTGAACCAGGGCGACGGTTCGTCGAACTACACCATCACCGACATGCAAATCCAGAAGTTCGGCCGTGCCGGCGAGCGCACCTGGCAAGCACGCTACTCGTATGACTTCGCCAAGGTTGGCGTGCCTGGTCTGACCGCTGGCATGGTTTACCTGCGTGGCGATAACGTCGATACCTACAGCGGTCGCGTGCAAACCTCCAACGGCGCTTCCGAATGGGAACGCGATTTGACCGTTGCGTACGTGATCCCGGAAGGCCCGTTGAAGAACGTAGGCTTCATGTGGAAAAACGCTTCGTGGCGCACCGACATCGCTGGTCAACGCGACCAAGACGAAAACCGCCTGATCGTCAGCTACTCGATCCCGCTGCTGTAATAGCGCGCCTCGAACCGTTGACGTAAAAAAGCCCCGTCCGGCATCGCGCCGGACGGGGCTTTTACATTTCCGGGTCAGGCTCACCCCCGTAAGCCATCACCAAAAATTCCCCTCTTTACAGCAACTCAAGGCCTTCTCGAACCTTGCGGGCGATGTTCGTCGGGTTGCTGGCGGGCGTCCAGTGAACAGAAGTTTAATATTCCCTAAGAGTCTAAATATCTCATTATTTATTCTTTTTCATGATGGCAAATCCCGAGCTACAGTTGAGGTCTCCATCACCTCAGCAGGAGCAGCACCATGAGCCTCAGACTCGGCGACATCGCCCCCGATTTCGAACAGGATTCCAGCGCCGGCAAGATTCGTTTTCACGAGTGGCTGGGTGATAGCTGGGGCGTGCTGTTCTCCCATCCGGCGGATTTCACTCCAGTGTGCACCACCGAGCTGGGTTTCACCGCCAAGCTCAAGGACGAGTTTGCGCAGCGCGGCGTCAAGGCGATCGCGCTGTCGGTTGACCCGGTGGACTCGCACCACAAGTGGATCGAAGACATCAATGAAACTCAGAACACCATCGTCAACTTCCCGATCCTGGCCGATGCCGATCGCAAGGTGTCGGATCTCTACGATCTGATCCACCCGAACGCCAACGACACGCTGACCGTGCGCTCACTGTTCGTGATCGATCCGAACAAGAAAATCCGTCTGACCATCACTTATCCGGCCAGCACTGGGCGCAATTTCCACGAAATTCTGCGGGTGATCGATTCGCTGCAGCTCACTGACAACTACAAGGTGGCCACCCCAGCCAACTGGCAGGACGGTGAAGACGTGGTGATCGTGCCGTCGCTCAAGGATGAGGACGAAATCAAGCAGCGCTTCCCCAAAGGCTATCGCGCGGTGAAGCCGTACCTGCGCCTGACGCCACAGCCGAATCGTTAGGGTCAAAGATCGCAGCCTGCGGCAGCTCCTACAGGAGTATGCCGGTCCCTGTAGGAGCTGCCGAAGGCTGCGATCTTTTCGAGGTACCCACAAAGCAGGGAAATTTCGGCCGTTTCGACGGCCTTTTTTTTCGCCTGAATTCTGCTAAGCGGTATATCTCCTAAATGCATAACCAAATGAATAAATATGATTTATGGATATATAAATCAGCTGGTAAGGTCACTCCATTGAAGCGAGATCGCAGCCCGCGAATCGCCTGTAACGCTTAAAGGAATTTGCAATGCTGGTCGTCTCACTCGGTGGCAGTCCCAGCCTGCGCTCCCGTTCAGGGGTGCTGCTGCAACGCTCGCAACACTGGTTGCAGGCGCAAGGGGTGGAAGTGGTGAGTTATCAGGTGCGGGACTTCCCGGCCGAAGATTTGCTCCACGCCCGCTTCGACAGCCCGAAGGTCCTCGACCTGCTGCAACAGATCGAAAACGCTGACGGCCTGCTGATCGCAACACCGGTGTACAAGGCTTCGTTCTCCGGTGCGCTGAAGACCCTGCTCGACCTGCTGCCCGAGCGCGCCTTGAATCACAAAGTTGTCTTGCCAATGGCCACCGGCGGGAGCATCGCGCACATGCTGGTCGTCGACTACGCGCTCAAACCAGTGCTGTCGGCGTTGAAAGCTCAGGAAATGCTCCAGGGCATTTTTGCCGAAGACAGTCAGATCGCCTACGGCGAAGGCAGTGCCGCCGCGCAATTGGCGCCCGCGCTGGAGCAGCGTCTGCACGAGGCGCTCGACCAGTTCATCGGCGCCATGGCGCGCCGGCCGAAACCGCTGGAGCCGGGCCTGTTGAATGAACGTTTGTTGAGTGCTCGCTGGAGCATTTAAGCCTCACCGATATTTGAAGTACTGGCCTTACTCGCCCGCTAACGGGCAAGCAGGTGCAGCCAAAACCCAACAGCAAAAAGGAGAGCGCAATGCGCACTGTATTTTTGCGTCGTGGTCTGGTCGCTCTGTTTGCTGCGGCTGTCACCTTCGGCGCCATCACTCAAGCCCAAGCCGAGACATTGCGAATCGGTTATCAGAAGTACGGCACGCTGGTGCTGCTCAAAGCCAAGGGCACTCTGGAAAAACGTCTCGCTGCGCAAGGTGTCGACGTGCAATGGACCGAGTTTCCCGGCGGCCCGCAACTGCTCGAAGGGCTCAATGTCGGCTCGATCGACTTTGGCGTGACCGGCGAAACTCCACCGGTGTTTGCCCAGGCTGCCGGTGCTGATCTGCTCTACGTCGCCTACGAGCCGCCCGCGCCGAACAGCGAAGCGATCCTCGTGCCGAAAGATTCGCCAATCAAATCGGTGGCCGATCTCAAGGGCAAGAAAGTCGCGCTGAACAAAGGCTCCAATGTCCACTATCTGCTGGTGCGGGCGCTGGAAGATGCCGGCCTCAAATATACCGACATTCAAACCGTTTTCCTGCCGCCGGCCGATGCCCGCGCCGCGTTCGAACGGGGCAGCGTCGACGCTTGGGTCATCTGGGATCCGTACCAGGCTGCCGCCGAGAAACAACTGCAAGCGCACACCCTGCGTGACGGCAAAGGCATCGTCGACAACCACCAGTTCTATCTCGCGACCAAGCCGTACGCACAGAAAAACCCCGAGGTGATCAAGACTCTCGTCGAAGAAGTGCGCGCGGTTGGTGAGTGGTCGCAAGCCAATCCTGAAGACGTGACCCAACAAGTTGCGCCACTGCTCGGCCTGCCGGCGGATATCACCCTGACCTCGGTGAAACGCCAGGGTTACGGCGCGCTGTTCCTGACTCCGGAAGTGGTCGCCGCGCAACAGAAAATCGCCGACACGTTCTTCCAGCTCAAGCTGATTCCCAAGCCGCTGAGCATCAAGGATGTGATCTGGACCCCGCCGGCCGCTGTGGCCCAAAGCACCCAAGCCCAGTAATTCGAATCTACAAGGAGACCACTCCATGAGCCTCAATATCTTCTGGTTCCTGCCTACCCACGGCGACGGCCATTACCTTGGCACCGCCGAAGGCGCGCGCGCCGTTGATCACGGTTACTTGCAACAGGTCGCGCAAGCGGCGGATCGTCTGGGCTTTGGCGGTGTGCTGATTCCTACCGGGCGTTCCTGCGAAGACTCGTGGCTGGTGGCAGCGTCGTTGATTCCGGTGACCCAGCGTCTGAAATTCCTCGTAGCCCTTCGCCCCGGGATCATTTCCCCGACAGTCGCCGCGCGGCAGGCCGCCACGCTGGATCGCTTGTCCGGTGGTCGCGCGCTGTTCAATCTGGTGACCGGTGGCGATCCGGAAGAATTGGCTGGCGACGGCCTGTTCCTCAGCCACGAAGAGCGCTATCAGGCCTCGGTGGAGTTCACCCGCATCTGGCGCCGCGTGCTGGAAGGTGAAACCGTCGATTACGACGGCGAGCACATCAGCGTGAAGGGCGCGAAGCTGTTGTATCCGCCTATCCAGCAACCGCGTCCGCCGCTGTACTTCGGTGGCTCGTCGGAAGCGGCGCAGGATCTGGCCGCCGAGCAAGTCGAAATGGTCTTGACCTGGGGCGAGCCGCCGGCAGCAGTGGCCAAGAAGATTGCGCAGGTACGGGCGAAAGCCGCCAAGCTCGGGCGCACCGTGCGCTTCGGTATTCGTCTGCATGTGATCGTCCGCGAAACCAACGCTGAAGCGTGGCAAGCGGCAGATCGACTGATCTCGCATCTGGACGACGACACCATCGCTCGAGCCCAGGCTTCGCTGGCGCGTTTCGATTCGGTCGGCCAGCAACGCATGGCCGCACTGCATGGCGGTAGCCGGGACAATCTGGAAGTCAGCCCGAACCTCTGGGCCGGCGTTGGTCTGGTGCGCGGCGGTGCCGGTACGGCGCTGGTCGGCGATGGCCCGACCGTGGCGGCACGGGTCAAGGAATACGCCGATCTGGGCATCGACACGTTCATCTTCTCCGGTTATCCACACCTCGAAGAATCGTATCGCGTGGCGGAGTTGCTGTTCCCGCACCTCGATATCGAGCGTCCGGAATTGCCGAAAAGCGCCGGTTACGTCAGCCCGTTCGGCGAGATGGTCGCTAACGACATTCTGCCCAAAGCCGCGTCGCAGAGCTGAGGCGCGGCCATGAAGAAATTTATCCACAGCCTCGCGCCTTGGGCGTTGCCGGTTTTGCTGCTGGCGGTGTGGCAGTTGTCGGTGTCGGCGGGTTGGCTGTCGACGCGGATTCTGCCGGCGCCGGTGGCGGTGATCGAAGCCGGCGTCAGTCTGGTACGCAGCGGCGAGATCTGGACGCACCTGGCGATCAGCGGCTGGCGCGCGGCACTCGGTTTTACCATCGGCGGCAGCATTGGCCTGGTCTTGGGTTTTATTACCGGGCTGTCGAAATGGGGCGAGCGCTTGCTCGACAGCTCGGTGCAGATGATCCGCAACGTGCCGCATCTGGCGCTGATTCCGCTGGTAATCCTGTGGTTCGGCATCGACGAGTCGGCGAAGATTTTTCTGGTGGCGTTGGGCACGTTGTTCCCGATCTACCTCAACACTTATCACGGCATCCGCAACGTCGACCCAGCGCTGGTGGAGATGGCGCGCAGTTATGGCTTGAGCGGTTTCAGCCTGTTCTGGCAGGTGATTCTGCCGGGTGCGCTGCCGTCGATTCTGGTTGGGGTGCGCTTCGCCCTGGGCTTTATGTGGCTGACACTGATCGTCGCTGAAACGATCTCGGCCAGCTCCGGCATCGGCTATCTGGCAATGAACGCCCGCGAGTTTTTGCAAACCGATGTGGTGGTGCTGGCGATCCTGCTTTACGCGGTGCTGGGTAAACTCGCCGACCTCGCCGCCCGTGGACTTGAGCGTGTGTGGCTGCGTTGGCACCCGGCGTATCAGGTTGCCAGAGGAGGTGCGGCATGACCGCTCAACAACCTCCACGCCTGCTGCGCGGGATTCCGCTGGCAGTGCGCAACCTGCAGAAAACCTTCGGCGCGCGTCAGGTGCTGCGCGACATCGACCTGCATATTCCGGCGGGGCAGTTCGTCGCGGTGGTCGGACGTAGTGGCTGCGGCAAGAGCACGTTGTTGCGCTTGCTTGCCGGGCTCGATCAGCCGACCGGGGGCGACTTGCTCGCAGGTGCGGCGCCGCTCAGCGATGCGCGCGAGGACACCCGATTGATGTTTCAGGAAGCGCGCCTGCTGCCTTGGAAGAAGATTATCGACAACGTCGGCCTCGGCCTTAAAGGCAACTGGCGCCCGCAAGCACTCGACGCGCTGGAAGCGGTGGGTTTGGCGGATCGCGCCAATGAATGGCCGGCGGCGTTGTCCGGTGGCCAGAAGCAGCGAGTCGCACTGGCGCGGGCGTTGATTCATAAGCCGCGTCTGCTGCTGCTCGACGAGCCGCTGGGTGCGCTGGACGCGCTGACCCGCATCGAGATGCAGCAACTGATCGAACGGCTCTGGCAGCAACATGGCTTCACCGTGCTGCTGGTGACTCATGACGTCAGCGAAGCGGTGGCGATTGCCGACCGGGTCATTCTGATCGAGGACGGCGAAGTTGGCCTCGATCTGCATGTCGAACTGCCACGCCCACGGGCGCGCGGCTCGCATCGACTGGCAGCGCTGGAAACCGAAGTGCTCAACCGTGTTCTTTCCCTGCCCGGCGAACCGCCGGAGCCGGAACCCGTGTCACCCCTGCCTACGCAACTGCGTTGGGCGCAGTGAAGCAGCTGCAAGCTTCAAGCTACAAGCCGCAAGAACAAGCCTGGTGCTTTTACTTGCAGCTTATAGCTTGCCGCTTGCCGCTCATTTCGATCCTAGGAGAAATGCTATGACTATCAAAGCCATCAACGTGCGCAACCAGTTCAAAGGCTCGATCAAGGAAATCGTCCTCGGCGACGTGCTGTCGGAAATCGACGTGCAGACCGCTTCGGGTATCGTCACTTCGGTGATTACCACCCGTTCTGTGAAAGAACTGGAGCTGGTGGTCGGCAGTGAGGTGATCGCCTTCGTGAAATCCACCGAGGTGTCGATCGCCAAGTTGTAAGCCGGTGAACAAAAAACAACCCCGAACGGTGTGAGCCCTTCGGGGTTTTTTGTGCCTCGCGAGGATTCGGCGGCGCGGCTTTCGCGAGCAGGCTCGCTCCCACAGGGGAACGCATTTCAAATGTGGGAGCGAGCCTGCTCGCGAAAGGGCCGGCGCATGCGCTAAAGATTTCTTTTGGGCAGATACGGCGGCAGATACAGGCCAATGTAGGCATCAAAAACGCGCATCCCTTCCTCCGCCATGCGCGGGGTGATCTGCCCGTGCTGCTGCACAGAGCGTGCATAAACCCGGTCGCCCAGCTCCATCGCCAAGGCAAACACATCGACATCGTCCGGCAGCCTCGGCAACTCGAAGTGCTGGTCGAACAACTTATGCATCAAGTCGCCCAGTTCCAGATCGTGCTGACGGTCAGCCTGGGTCACTTCGGTCAAACCATGTTGCGCCAGAATCAATTGCCGCGCGGCCGCGTCTTCGTCGTAGATTTCGAGCATGCGCTGCTCGACCAGTCGCGACAGATCGCGCCAGTCACGCAGAGCCTGGTGATCAATCGGCGCTTGCAGACAGGCGCGAAACGCCGCGTGCACGTCCGCCGTCAACGCTTCGAGCAGCGCCGGCACGCTGGCGAAAAAGTGATACACGGAGGAGGGCGGAATCTGGGCGCGCTCGGCGACGCTGTAAATCGACAGACTCGCCACGCCCTCGGCGGCCAGCAGCGTGCGCGCGGCGTCGAGTATCGAATCGATCCGCGCCTGACTGCGGGCACGGGGTTTGCGGACGGGGGCGGGACGCGTCATGGAAGTCTCCTGCGGGGCAGCCGGCATTGTACGAGTCGGGTTCGGTGTTGTCTTGTCGGCCGCCATCGCGAGCAGGCTCGCTCCCACATTTGATCTCCAGTGAACTTGAGTATTTGCACACACACAGCCCCCTGTGGGAGCGAGCCTGCTCGCGAACCGCCGCAGGCGGCCATAAAAAAACGCCGTTGACTGTAATAGCCGACGGCGTTCTTTTTGGCGCTACAACCGCTTAAACGGTATGCAGATACCAGTTGTACTCAAGGTCGGAGATCGAGTGTTCGAACTCCTCCAGCTCGCTTTCCTTGCAGGCGACGAAGATATCGATGTACTTCGGATCGATGTACTTGGCCATCACCTCGCTGTCGTCCAGCTCACGCAGGGCATCGCGCAAGTTGTTCGGCAGGCTCTGTTCATTCTGCTCGTAGCTGTTGCCTTCGACAGGCGCGCCCGGCTCGATCTTGTTGACCAGACCGTGATGCACGCCGGCAAGCACCGAAGCCATCAGCAGGTACGGGTTGGCATCGGCGCCGGCCACGCGGTGTTCGATACGCACGGCATCGGACGAGCCGGTCGGTACGCGAATCGCCACGGTGCGGTTGTCCAGGCCCCAGCACGGCGAGTTCGGCACATAGAACTGTGCGCCGAAACGACGGTACGAGTTGACGTTCGGGCAGAGGAAAGCCATCTGCGCGGGCAGGGTCTCGAGCACACCGCCGATCGCGTGACGCAGCGCGGCGTTCTGCTCGGGATCCTCGCTGGCAAAAATGTTTTTGCCCTCTTTATCCAGAATCGAAATGTGTACGTGCAGACCATTACCTGCCTGGCCCGGATACGGCTTGGCCATGAAAGTGGTGTCCATTTCATGGTCGTAGGCGATGTTCTTGATCAGACGCTTGAGCAGTACCGCGTAGTCGCATGCCTTGATCGGGTCGGCGACATGGTGCAGGTTCACTTCGAACTGCGCCGGAGCACTTTCCTTGACGATGGCGTCGGCCGGGATGCCTTGCTCTTTCGCGCCTTCGAGAATGTCCTGGAGGCAATCGACGTATTCGTCGAGGTCGTCAATCAGGTAAACCTGCGTCGAATGCGGGCGCTTGCCCGAGATAGGCGAGCGTGGTGGCTGTGGACGGCCGTTCACGTTTTCCTGATCGATCAGGTAGAACTCGAGTTCGAAGGCCGCGCAGATGGTCAAGCCAAGCTCGTCAAACTTTGCAACAACTTGACGGAGCACTTCGCGCGGATCGGCGAAGAACGGATCGCCTTCGAGTTCGTGCATGGTCATCAACAGTTGCGCGGTTGGACGCTTCTGCCATGGCTCGTTGCACAGGGTATCGGGGATTGGATAGCAGATACGATCGGCGTCGCCGATGTCCAGGCCCAGGCCGGTGCTTTCCACCGTCGAACCGTTGATATCCAGAGCAAATAGAGAGGCCGGCAGGTTGATGCCTTTCTCGTAAACCTTGTGGAGGCTGGTGCGTTCGATGCGCTTGCCGCGCACCACACCATTCATATCCGCAATCAGAAGGTCAACGTACAGAACCTCAGGATGTTCCTTAAGGAACGCGTTCGCTTCATTAAGCTGAACGGCACGCGGGGGTACCGACATGATGCAACACCTTTGTTGTTAAAAATATCAATCATTGATCTTTTCTGGTTTCAGTCAACCCGAACGGCATGCCGAAGTCAAGCAAGGGCTTTTTTGCCCTAAAAAAGCGCTTCGAGGGCATTTATGGGGCATTTTCGGGCGGTTTTCAGTCCTTTGGATGCTCGCCACCCGCAGGCTTGAGCAGGCCGTGTTGTATTTTTTACGGGGGTGTTGTGTAAAAAAATGAACAAGGCTAAGCTCCGATCAAACCCATAACAGCAATAATACCGGGGTGCTTCATGTCTCGCCTGCCGTTAATCGGCATCACCGACTGCTCGCAACAGGCCGGTCTGCATGCTCATCACATCAGTGGCGACAATTCCGCCCAATGCGCAGCTAATATGGCGCGCAGTCTGCGACGGCCGTTCTGGCCAGCGGCAACCGAAACGGTTGCGTCCGATATTCTGGACGTACAGCGAAGCAACCTCTTTATCGCGTTCCCTTCCAATATAGATCTCTTTCAGCCTCAAAGCCCGTGCCGCTTGCGTGGTCGTGCTCACGATTCTGCACGCTCTCATTGTGCACAGGAAATGCAACGCCAGCGTAAAGGGCAGGTAAGCTCCTCTTTCATTGTCTATGCGCGGTGCCCGGCGTAAGCCCGCACTGCGCACAAGCAAGCCCTTTATCGCGACGCGCAAGCGTCAAATTTTGCCTGACACCGCGTCAGGAGACTCAGCCCAGAGGCACTTATGAGCACCAACCTCGACCAGCTCACCGATTGGTTGAAAGACCACAAGATCACAGAAGTCGAATGCATGATCGCCGACTTGACCGGGATCACCCGGGGCAAGATTTCGCCGACCAACAAGTTCATCGCCGAGAAAGGCATGCGTCTGCCCGAGAGTGTGCTGTTGCAGACCGTAACCGGCGACTACGTTGAAGACGACATCTATTACGAACTGCTCGACCCGGCCGACATCGACATGATCTGCCGCCCCGACCAGAACGCCGTGTACATGGTGCCGTGGGCCATCGAGCCGACCGCACAGGTGATCCACGACACCTACGACAAGCAAGGCAACCCGATCGAGCTGTCGCCGCGCAACGTTCTCAAGAAAGTCCTCAAACTCTATGCCGACAAGGGCTGGCAGCCGATCGTGGCGCCGGAAATGGAGTTTTACCTGACCAAGCGCAGCGACGATCCCGACTATCCATTGCAGCCGCCAATCGGGCGCTCGGGCCGTCCGGAGATCGGTCGCCAGTCGTTCTCGATTGAAGCCGCCAACGAATTCGACCCGCTGTTCGAAGACGTTTATGACTGGTGCGAACTGCAGGAACTGGACCTCGACACGCTGATCCACGAAGACGGCACGGCGCAGATGGAGATCAACTTCCGTCACGGCGATGCGCTGTCGCTGGCCGATCAGATTCTGGTGTTCAAACGCACCATGCGCGAAGCGGCACTCAAGCACGACGTGGCCGCAACCTTCATGGCCAAACCGATGACCGGCGAGCCAGGCAGTGCGATGCACTTGCACCAGAGCATTATCGACATCGAGACCGGCAAAAACGTTTTCTCCAATGAAGACGGGACCATGAGCCAGTTGTTCCTGCATCACATCGGTGGTTTGCAGAAACTGATCCCCGAGCTGTTGCCGCTGTTCGCACCGAACGTCAATTCGTTCCGCCGCTTCCTGCCGGATACCTCGGCGCCGGTGAACGTCGAATGGGGCGAAGAAAACCGCACTGTCGGCCTGCGTGTGCCGGATGCCGGCCCGCAGAACCGTCGCGTGGAAAACCGTCTGCCGGGCGCTGACGCCAACCCGTATCTAGCGATTGCTGCGAGCCTGCTCTGCGGCTACATCGGCATGGTCGAGGGCCTCAACCCGAGCGCGCCGGTGGTCGGTCGTGGTTACGAGCGCCGCAATCTGCGCCTGCCGCTGACCATCGAAGATGCGCTGGAGCGTATGGAAAACAGCGCCACCATCGAGAAATACCTGGGCAAAACTTTCATCACGGGCTACGTCGCGGTCAAGCGGGCCGAGCATGAAAACTTCAAGCGCGTGATCAGTTCGTGGGAGCGCGAGTATCTGCTCTTCGCCGTCTGATACGCCGGGCGCGGCGCTCAGCCGTCGCGCCTTCACCGATAACAAGGAGAATTGGCATGACCAGCAACAACCCGCAAACCCGCGAGTGGCAAGCACTCAGCAGTGATCACCATCTGGCGCCGTTCAGCGACTTCAAGCAGCTGAAAGAAAAAGGCCCGCGGATCATCACCAACGCCAAGGGCGTTTACCTGTGGGACAGCGAGGGCAACAAGATCCTCGACGGCATGGCCGGTCTGTGGTGCGTGGCCATCGGTTACGGTCGCGATGAGCTGGCCGACGCGGCCGCCAAACAGATGCGCGAGCTGCCGTATTACAACCTGTTCTTCCAGACCGCTCACCCACCAGCGCTGGAGCTGGCCAAGTCGATTGCCGACGTGGCGCCGGAAGGCATGAACCACGTGTTCTTCACCGGTTCCGGCTCCGAAGGCAATGACACTATGCTGCGCATGGTTCGCCACTATTGGGCGATCAAGGGCCAGCCGAACAAGAAAGTCATCATCAGCCGCAAGAACGGTTATCACGGTTCGACCGTGGCCGGCGCGAGCCTCGGTGGCATGACTTATATGCATGAGCAGGGCGACTTGCCGATTCCTGGCATCGTCCACATCGCCCAGCCGTACTGGTTCGCCGAAGGTGGCGAGATGACCCCGGACGAGTTCGGCATCTGGGCGGCCAATCAGCTCGAAGAAAAAATTCTCGAAGTCGGCGTCGACAACGTCGGTGCCTTTATTGCCGAGCCGATCCAGGGTGCCGGTGGCGTGATCATTCCGCCCGATACCTACTGGCCGCGCATCAAGGAAATCCTCGCCAAGTACGACATTCTGTTCGTCGCCGACGAAGTGATCTGTGGTTTCGGCCGTACCGGTGAGTGGTTCGGTAGCGATTTCTACGACCTCAAGCCCGACATGATGACCATCGCCAAAGGCCTGACCTCCGGCTACATCCCGATGGGTGGCCTGATCGTCCGCGACTCGGTGGTGGCAGTGCTCAACGAAGGTGGCGATTTCAACCACGGCTTCACCTACTCCGGCCACCCGGTGGCTGCTGCGGTGGGTCTGGAAAACATCCGCATTCTGCGCGACGAAAAAATTATCGAGAACGCCCACAACGAAACGGCACCGTATTTGCAGAAACGTCTGCGGGAACTGAACGATCATCCGTTGGTGGGTGAGGTTCGCGGCGTCGGTCTGTTGGGCGCGATCGAGCTGGTGCAGGACAAGGCCACGCGCAAGCGTTACGAAGGCAAGGGCGTCGGCATGATTTGCCGGCAGTTCTGCTTCGACAACGGCCTGATCATGCGTGCGGTAGGCGACACCATGATCATCGCGCCGCCGCTGGTCATCAGCAAAGCCGAGATCGATGAGCTGGTTACAAAAGCACGCAAGTGTCTGGACCTGACGCTCAGTGTGTTGCAGGCCTAGGTGCTAGGCTTTGGGCGGGGGAGCTGCGGCGCACTCGCTCAAAGCTGTCATAAAGGCCGGTCTTTTCTTGAAAGACCGCCTCGGATCTTGCCAGACTAGCCGCGGTTCCAGTTGTCCGGGTTCGGCCGCTGAACAAAGTGGTTCAAAAAAGAAAAATTTGGAGCATGACGCATGAAGGCATTAGGTAAAAAGCTTGCTGGCAAGACTCTTCTCGCGCTGTCCGTGGCGGGCATGATGGCGGGTGCGGTTCACGCGGACGACAAAGTACTGCACGTCTACAACTGGTCCGACTATATCGCGCCGGACACCGTGGCCAACTTCGAGAAAGCCACCGGGATCAAAGTCGTCTACGACGTCTTCGACAGTAACGAAACCCTGGAAGCCAAGCTGCTGGCCGGCAAGTCCGGTTACGACATCGTGGTGCCTTCCAACAATTTCCTCGCCAAGCAGATCAAGGCCGGTGTCTACCAGGAGCTGGACAAGTCCAAGCTGCCGAACTGGAAAAACCTCGACGAAGATCTGCTCAAGGCCGTTGGCGACGCCAGCGACCAGGGCAACAAACACGCCTTCCCGTACATGTGGGGTTCGATCGGCATCGGCTACAACCCGGCCAAGGTCAAGGCTGCGCTGGGCATCGACAAGATCGATTCGTGGGATGTGGTGTTCAAGCCTGAAAACATCGAAAAACTCAAAAGCTGCGGCGTGAGCTTCCTCGATGCCCCGACCGAAATGATTCCGGCGGCATTGCACTATCTGGGCAAACCGACCAACAGCAAGGACAAGGCTGACCTGAAAGCCGCCGAAGACCTGTTCCTGAAGATTCGTCCTTCGGTCGCCTACTTCCATTCTTCCAAGTACATCTCCGATCTGGCCAACGGCAACATCTGCGTCGCCGTCGGCTACTCGGGTGACCTGGAACAATCCAAGACCCGCGCTCAGGAAGCCGGTGACAAGGTCAAACTGGCCTACACCATTCCAAAAGAAGGCGCCGGTACTTTCTACGACATGGTCGCCATTCCCAAGGATGCCGAAAACGTCGAAGCAGCTTACAAATTCATGAACTACCTGCTCGAGCCGCAAGTGATGGCCGGCATCACCAATGCCGTTCGTTTCCCGAACGGCAACAAGGCCGCCACGCCTCTGGTCGACAAGGACATCACCAGCGATCCGAGCATCTACCCGTCGGCTGAAGTGAAGAAGCAACTGTATGCGATCAGCGATCTGGACGCGGCGACCCTGCGCCTGATCACTCGCAGCTGGACCAAGATCAAATCGGGCAAATAAGCCGGTTTGTTGCGACAACTGCTGGCCGTCGTCCTCGCGACGGCGGCCAGCGGATTAATTAAATGACAGAAAGTTTTGCTGGAACGGTTTTTCGAGGGTAAGTTGCGCGCCGGTTTTGTTGCCGGGCAGTCATGGCTGTCATGCAGCGCGGGGCAACTTGGGCCCAACTAATTTAGAGGACCTCCACTTGCCTATTTTTTCTTCTTTGCGCAATGCCCTGCTGGCCGCTGCCGGCCTGACGTTCATGGTCGGCGCTCAAGCCGCCGGCACGGTGCATATTTATAACTGGTCCGATTACATCGGCGAATCGACCCTGGCCGATTTTGAGAAAGAGACGGGGATCAAACCGGTCTACGACGTCTTCGATTCCAACGAAACCCTGGAGGGCAAATTGCTCGCCGGGCGTACCGGCTATGACGTAGTCGTGCCGTCGAACCACTTCCTTGGCAAGCAGATCAAGGCTGGCGCCTTCCAAAAACTCGACAAGGCGCAGCTGCCAAATTATTCCAACCTCGATCCGGTGCTGCTCAAGCGCCTGCAACAGAACGACCCCGGCAACCTTTATGCCGTGCCGTATCTGTGGGGTACCAACGGCATCGGCTACAACGTCGACAAGGTCAAAGCCGTGCTCGGCATCGACAAGATCGATTCCTGGGCCGTGCTGTTCGAGCCGGAAAACATCAAGAAACTGCATAGCTGCGGCGTCGCGTTCCTTGATTCGGCGGATGAAATGATGCCGACGATGCTCAATTACCTGGGCCTGAACGCCAACAGCACCAACACCAAGGACTACGAAAAAGCCACCGCCAAGCTGCTCGCCGTGCGTCCCTACGTGACCTACTTCCACTCTTCGAAGTACATCGGCGATCTGGCCAATGGCGACATCTGCGTGGCCATCGGTTTCTCCGGCGATATCTTCCAGGCGAAGAACCGTGCCGAGGAAGCCAAGAAGGGCGTCAACATCGCCTATTCGATCCCGAAAGAGGGTGGTGCGCTGTGGTTCGACATGCTGGCGATTCCCAAGGATTCGTCCAACGTCAAGGAAGCCCACGCCTTCATCAACTATTTGCTGAAACCTGAGGTGATTGCCCAGGTCAGTGATTACGTGGGTTATGCCAACCCCAACCCGGGTTCGGACAAATTGATGGAGCAGTCCATCCGTACTGACGAAGCGGTTTATCCACCGCAAGCGGTCCTCGACAAGACCTACGTGTCGACCGAGTTGCCGCCCAATATTCAGCGTTTGATGACCCGCAGCTGGACCAAGGTCAAGTCGGGCAAATAAGGCACAACTATCCTGGGTTCGCCCGCATTGGGCGAACTGCACTCTTTTTTTCTGGGAGTTTCGTAAATGGCAGTTGCCTCCGGCGCCTACAAGAAAGCCCTCGAGGGCGACCAGACACCGAAACAGGTGCTGGTCAAAATCGACCGGGTCACGAAGAAGTTCGACGAGACGATTGCCGTGGACGATGTGTCCCTGGAAATCAAGAAGGGTGAAATCTTCGCTCTGCTCGGCGGTTCGGGATCGGGCAAATCCACCCTGCTGCGCATGCTCGCAGGGTTCGAACGGCCCACGGAGGGGCGCATTTTTCTCGACGGCGTCGACATCACCGACATGCCGCCGTACGAACGCCCGATCAACATGATGTTCCAGTCGTACGCCTTGTTCCCGCACATGACCGTGGCGCAGAACATCGCTTTCGGCCTCAAGCAAGACAAGATTCCGGCCGCTGAAGTCGATGCCCGCGTCGCCGAAATGCTCAAGCTGGTGCAGATGACCCAGTACGCCAAGCGCAAGCCGCATCAACTGTCTGGCGGTCAGCGCCAGCGCGTCGCTTTGGCCCGTTCGCTGGCCAAGCGGCCGAAGCTGCTGCTGCTCGATGAGCCGATGGGCGCGCTGGACAAGAAACTGCGTTCCCAGATGCAGCTTGAGCTGGTCGAGATCATCGAGCGCGTCGGCGTTACCTGCGTGATGGTGACCCACGATCAGGAAGAGGCCATGACCATGGCCGAGCGCATCGCGATCATGCACCTGGGCTGGATCGCCCAGATCGGCAGCCCGATCGACATCTACGAAACCCCGACCAGCCGCCTGGTCTGCGAATTCATCGGCAACGTCAACATCTTCGAAGGCGAAGTGATCGACGACGCCGAAGGTCATGCGACCATCACTTGCAAAGACCTTGATCGGCAAATCTATGTCGGCCACGGCATCAGCACTTCGGTGCAAGACAAATCGGTAACCTACGCGATCCGTCCGGAGAAGCTGCTCGTCACCGCCGATCAACCGACCTGCGAATACAACTGGTCGAGCGGCAAGGTGCATGACATCGCCTACCTCGGCGGTCACTCGGTGTTTTACGTGGAATTGCCGAGCGGCAAACTGGTGCAGTCGTTCGTTGCCAACGCCGAACGTCGCGGCGCGCGTCCGACCTGGGGCGACCAGGTGTACGTGTGGTGGGAAGATGACAGCGGCGTGGTACTTCGCTCATGAACATGCGCAAATTCAAACGCCGCATCAACCGAATAATCCCCAATGGCAGGCAACTGGTCATCGGCGTGCCGTTCATCTGGCTGTTCCTGTTCTTTATGTTGCCGTTCTTCATCGTCCTGAAGATCAGCTTCGCCGAAGCCGACGTGGCCATCCCGCCGTACACCGAGATTTACACCTTTGCCGAGCAGAAGCTGCAACTGCTGCTGAACCTGGGCAACTACGCGATGCTTGGCGACGACGAGTTGTACATCGCCGCCTATCTCGGCTCGCTGAAAATGGCGTTCATCAGCACCGTGCTCTGCCTGGCGATCGGCTACCCGATGGCCTACGCCATCGCCACCGCCCGTAAAGAGCTGCAAACGGTGCTGGTGCTGCTGATCATGATGCCGACCTGGACCGCGATCTTGATCCGCGTCTACGCGTGGATGGGCATTCTCAGCAACAACGGCCTGCTCAACGGTTTCCTGATGAGCATGGGTTTGATTGATGAGCCGCTGCAGATTCTCAATACCAACCTGGCGGTCTACATCGGCGTGGTTTATTCGTACCTGCCATTCATGATCCTGCCGTTGTACGCCAACCTGGTGAAACACGATCAAAGTCTGTTGGAAGCGGCCTCCGATCTTGGGTCGAGCACCTTCAACAGCTTCTGGAAAATCACCATTCCGCTGTCCAAGAACGGGATCATTGCCGGCTGCATGCTGGTGTTCATCCCGGTGGTGGGTGAGTTCGTGATTCCGGAACTGCTCGGCGGCCCGGAAACCCTGATGATCGGTAAGGTGCTCTGGCAAGAGTTCTTCAATAACCGTGACTGGCCGGTGGCATCCGCGCTGGCGGTGGTGATGCTGGCGATCCTGATCGTGCCGATCATTCTCTTCAACCGCAGTCAGGCCAAGGAAATGGAGGGTAAAGAATGAAGCGCATCCGTTTCTCCAGCCTGATGCTGGTCGTGGGTTTGCTGTTTATCTATCTGCCGATGCTGATCCTCGTGATCTATTCGTTCAACGCCTCGAAACTGGTGACAGTGTGGGGCGGCTGGTCGATCAAGTGGTATGTCGGCCTGCTCGACAATACGCAACTGATGGGCTCGGTGCTGCGCTCGCTGGAAATCGCCTGTTACACGGCGGTTGCGGCGGTGGCGCTGGGTACGCTGGCGGCGTTCGTGCTGACGCGCATCACTCACTTCAAGGGCCGCACGCTGTTCGGCGGCCTGGTGACCGCGCCGTTGGTCATGCCGGAAGTGATCACCGGTCTGTCGCTGTTGCTGCTGTTCGTGGCCATGGCACAGATGATCGGCTGGCCGCAGGAACGCGGCATCGTCACCATCTGGATTGCTCACACCACGTTCTGTGCGGCGTATGTGGCGGTGGTGGTGTCGGCGCGTCTGCGTGAGCTGGACCTATCGATCGAAGAGGCGGCAATGGACCTCGGCGCGCGGCCGTGGAAGGTGTTCTTCCTGATCACCATCCCGATGATTGCGCCATCGCTGGCGGCGGGCGGCATGATGTCGTTCGCCCTGTCGCTGGATGACCTGGTGTTGGCGAGCTTCGTTTCCGGACCAGGCTCGACGACGTTGCCGATGGAAGTGTTCTCGGCGGTGCGTCTGGGCGTGAAGCCTGAGATCAACGCAGTGGCGAGCCTGATTCTGCTGGCGGTGTCGATCGTGACCTTCCTGGTCTGGTTCTTCAGCCGCCGCGCCGAAGAAGCCCGCAAGAAAGCCATCCAGCAAGCCATCGAAGAAAGCGCTGCCGATTCGTGGAAACAACCGGACGTGCGTCGCGCACCGGCGCCGCAATCGGCTTGACCGCAAAAGATCGCAGCCTGCGGCAGCTCCTACAGGAAACGCATTCCAATGTAGGAGCTGCCGCAGGCTGCGATCTTTTGGTTTTGCCCGTCAGGCAGTCCAGGGAGAATTACGGATGACTTCAACAAAGTTCATCGGTTTGAAGCCTGGCTCCTGATCCACCAGCACATCGGTCTTCACGTTGCCGAACGTGGTCTGCGGACGATGGCGCAAGCCGTCGGCGAACGCGCAGATGATGCATTCCTTGAAACCTTCCCCACGTGGATGCGCATGCACCACGGCCTCGCGCTGCACAGTGCTGAATGCCGCGTAATCCATTCCCAGCACATCCATTTCCACGCCAGCGGTGACCAGCGCGACGGTCGGGCGCAGATGCCTGGGCACGCCCGGCGTCGTGTGCAAGGCAATCGATAGCCAGACTTGCTCGATGTCGTCATCGCTCAGCCCATAGGGTTTGAGAAACGCCGCAGCCGCATTCGCGCCATCCACCTCGAATCGTTCATCATCGCTGCGATGCCCCTCGACCAGACCGAGGTCGTGGAACATCGCGCCGACGTAGAGCAATTCGGGATCGTAGGCCAATCGCTGGCGCTCACCGCTCAGGGCGCCGAACAGAAACACCCGGCGCGAGTGGTGATAAAGCAGGTCGGACTCGATGTCGCGGATGTATTCGGTAGTGGCGCGGGCGAGGGCGCTGTCGGGGATCTGGATGCCGGCGATGGTGCTGGTCATAACGGTTTCCTCATCGAAAACGCCGGTGTGGCGCTGATGGAGAAAGTCTGTTCCCGGCACGCGAAGCGAACAATCGATCCATGGCTGCGATCCTTGCCAATCCACCGGCAAATCGTGCCAAGCTTTTGCACTTTAAGGGAATCCACAGCCATGAACAAAACCGTCGCCATCGTCGTGTTCCCCGGCGTGCAATCGCTGGACGTCAGCGGCCCCATGGATGTGTTCGCCGAGGCCAATCGCTTCCTCGCGCCGGAAAATCACTATCGGCTCGAAGTGATCGGTCTGGAAAAAAATCCGATGGCCTGCTCCAACGGTTTGATCCTCCACGCCCATCGGCATTTCAGCGAGGCACGCGACGCCTGCGACCTGCTGCTCGTGGCTGGTGGTCCGCAATTGCCGTTCATGGATTTCGGCCCCACGTTCGACGCCTGGTTGCGCGAAGCCTGTGGTCGCGCCGGGCGTTTCGGGTCGATCTGCAATGGCGCGTTCATGCTTGCGCGGGCCGGATTGCTCGAAGGGCGCACCGTGACCACGCACTGGAACGATGCCGAGGCCCTGGCGCAGTTATGCCCGTCGACGCAGGTCGAAGCGGATCGGTTGTACGTCGAGGACGGTCGCCTCTATACCTCGGCCGGGGTGACAGCCGGGATCGATTTGTCGTTGTATCTGCTGGCGCGCGATCACGGCGCTGAAGTGGCGCTGAGCGTGGCCAAACGCCTGGTCGTGTTCACCCAGCGCTCCGGCGGACAATCGCAGTTCAGCCCGTTCCTGACGCCGCATGCGGAACCGACGTCGGCGGTGGCGATGGTGCAGTTGTATGTGCTGGCCAATCTCACCGGCGATCTGACAATTGCCGATCTGGCCAGCGCCGCGAATATGAGTGCGCGCAATTTCTCGCGGGTATTTGCGCGAGAAGCCAAGGTTACGCCGGCGGAGTTCGTCGAACGGGCGCGGGTGGATGCGGCGCGGGTGTTGCTGGAAAGCAGCGCGGCCCCGTTGAAGACCGTGGCGTATCAATGCGGGTTTCGCGACGCGCAGCATATGCGCAGTGTGTTCAATCGCAGGCTCGGGGTGACACCTCAGCAGTTTCGGCTGAATTTTGCGGTAATGCTGTGACCCTCACCCCAGCCCTCTCCCAGAGGGAGAGGGGGCCGACCGCAGTGTCTGGCGTGATACATCGACCTGAAAGACCTTAGCGATTATGGATTCGGTAAAGCAGTATCAGGTCGCTGTAAGCCTTGAGCATCCCCCAATCAGTCCCCTCTCCCTCTGGGAGAGGGCTAGGGTGGGTAAAAACCGGATACATCCTTTACGTTTGAGACCGGGGACATGGTTTACAGGTATCAATCGTGGTCAGGAGGTGCTGACCATGCCCTGGAAACAAGAGTCCCCAATGGATCAACGAGTAAAGTTAATCAGCGATTGGCTTAGCGGCAGCTACACCAAAAGCCAGTTAAGCCGGCGGTATGGTGTCAGCCGCCCTACCATCGACAAGTGGTTGGACCGATACGCAGCGTTGGGCGTTGATGGTTTGAAAGAGCAGTCGCGCAAGCCGCTGAACTGCCCTCATCAAACTTCCGACGAAATCATTGCCAAGTTGTTTGCCAAGAAAAACGAACATCCCGATCGAGGGCCCAAACAGATCATCGATCGCCTGCGCGTTTCCGATCCGCATATCCAGTGGCCGGCGGCGAGTACTGCCGGAGAGTGGTTGAAGAAAGCTGGTTTGGTCATGGCGCGACGACCTTATCCCCCACGTCCCCGTGCGCCAACGCATTTGCGTCCGGTCGACGCGCCCAATCAGACCTGGTGTGCTGATTACAAAGGGCAGTTCAAAATGCAGGACGGTAACTGGTGCTACCCGCTTACCATTACCGATCAGATGAGCCGCTTTTTATTCGTCTGTCGAGCTTTGCCCAGTACGCATGGCGCGCCGACGCGGGAAGGCTTCGAGTGGGCTTTTCGAGAATATGGGCTGCCGGATGTGATCCGCACTGACAATGGCGCTCCTTTCGCCTCGACAGGACTGGCGCGACTTTCGAAGTTATCAGTTTGGTTCATCAGGCTTGGAATCCATGTCGAAACGATTACGCCTGGCCGTCCCGACCAAAATGGTCGACATGAACGGATGCATCGAACGCTAAAGGCAGCGGTGCCACCTGCGGAAAACCTTGTGCGCCAGCAGCTGGCTTTTCAGGATTTCATCCAAGACTTCAACCACCACCGACCCCACACCGCGCTGGGCATGAAACCGCCAGCTTCGGTCTATAGCCCGTCGGAACGTGCTTATCCCGGTCACTTGCCTGCCCTTGAATACGGCTCTGATGTTGAAGTACGCAAGGTTCGGTCAAATGGTGAAATCAAATGGAAAGGACAGCTGATTTTTCTCGGAGAGGCTTTGATTGGAGAGGACATCGCGTTGAAGGAAGTGGCAGATGATGCTTGGGAGCTGTACCTTTGCAGCCACTGTTTAGGCAGGCTTGAACACGGCGCTAAACGCGTAGCAAGCCTGTAAAGGTGTAAACGATGTCCCCGGTCTAATTTGTAAAGGATGTACCGGTCTCTACAGTGAGGGGCTTTTAAGGTGCTCGCGTCGGCAACAACTTCAACGTATTGCGCGTATTCGCGGTCACCTCTTCGTCGCTGAAATGCGCCTGCACATAGATGCCATCCACATACGCCTCAGCCTGATCGTCATAGTGGCTGTCGAACGGCACGCCGCTCTGGCCGACCGGGTTGATGGTCAGGGCATGGGTCGGATCGGCGAAGTCCACCAGCCGCCGGGTTGACGGGCCATAGGTCACCGGCCACGGCGCCGGGCCGATTTTCGCCGATAGATTGTTCGGGACTTCGTGACTGCCCGGCGCGGCGAACGGTCCGACATTGAAAATCCGCTCCAAGGGTTTCTGCTGCCCCAGCGGATGTCCGTGGGTCAGCGTATGCGCCGCTGCCCATTTCCACTTCGCCGTGTCCTCGCCGAGGGTCTGTTTCAGATGTTGCAGGCTCGCCGCCCACGCGGTGCGCACGATGTCGGCGCGGCTCTCCTTGTTCGGCGTGCTGCGGTTATCCCACCACGGTGAATCGGCGGCGGCCGCCAGACGAGGCAGCGCCGAATCGATTACCCGTGTCGACAGCAGCGTTTCGAAAAAGTCATTGCCCAATTCATCGCGCATCGCCGCGTCGGCGAGGTCGTAGAGGAACTGGTTGAAGAGCGTGGCACTCACCGAATCAAGCGGATAGTCGCCGGGCCACTGCGCCAGTTGCTCGACCAGCTTGAGTTGCGCCGGATCGCTCGCCACCTCACGCAACACCGGCAACAGCGGCGCCAACAGTCGCGGGCCGTAACCGGTCGCGGTGCCCAATTGCAGTTTCTGGTTGGCCTCGTTATTCCATTTCACACTTTTGTCGCCGAGCTGACGATCGAGTTGCTGGCCGCGATCGGCGAGGTTGTAGTAACCGGGGATCTCCATGCCGGTCGGCGACACGGGTTGGAAGTTGGCGGAGACGATATAGCCACGCGCCGGGTTTTCCTCTTGCGGGTTGGCGCTGAACGGGTAAAAACCGTCCTTGTCCGCCTGCGCGCTGCTGCCATCGAGAATGAATTCCGGCCTCACCCCGGCCGAACGCTTGGGCAGCAATGCCGAGGCCCACCAGGCGATGTCACCCTTGGCGTTGGCGTAAACCAGATTCAGCCCCGGGGCCTGCACTTTCGCGGCGGCAGCGCGGGCCTTGGCCAGCGTATCGGCGCGGTTGAGTTGGTAGAAGCCTTCGAGGATCGGGTTGGGTGTTTCGAGGAAGGCCCACCACATCGCAATCGGTGTTTTTCCGGCAGCGGTACCCAGCACATCGTTGACGATCGGCCCGTGCGGGGACTGACGCAAGGTGATCGTCACCGGCGCCTGCCCCTTCACGTTGATCTGCTGCTCGGTGATGACTATGTCGGTCCACTGGCCGCGATACCAGACCTGATTGGCGTTGTCCGGATTGACCTTCTCGGCGATCAGATCGAGATCGTCGTTCTGGAACATGGTCAGGCTCCAACCGAAATCCAGGTTGTGCCCGAGAAAGGCAAACGGCACCAGTGCCTGATGGTGACCGTACAGGGCAAAGCCCGGCGCCGACAGCTGCGCTTCGTACCACACCGACGGTACCGAAAAACGAATATGCGGGTCGCCCGCCAGCAGTGGCTTGCCGCTCTGACTGCGGCTGCCGGCAATCACCCAGGCGTTGCTGCCTTCAAACTGCGGCAGACCGTTATCGATCAGCGCGCGTTCGCTCAGGCGGGCGAGGGCATTGAGGTCTTTCCAGTCGCCGGCTGCGAGGGCTGGCGCTGGCTTGGCATGACCGTTGACCAGCACGCCCTTCGACTGCCAGTCGAGGTCGAAGACATTCAGATAATCGGCGCCCAATTGATCGCGCACGTAGGTCAGCAACGGCTCGGTGCGAAACGCGGCGGCAAAGCTGTACGCCATGTAACCGGCAACGCTGATGCTGTCTTCGGCCGTGAACGGTCGCTTGGGGATGCCCAGCACGTCGAACTCGATGGGCGCGGCGTGGGTGTCCTGATATTGGTTGATGCCATCCAGATAGGCTTGCAGGCCTTTCCACGCCGGTGACTGCTTATCGAGACTGGCCACGTAACTGGCGGCGCGCTCGCGGATGCGCAGGCTGCGGAACAGTTTGTCGGTGTCGAGCAGCTTCGCCCCGAGCACTTCGGCCAGCTCGCCGCGGGCGAGGCGGCGCATGGCTTCCATCTGGAACAGCCGGTCCTGGGCGTGGACATAACCGAGGGCGCGGTAGAGGTCCGTCTCGTTTTCGGCGCGGATATGCGGCACACCGCGTTCATCGTAGCGCACCGTCACCGAACCTTGCAGATTGCGCAATTCGACCTGACCCTGGCGCGTCGGCTGTTTGCTGTAGACGTACCAGCCTGCGCCGGCGAGCAGGACAACAATGAGCAAGGCAACAACGGTGAACACACGCTTCATGGTGACTCCTTGTGCAAGCGGGATGGCCGCCCGTGCGGCTGCAAACAATTAGCACACACCATGCGGCCGATGCAGCGCTGTCCTTGAAAAGTCCGGAATGCCTTAGTGCGCCTCCACAGGCCACGGGCAGTAGCAACCGACGGCCAAAGTGTGAGTAGCATTAACCGGTCGATCATCAGTCAGGGCATGCAAGATCGGCTCGATAAAGCTGTTGCTGGAGTTGCACGTCAGGCCTTCGCTGTAAGGGCCGAAGTAGGCGAGTTTGCCGCTGCGGTCCCAGATCGCCACAGCCGGGCTGGCGGGGATCTGTTCGGAACCGGGCAGGACAATGATCGTTTTCAGAGCGGAGAGGGTGACGGGCAACTGGCCGTGACTGCCGGGCTTTTGCACGGCGAAGAACTCCACGCCCCTGGCGCCGAACTGCTCGACCATCTCGGTCAGGTGCTGTTGATTGCCAACGTTGCATGGGCACGCCGGGTCCCAGAAATGCACGAGGCGAATGTTTCCGGGCCCGGCGAGATCGTCGGGCAGGCGCAGTGGATCGCCTGAAAATACCGCCGTGTGTTCGCTGAACGCCCGCAGATAACGCCCCTGAAACCAGTCATACGCCGCCCACAGCACCCCGGCGCAGATCAGCGCAAGCAGGCTGGCGAACAGTGCGGTGCGGTAGGGCGAACGCATGATGTCGGTATCTGAAAAGGTTGGCTAGCTTGCCATGCTTGCCGCGACAGATGAATATCGCAGGCCGATAAAGTCCGTTTACCGCTTTGGAATGTCTGCATGCCCGATACTTTCGACCCCGATCAACTCCGCGCCAGCCTCAAGCCTTTGGCCGAGTGGCAGCCGTTATCGGAGGCAGCGAAGGCTTACCAGCGCTTCTATCAAACCGACTTTCCCGAACGTGATGTCTGGCGCGGCATGGGCCGTTTCGAGGTCGATGGCTACGAACTGGTCAGCCATTGCTGGTGGCCGGAGAAGGTCAAGGCAACGCTGTTCCTCCTGCATGGTTACTACGATCACATCGGGCTGTACCGGCATGTGATCGAATGGGCACTGGATCAGGATTTTGCCGTGATCGCCTGCGACTTGCCGGGGCATGGTCTGTCGAGCGGGCCGCGGGCGAGTATTCGTGATTTCTCCGAGTATCAGGATGTCTTGCAGGCGCTCTTCGCCGAAGCGAATTCGATTTCCCTGCCGCAGCCGTGGCATTTGTGCGGGCAGAGTACCGGTGGCGCAATCGTCGTCGATCACCTGCTCAACCATGCCGAAAACAGTCCGGCGCAGGGCCAGGTGATTCTCATGGCGCCGCTGGTGCGGCCGCGGGCGTGGGGATGGTCGCAGTTGAGTTATTACCTGCTTCGGCCTTTCGTCCGTGGCGTGGCCCGGCGCTTCAGCGAGAACTCCAACGATCCGGATTTCCTGCCCTTTCTCCAGGCCGATCCGCTGCAACCGCGACGTCTGCCGACCCAATGGGTCGGGGCGCTATCGCGGTGGATTATCCGCGTCGAGCACGCGAAAAAAAGTCCGCGACGGCCGCTGATCATTCAGGGGCAGGCGGATATGACCGTCGACTGGCAGCACAATCTGCAGGTGCTGAAATGGAAGTTCGACCGGCCGCAGATTCTCTTGCTGGCCGAGGCGCGGCATCATCTGGCCAATGAAACGGCGGAGATGCGCGAGGAATATTTCGGGTTTCTGAGCAAGCGGATCAGGGGGCGGAATCTCTAGAAACAGATCAAAAGATCGCAGCCTGCCGCAGCTCCTACAGGGATCGATGTAGGAGCTGCCGCAGGCTGCGATCTTTTACTGTTGGCCGACTGCAAGCCCCGCCCGAATCGCTGCCAGCGCTGCCTGATAATAAGCCTTGCCCTCGGTCGACTCGGCAAACGTCGCAAACTCTTCCAGCTCTTCATCCGACAGGTCGCGATAGACGTAGAGCAAGGTGTTGTTCAGGTCGGCGCCGATCTGATCCATCAGCCGCTGACGCTGACCATTCAACATGCCCTGTGCCTGACCGCCGCCGAGCAGCCCCGGAATCATCGAACTCAAACTGTCCGCCGCCACCCCGGCAATCGCCAGGCTGACCTCGGCGCCCGCTTCACGCGCGGGCAAGGCCTGAGCGAGGTGGCCGATGATCAGCAAACGGCTGTCGCTGGCCGGCATTTTCGGCAGGCCCTTGGCGTTTTTCGCCAGTTGATCGCGGCGGGTCGCGAGTAATTCAGCGGCGACAATTTTCTTGCCCAGTGGTGACTGAAAGAAGGTCAAAGCCGGTTTCGGATCGGCGAGGGTTTTGCGCAGTTGCGCTTCGGCGCGCTGATCCATCGCCTGCGCGGCGAAGCGCTGGTTGCTGTTGTTGACCAGAGCTTGAAACACTGCGGGCGGCAGGCTGTTCTGATAGCGCTGCTGGGCGGCACTCAGGGCATCGTTGAAATGCGCGCGTTGTTCTGGCCAACCGGCGATCTTGTACAACTGATCGTGGCCGTCCGCCCAGGCGGGCAATACGCAGAACATCAACAGTGAAAAAAGCAAACGGCGCATAGGGACTCCTGTCAGCAGCGGACTATTGTCCTTGCGGTGCAGGGACTTGTCGAGAATTCGTATCAAGCCGCCGCGTGGCTCTGTCGGATTTCTTGCCGCAGGCATACTATGCGCGCCATGCAAATATCCTCTGAACACCCGCTGCTGTTACGCATTGTCGACGACCTGGCCGAGCATGGCTGGTCGCAGCAGAACATTTTCCTGCCCGCCGGTTTGACCCGCGAGCTGGCGGCCGAATGCCGCAAACGCGAGGCCGAAGGTGAACTGGCGCCGGCGGCAGTGGGGCGCGGGCCGTTCTCGGAGATTCGCGAGGGCATTCGAGGCGACCATATCCAGTGGATCGATCCCGGGCAGGCTGCGGCCAGCGACCGTTATCTGAGCCTGATGGACAGCTTGCGCGAGGCGCTCAACCGCGGCTTGTTTCTCGGCCTGGAAGATTTCGAGTGCCATTTCGCCCTGTATCCGCCCGGTGCGTTCTATCGCAAGCACGTCGACCGCTTTCGCGATGACGACCGGCGCATGGTTTCGGTGGTGGTCTATCTCAACGATGCCTGGCTGCCGGAGGATGGTGGTCAGTTGCGCATGTACCTCAACGATGAGCGCGTGCATGACGTGCAACCGACTGGCGGTTGTCTGGTGGTGTTTCTCTCGGGTGAAGTGCCGCACGAAGTATTGCCGGCGAACCGTGAACGCTTGTCGCTGACCGGTTGGTTTCGCCGCCGTGGCAACGAGCCGTTCTGAGCATGGACAAGATTCTGGTCAGCCGCTGCCTGTTGGGCCATCGCGTGCGTTATGACGGCGGGGCGAGCGGGCCGTTTGATTTGCTTGAGCAATGGATCGCACAAGGGCGGGTGGTGCCGCTGTGTCCCGAAGTCGCGGGCGGTTTGCCGACACCACGGGCAGCGGCGGAAATCCCGGGCGGGCAGGGTGGTGAAGTGCTGGATGGTGTCGCTGCGGTGATTACCACCGAGGGCGAGGATGTCAGCGCGCAGTTTCTGGATGGTGCGCGGCAGGCGTTGGCGTTGGTGCAACAGCATGGGATTCGCGTGGCAGTGCTGAAAGCCAACAGCCCATCCTGTGGAAACCTGCTGACCTATGACGGGACGTTCAGTGGCGTCAAAGTCCCAGGCGAAGGCGTAACGGCCGCGCTGCTCAAGCGCCATGGCGTGCAAGTCTTCAGCGAACTCGAACTCCCACAAGCCGCGAAAGCCCTGGCCCAACTCAACCCATAGCCCCCACAAATCCCCTGTAGGAGCTGACGAGTGAAACGAGGCTGCGATCTTTTGATCTTGTAAATCAACGTCAAAAGATCGCAGCGTGCCGCAGCTCCTGCAGGGCGCGGTGTCGGTCAACTCAGGCTGTAGGAGCTGACGAGTGAAACGAGGCTGCGATCTTTTGATCCAGTAAATCGACGTCAAAAGATCGCAGCGTGCCGCAGCTCCTACAGGGCGCGGTATCGGTCGACTCTTGCTGTAGGAGCTGACGAATGAAACGAGGCTGCGATCTTTTGATCTTGTAAATCAACGTCAAAAGATCGCAGCGTGCCGCAGCTCCTACCGACTTCAGTTGGCTTCGGTGAGCCACTTCTTCGACAACGCCGCCAACCGCCCGTCCGCCTTGATCCGCTGCATCGCGCTCTCCAGGCTGGCCTGAAACGCCGGGTTGCCCTTCTGAAACGGTATGGCCAATTCCACCGGTGCACTTGCTGTCGGTTTAGCGTTGGTCAGCGTCTGCACCAGCACCATCGGCCGTGGCTGCTCATCCTTCTTCGCCAGCAACTGCGAATCGACCTTGCCGTATGGCGCGCTGAAGTCGAAACGATCCTGTAGATCAGCGGTCTGTGCTATGTGATTGAGCGCGACATCGTATTTGCCGCTTTCGACGCCCTGGAGCAAGTCGGCCTCGTCGGTGACGATGAAGTCGGCGCGAACATCCAGTTCGTTCGCCAGGAGCTGCCCAAGCTCGACCTCGAACCCCGTGAGTGTGTCGCCATCCTTGTAATTGAAGGGCGGTGTATTAGCCTCAAGGGCTATGCGCAGTTCGCCACGGTCGTTGACGTCATCAATCAGTTCGGCGTGAGCCAAAGGGCTCAAAAGGGGTAGCAGGCAGATCAGGCCAGGCAGAAAGCGCATGGTCACTCCTTTGAAATCATTAACGCGATGCTCTGAGTCAGGCTCGCTTTGCTATGGTTGTCGAGTGCCTTCGACAACGAATGGTCATGAAGTTGTCATGACCGTGCGGATTTTACGGAAAAACTGGAGAAGAAAATGAAAAGCTTTATGTCACGTGCAGCATTGGCCGGTGTGCTGATGGGTGTTTCGGTACTGGCCAGTGCGGCGACACCGGCGCCGAAGGATGCTGAAGTGTTCATCGTTTCTCCTGAGGACGGGGCTACGGTTTCCCAGGAATTCAAGGTCAAATTCGGCGTCAAGAACATCGCGTTGGCACCTGCCGGGGACGTCACCAAGAACACCGGCCACCACCATCTGCTGATCGACGTCGACGACCTGCCGGCCGAAGGCGCGCCGATTCCGACGGATGCCCACCACATGCATTTCGGCAAGGCGCAGACCGAAGCCACGATCAAACTCGCCCCTGGCAAGCACACCTTGCAACTGATCCTCGGCGACAGCGGCCACATGCCGTTCGACCCATCGATCGTTTCGGAAAAAATCACCGTCAACGTGAAATAAAAAAAGGGAGCCTTTCGGGGCTCCCTTCTTTTATTCAGCTTCAAGTTGCCAGCTGCAAGCGGCAAGTAAAGGCAAACGCGCTTTTCACTTGCCGCTTGTAGCTTGTAGCTTGTAGCTAGCAGCTGCTGTTAGAACAGTACGCGACTACGGATTGTGCCGTTGACGTGTTGCAGCTTCTCTTGCGCCAGTTCCGAGTATTCGGCGTCGACGTCGATCACCACGTAGCCAACCTTCTCGTTGGTCTGCAGGAACTGACCGGAGATGTTGATGCCGTTCTCGGCGAAGACCTTGTTGATCTCGCTCATCACACCCGGAATGTTCTCGTGGATGTGCAGCAGGCGGTGCTTGCCAGGGTGAGCCGGCAGGGCTACTTCCGGGAAGTTCACCGACGAAACCGATGTACCGTTGTCGCTGTACTTGACCAGTTTCTCTGCTACTTCCAGACCGATATTGGCTTGCGCTTCTGCGGTCGAGCCGCCGATGTGCGGGGTCAGGATCACGTTGTCGAGGCCACGCAGCGGGCTTTCGAACTCTTCGTCATTGGAACGCGGCTCGACCGGGAATACGTCGATGGCCGCGCCGATCAGGTGCTTGTCCTTGATCGCTGCCGCCAGGTGATCCAGCTCTACCACGGTGCCGCGTGCCGCGTTGATCAGGATGCCGCCCTTCTTGATGGCGCGGATTTCCTTCTCGCCGATCATCCACTGCGTCGCTGCGGTTTCCGGAACGTGCAGGGTGACGATGTCGGACATGCCCAGCAGCTCGTGCAGGTTGTTGACCTGCGTGGCGTTGCCCAGCGGCAGTTTGGTCACGGTGTCATAGAAGAACACCTGCATGCCCAGGCCCTCAGCCAGAACCGACAGCTGCGTGCCGATCGAGCCGTAGCCGACGATGCCCAGCTTCTTGCCACGGATCTCGAACGAGTTGGCTGCGGATTTGATCCAGCCGCCACGATGGCAGGAGGCGTTTTTCTCAGGGATGCCGCGCAGCAGCAGGATCGCTTCGGCCAGCACCAGCTCCGCCACGGAGCGGGTGTTGGAGTACGGCGCGTTGAACACGGCGATACCGCGCTCACGGGCAGCACTCAGGTCAACCTGGTTGGTGCCGATGCAGAAACAGCCGACCGCGACCAGCTTCTTCGCGTGATCGAAGATCTCTTCGGTCAGTTGCGTGCGCGAGCGAATGCCGATGAAGTGAGCGTCAGCGATCTTTTCCTTCAGCTGGGCTTCCGGCAAGGAACCAGTCAGGTATTCGATGCTGGTGTAGCCCGCCGCCTTGAGGACGTCGACAGCCGATTGGTGGACGCCTTCGAGAAGAAGGAACTTGATCTTGCTCTTATCGAGAGAAGTCTTGCTCATCTGCGTAAACCTGTATCCCGGAGAAAAATGGCAGGGAGGGGCGCAGCCTGGAGCTGACCCAAACGGCAGGAAAGCCGTCACCGCGGATCTGGCCTTGGGCACTGTCCTGCGGGGTCGGTATGCTAGCATAGCCACCCCGCTAAACACTCATTCCTGCGACGTGAAGCGTTCTCAGGATGACCATGAATTGTTCGAGAGTTCCGTCGATGACCAATCCTGCGCTGATTGATGAACTGAAGACCCTGGTTGAGCCTGGCAAAGTCCTTACCGATGCCGACTCCCTGAATGCTTACGGCAAGGATTGGACCAAGCACTTCGCCCCGGCGCCCAGCGCCATCGTTTTCCCCAAGACCATCGAGCAAGTGCAAGCGGTTGTCCGTTGGGCCAATGCGCACAAGGTTGCGCTGGTGCCGTCCGGCGGGCGCACCGGGCTGTCCGCCGCAGCGGTAGCCGCTAACGGTGAAGTGGTGGTCTCGTTCGATTACATGAACCAGATTCTCGACGTGAATCTCACCGACCGCACTGCCGTGTGCCAGCCAGGTGTGGTCACCGAGCAGCTGCAGAACGTCGCCGAAGAGAACGGCTTGTACTACCCGGTCGATTTCGCCTCGGCGGGTTCCAGCCAGATTGGCGGCAACATCGGCACCAACGCCGGCGGGATCAAGGTGATTCGTTACGGCATGACGCGCAACTGGGTGGCCGGCATGAAAGTCGTCACCGGCAAGGGCGATGTGCTGGAGCTGAACAAAGACCTGATCAAAAACGCCACCGGTTACGACCTGCGCCAGTTGTTCATCGGCGCCGAGGGCACCCTCGGGTTCGTCGTCGAAGCGACCATGCGTCTGGATCGCGCGCCGAAAAACCTCACAGCGATGGTTCTCGGTACCGCCGATTTCGATTCGATCATGCCGGTGCTGCACGCCTTCCAGGGCAAACTCGACCTGACCGCCTTCGAATTCTTCTCCGATAAAGCCTTGGCTAAAGTCATGGGCCGTGGCGATGTTCCGGCACCGTTCGAAACCGATTGCCCGTTTTATGCGTTGCTGGAGTTCGAAGCGACCACTGAAGAAGTGGCCAACAGCGCTCTGGAAACCTTTGAGCATTGCGTCGAACAGGGCTGGGTGCTGGACGGCGTGATGAGCCAGAGCGACACCCAGTTGCACAATCTGTGGAAGTTGCGCGAGTACATCTCCGAAACCATCTCGCACTGGACGCCTTACAAGAACGACATCTCGGTCACCGTCTCGAAAGTCCCGGCGTTTCTGCAAGAAATCGATGCGATCGTCGGTGAACACTACCCGGATTTCGAAATCGTCTGGTTCGGCCACATCGGCGACGGCAATCTGCACTTGAACATCCTCAAGCCGGATGACCTGAGCAAGGACGAGTTCTTCGCCAAGTGCGCCACCGTGAACAAGTGGGTATTTGAAACCGTCGAGAAATACAACGGCTCGATCTCGGCCGAGCACGGCGTGGGCATGACCAAGCGCGATTACTTGACCTACAGCCGTTCGCCGGTCGAAATCGAATACATGAAAGCGGTGAAAGCGGTGTTCGACCCGAACGGCATCATGAACCCGGGCAAGATTTTCGCGGTTTGATCGGTAATCTCTGTTGAATCAATAAAGGCAGGAGTCGGTAAATGAGCTATCAGCACCAGTACGTCGACGGCACGCGCATCCACTTCCCGATCGGGAAAGTCGTGTGCATTGGCCGCAATTACGCCGAACACGCCAAGGAACTGGACAACCCGGTGCCTACCGAGCCGCTGCTGTTCATCAAGCCGGGCAGTTGCGTGGTGCCGCTGGAAGGCGGGTTCAGCATTCCGACCGAGCGCGGTTCGGTGCATTACGAAGCGGAAATCGCCGTGTTGATCGGCAAGCCGCTGTCGACCAAACCAAGCCGCGAAGAAGTGCTGGATGCGATCTCCGGCTTCGCCCCGGCGCTGGACCTGACCTTGCGCGACAAGCAGGCCGAACTGAAAGCCAAGGGCCTGCCGTGGGAAATCGCCAAGTCGTTCGACGGCGCAGCGGTGATCGCGCCGTTCGTGGTCGGCAGCACCTTCGCTGACCTGACCGACATCGGCATTCGCCTGACCATCAACGGCGAAGTCCGCCAGGACGGCAACAGCAGCGCCATGCTCAATCCGATCGTGCCGATGATCCAGCACATGGCCGGGTGCTTCTCGCTGCAGGCCGGTGACGTGATCCTCACCGGCACGCCGGTTGGCGTCGGCCCGCTGAACGTCGGCGATGACATCGTCCTCGAACTGCCGGGCGCAAGCAGCTTCACCAGCAGCGTGCGCTAACCGCAAAAGATCGCAGCCTGCGGCAGCTCCGATACCGATCCCTGTAGGAGCTGCCGCAGGCTGCGATCTTTTGATCTTGCCTGTCGCGCAGGACAATCCCGCCATTTACCGTTTTTTTCACATCCTGTCTGGATAATTTCCGCAAATCTGGCGTCTGAGCCGGCCCCTTTGTGCTATTACCCATAGCCTGAATTTTCGGAACGCGTCCTTTGATGTCCTCTCAAACTCAGCTCAAACCCACCCGCCGTTCACGTTTCGCTCTGCGTTGGTACGCCTGGCTGCTGCTGGCGGTTGCCGCTGCCTATGGCCTGGCGTTCGCCATGCATTGGGATGACCGTGGCGTGCTCTGGGTTCTGGAGCGATTCGAGAGCCCGGCCGAGCAGAAGGAAAGCGTCTGGCTGCCGGATTACCGCGCGGTAATCGACGCGAAGCCGCTGCCGGGCATGGAAAAGGACGAGGCTTCGGATCTGGCCTACAACCCGCAGACTAAAACGCTGTTTTCGGTGATGGGCAAAAATCCGTTTCTGGTCGAGTTGACCTTGCAAGGGGAGGTGCTGCGCAAGATGCCGCTGGTGGGCTGGAGCAACCCCGAGGGCCTGACGGTCATGGAAAACGGCCTGCTGGCGATCGTCGACGAGCGCGAACACCTTCTCTCGATCGTCAAGGTCGCCGCCGACACCCGTGAACTGAATATTGCCGATTTTCCGAAATACGACCTCGGACCGTCCAAGGATCAGAACAAAGCATTCGAAGCCATCACCTGGGACCCGCGCAATCAGCAACTGCTGCTGGGGGAAGAGCGGCCGCCCGCACTGTTCACCTGGAAAAGCGACGGCAGCCAGAGCCTGAAGGGCGACAAGCAGAAACTGCTCAGCGACGAACTGGACATTCGTAACCTGTCAGCGCTGGCGGTGGATCCGCGCACCGGCCATCTGCTGGTGCTGTCCGCCGACTCGCACTTGTTGCTGGAACTGGACGAAAAAGGCGAACAGGTCAGCTTCATGACCTTGCTCGGCGGTTTCAACGGTCTGAAAAACACCATTCCGCGTGCCGAAGGCATGACCATGGACGAGGCGGGCACGCTGTACATGGTCAGCGAACCGAACCTGTTCTATCGCTTCGAAAAACAGCAATAAACGCGGACACCAATTCCCCCATGTAGGAGCTGCCGCAGGCTGCGATCTTTTGATCTTGTTTTTTCAAGATCAAAATCAAAAGATCGCAGCCTTCGGCAGCTCCTACATGAGCAGATGTTGTAGTTTGAGGCAAGTGGCCATTAAGCTTCAGTTCAGACGGGCGTGATATTTCATCCGCCTGTTTTGATTTCCGAGCCCGCCCGCATGCGCCGACTTGCCCGTCCCAAGCCTCTGTTTATCCTGCTGTCGATGATCGCTTTGATCGCATTGCTTGCGATCGGCCAATACATGCGTCTGTTCGAGCGGGCCTGGTTCAATCTGCATACGCTGTGGCAACCGCAGAGCAGTGAATCCATTGCGCTTGACCGGTATCAAGTGCAAATCGAAGCGCGAGTCATCGAAGGGCTGGACGACGATGTCTCGGCGCTGACCTTTGATCCGGTGCGCAAAAGCCTGTTCACCGTAACCAACAAGAATGCCGAACTGGTCGAGCTGTCACTGGAGGGCAAGATCCTGCGACGCATTGCCCTGATCGGCTTCGGCGATCCGGAGGCCGTCGAGTTCATCAGCGCCGACACCTACGTCATCACCGATGAGAGTCAGCAGCGCCTGATAAAAATTCATCTGGAAGCCGACACCACTTTTCTTGACGCCGACGATGCAGAGCAGATGACGCTGGGCGTGCACATGAGCGGCAACAAGGGTTTCGAAGGCTTGGCCTATGACTCGGTCGGCAAGCGTCTGTTTGTCGCGAAAGAACGTGACCCGATGCTGATTTACGAAGTGCATGGTTTTCCACACTTCAACCCGGAGAAGTCCTACGCGGTACACGTAATCAATAACCCCAAACGCGATGCCGGCATGTTCGTGCGAGATTTGTCGAGCCTGCAATACGACGAGCGCAGTGGGCATTTGCTGGCGCTGTCGGATGAGTCGCGGTTGATTCTGGAGCTGGATGTCAACGGTCGCCCGTTGAGCACGATGTCTATCAGTGGCGGCCGCCAAGGCTTGAAAAAGACCGTGCCGCAGGCAGAAGGGATTGCGATGGATGATGATGGCGCGCTGTATCTGGTGAGCGAACCGAATCTGTTCTACGTCTTCAAAAAACCTGCACAGCCTTAACTCAGACCACAAAACACTGTGGGAGCGAGCCTGCTCGCGAAGGCGTCGTGTCAGCCGGTGAAGATGTTGGCTGAACGGGCGCTTTCGCGAGCAGGCTCGCTCCCACAGGTTTATTCGTCTGCCCATAATTGTGGGCAGTCTGGCTACTCAGCCTTGAGAGTTTTCACGCCTTCGCTGGTCCCCAGCAACAACAGATCCGCAGGACGCGCGGCGAACAAGCCGTTGGTGACCACGCCGACAATCGCATTGATCTGCGCTTCCAGTTCTACTGGGTTGGTGATCTGCAGGTTGAACACATCGAGGATGATGTTGCCGTTGTCGGTCAGTACGCCTTCGCGATAAACCGGGTCGCCGCCCAGTTTCACCAGTTGGCGAGCGACGTGGCTGCGGGCCATCGGGATCACTTCGACCGGCAGCGGGAATTCGCCGAGCACTGGCACCAGTTTGCTGGCGTCGGCGATGCAGATGAAGGTCTTGGCCACGGCGGCGACGATCTTTTCGCGGGTCAGGGCTGCGCCGCCGCCCTTGATCAGGTTCAGGTGCGCGTCGCTTTCATCGGCGCCGTCGACGTAGAACTCCAGATCGCTCACGGTGTTCAGTTCATAGACCGGAATACCGTGGCCCTTGAGGCGCGCAGCGGTGGCTTCGGAGCTGGCAACCGCGCCATCGAAGGCGCCCTTGTGCTGGGCCAGGGCATCGATGAAGCAGTTGGCGGTGGAGCCGGTGCCGACGCCGACGATGCTCTTGTCGTCGAGTTTCGGCAGGATGAAGTCGACGGCGGCCTGGGCCACTGCCTGTTTGAGTTGATCCTGAGTCATGCGGGCTCCGAAGTGCCGAAGAGGGGAACGAAAGGCCGGCATTATAGGCCCCGCGTTCGTGAAGGTCATTGTCCTATTGGCAGATCAAAGGATCGCAGCCTGCGGCAGCTCCTACTGGAATCGCATGCATCCTGTAGGAGCTGCCGAAGGCTGCGATCTTTTACGACGCGGCTAAAACCTCTGTATTCGTGTGGTCGCCCGGGCAAAAGCCGGGTTAGACTCCTTGGCCCTGCCCAACCCGCTCAGTGATGCTTCCGATGCTCGAACAGTACGTCAAAAAGATCCTCACCTCGCGCGTTTATGACGTTGCCGTAGAAACCCCGCTACAGAACGCTCGCCAGCTCTCCGAGCGGCTGGGCAATGACATCTGGCTCAAGCGCGAAGACTTGCAGCCGGTGTTCTCGTTCAAGATTCGCGGCGCCTACAACAAGCTGACTCAGCTGAGCGAAGAAGAGCGCGCCCGTGGCGTGGTCACCGCGTCGGCGGGCAACCATGCGCAGGGTCTGGCTCTGGCGGCGAAAGTGTTGGGCGTCAAAGCCACCATCGTCATGCCCAAGACCACTCCCGAGATCAAAGTCGAAGGTGTGCGTTCGCGCGGCGGCAAAGTAGTGCTGCACGGTGATTCGTTTCCGGAGGCTTTGGCCTACTCGCTGAAACTGGTCGATGAAAAAGGCTACGTCTATATCCACCCGTACGACGATCCGCACACCATTGCCGGGCAGGGCACCGTGGCCATGGAAATTCTGCGCCAGCACCCGCAGCCGCTGGACGCGATTTTCGTCCCGGTCGGTGGCGGTGGTCTGATCGCCGGGATCGCGGCGTATGTGAAATACCTGCGTCCGGACATCAAAGTCATCGGCGTCGAGCCGGACGACTCCAATTGTCTGCAAGCGGCCATGGCAGCAGGCGAGCGCGTGGTCCTGCCGACCGTGGGCATCTTCGCTGACGGCGTGGCAGTGGCGCAGATCGGCCAGCACACATTTGACATCTGCAAGGATTACGTCGATGAAGTGATCACCGTCAGCACTGACGAAATCTGCGCGGCGATCAAGGACATCTACGACGATACCCGCTCGATCACCGAGCCTGCCGGCGCGTTGGGCGTGGCCGGGATCAAGAAATACGTAGAACAGCGCGGTGTCAGCGGCCAGACCTTTGTCGCCATCGACTCCGGCGCCAACGTCAACTTCGACCGTTTGCGTCACGTCGCCGAGCGCGCCGAGCTGGGCGAGGGCCGCGAAGCGATCATCGCCGTGACCATCCCCGAGAAGGCAGGCAGCTTCAAGGCGTTCTGCGAAGCGGTCGGCAAACGCCAGATCACCGAATTCAACTACCGCTACAACACCGGCAGCGAAGCGCACATCTTCGTTGGCGTACAGACCCACCCGGAAAACGATCCGCGCAGCGCACTGCTGGCGAGTCTGATCGAGCAGGGCTTCCCGGTCATCGACCTGACCGACAACGAACTGGCCAAGCTGCACATCCGCCACATGGTCGGCGGCCATGCGGCGCACGTCATTGATGAAGTGGTGTTTCGCTTCGAATTCCCCGAGCGCCCGGGCGCGTTGTTCAACTTCCTGACCAAGCTCGGTGGGCGCTGGAATATCTCGATGTTCCACTACCGCAACCACGGCGCTGCCGATGGTCGCGTGGTCGCGGGCCTGCAGGTGCCGCACGACGAACGTCATCTGGTCCCGGCGGCGCTCGAGGAAATCGGCTATCCATACTGGGATGAAAGCGAGAACCCGGCGTATCAGCTGTTTCTGGGCTGAGGGGCTACGCTAATGGGCAAGCCATAAGGAATTTTGACAATGGAAACGTTAACGGCCCTGAAAATGGCGCATGTGATCGCAACCGTGGTCTTGCTGGCCAGCGCGCTGGGGCTGGGCGTTTGGGTTTTTCTGGCAAAACGCAAGGGTGATGCGACGGCGGGCAGCCGCACGTTGCAGCAGCCACGAGTGTTCGTGTGGCTGCTGATGGGCCTGGCGCTGTTGAGCATGCCGTTTACCGGCTGGTGGATGGTTCATCTCGTCGGCTGGCCGCTGGGGCAGACTTGGATTCTGGCGTCGAGCGTGCTGTATACCGTGGCGGCGTTGGCGTGGTTCTGGTTGCTGGTGCGTTTGAATCGGTTGCGCAAGGCGCCGGGCGGGGTCGGCAAGTTCAGTTTTGCCTTGGCGTTGTTCAGTTTCGTGTGTTTTGTCGCGATTGCCGGGTTGATGGGCGCCAAACCGGTGTGAAGCGAAAAGATCGCAGCCTGCGGCAGCTCCTACAAGTGTGGTCTGACACCGAACCTGTAGGAGCTGCCGAAGGCTGCGATCTTTTGATCTTCAGCCGCGCAACGAAATCACCGGCCAGCCGCGCTTCTCGGCCTCAGCACGCAGATTCGGATCCGGATCAACCGCCACCGGATTCGCCACTTGCTCCAGCAACGGCAAGTCATTCATCGAGTCGCTATAGAAATAGCTGTCATCCAACGAATACCCGGTCTCTTCCAGCCAACGATTCAAACGCGTCACCTTGCCTTCACGAAAGCACGGAATGTCAGTGCTGCGGCCGCTGTAACGGCCATCGACCATTTCGCACTCGGTGGCAATCAGCGTTTCCACGCCCAGGCGCGCAGCAATCGGCGCCGTCACGAAGCGGTTGGTCGCAGTGATGATCACCAGTTTGTCGCCGGCGTCGCGATGTTTTTTCAGCAGTTCCAGCGCTTGCGGCAGAACGATCGGCTCGATGCAATCGCGCATGTAATCGCTGTGCCAGGCGTCTAGCACGGCCATTTCAGTGCGACCCAGAATTTCCAGACAGAAATTCAGGTAGGCGGCGTTATCCAGTTTGCCGGCCAGGTAATCCTGATAGAACTCGTCGTTGCGCGTCTTGTAGGCGATCGGGTCGAGGAAGCCGCGCTCGCACAGGTAGTCGCCCCAAGCGTGATCGCTGTCGCCGCCCAGAAGGGTGTTGTCCAAATCGAATAGAGCCAGGCGCATTGCAGTTACCCGCTGAAAAGTCAGTAAAAAGGCGACAAGAATACGGTCTTTTCACAAGAGTGCACATAAGGTAGGAACCTTCGTTGCCGCCTTATCAAGCTTTGTGGAACAATGCGGCGACATGCGTTTGCGAGGTTGTTGCCGTGATCGACCCCGATGGTTTCCGTCCCAATGTCGGGATCATTCTGACGAATGACGCCGGCCAGGTGCTATGGGCTCGCCGTATCAATCAGGATGCCTGGCAGTTTCCGCAAGGGGGAATCAACCCTGAGGAGACGCCGGAAGACGCCTTGTACCGCGAGCTGAACGAAGAAGTTGGCCTGGAACGTGAAGATGTTGAAATACTGGCCTGCACTCGAGGCTGGTTGCGCTATCGTTTGCCGCAACGTCTGGTGCGCACCCACAGCCAACCGCTGTGCATCGGCCAGAAACAGAAATGGTTTCTCCTGCGCCTGATCTCCAACGAGCAGCGGGTGCGGATGGATTTGACCGGTAAACCGGAGTTCGATGGCTGGCGCTGGGTCAGCTATTGGTATCCGTTGGGCCAGGTGGTGACATTCAAGCGCGAGGTGTATCGACGCGCTCTCAAAGAGCTTGCCCCGCGCCTTTTAGCGCGCGACTGACGACGGAGTTCGACCCCGAGCCATGCTCAATACGCTGCGCAAGATCGTCCAGGAAGTTAACTCCGCCAAGGATCTCAAGGCGGCGTTGGGGATTATTGTGTTGCGCGTCAAAGAGGCCATGGGCAGCCAGGTCTGCTCGGTCTACCTGCTTGATCCCGAGACCAACCGCTTCGTCCTGATGGCCACCGAGGGCTTGAACAAGCGCTCGATCGGCAAGGTCAGCATGGCACCCAACGAAGGTCTGGTCGGTCTGGTCGGCACGCGTGAAGAACCCCTGAACCTGGAAAACGCCTCGGTTCACCCGCGCTACCGCTATTTTGCCGAAACCGGTGAAGAGCGTTATGCCTCGTTTCTCGGTGCCCCGATCATTCACCACCGCCGCGTCGTCGGCGTGTTGGTCATCCAGCAGAAAGAACGCCGCCAGTTCGACGAAGGTGAAGAAGCCTTCCTCGTGACCATGAGCGCGCAGCTCGCCGGCGTTATCGCCCACGCCGAGGCCACCGGATCGATCCGCGGTCTGGGTCGTCAGGGCAAGGGCATCCAGGAAGCCAAATTCGTCGGCGTGCCGGGTTCGCCAGGTGCTGCCGTCGGTACCGCCGTGGTCATGCTGCCGCCGGCCGATCTCGACGTGGTGCCGGACAAGACCATCACCGACATCAACGCCGAGTTGGCGCTGTTCAAGACTGCCATCGAAGGCGTGCGCGCCGATATGCGCGCATTGTCCGCCAAGCTCGCGACCCAGTTGCGCCCGGAAGAGCGCGCGCTGTTCGACGTCTACCTGATGATGCTCGACGACGCCTCGCTGGGCAGTGAAATCACCACCGTGATCAAGACCGGCCAGTGGGCCCAGGGCGCGCTGCGTCAGGTGGTCACCGATCACGTCAACCGCTTCGAATTGATGGACGACGCCTACCTGCGTGAGCGCGCGTCGGACGTCAAGGATCTGGGCCGTCGTCTGCTCGCCTACCTGCAGGAAGAGCGTCAGCAGAACCTGGTCTACCCGGAAAAAACCATTCTGGTCAGCGAGGAACTGACGCCGGCGATGCTCGGCGAGGTCCCGGAAGGTACGCTGGTCGGTCTGGTTTCGGTGCTCGGCTCGGGTAACTCGCACGTCGCGATCCTTGCTCGTGCCATGGGCATTCCGACGGTGATGGGCCTGGTGGACCTGCCGTACGCCAAAGTCGACGGTATCGAAATGATCGTCGACGGTACACGCGGCGAGGTCTACACCAACCCGAGCGAAGTGCTGCGCAAGCAATTCGCTGAAATCGTCGAGGAAGAGAAACAACTGGCGCTGGGCCTCGACACCCTGCGCGATCTGCCCTGCGTAACCCTCGATGGCCACCGCATGCCGCTGTGGGTCAACACCGGCCTGCTGGCCGATGTGGCGCGGGCGCAGAAGCGCGGTGCCGAAGGGGTTGGCCTGTACCGCACCGAAGTGCCGTTCATGATCAACCAGCGCTTCCCGAGCGAGAAGGAACAACTGGCGATCTACCGCGAACAGCTCGCCGCGTTCCACCCGCAACCGGTGACCATGCGCAGCCTCGACATCGGCGGCGACAAGTCGCTGTCGTACTTCCCGATCAAGGAAGACAACCCGTTCCTCGGCTGGCGCGGCATCCGCGTCACCCTCGATCACCCGGAAATCTTCCTGGTGCAGACTCGCGCGATGCTCAAGGCCAGCGAAGGCCTGAACAACCTGCGGATTCTGCTGCCGATGATCTCCGGCACCCATGAACTCGAAGAAGCCTTGCACCTGATTCACCGCGCCTGGGGCGAAGTGCGCGACGAAGGCACCGACGTGCCGATGCCGCCGATCGGGGTAATGATCGAGATCCCGGCGGCGGTGTACCAGACCAAGGAACTGGCGCGGATGGTCGACTTTCTCTCGGTCGGCTCTAACGACTTGACCCAGTATTTACTGGCGGTCGACCGTAACAACCCGCGTGTGGCCGACCTTTACGATTACCTGCACCCGGCGGTGCTGCAAGCGCTGCAAACCGTTGTCCGTGATGCGCATGCCGAGGGCAAACCGGTGAGTATCTGCGGCGAGATGGCCGGTGATCCGGCGGCAGCCGTGTTGTTGATGGCGATGGGGTTCGACAGCCTGTCGATGAACGCCACCAACCTGCCGAAGGTGAAATGGATGTTGCGTCAGGTCAATCTGAGCAAGGCGCAGGAGATGCTGGCTGAACTGATGAAGATCGATAACCCGCAAGTTATCCACAGCTCGCTGCAATTGGCGCTGAAGAATCTCGGGCTGGCGAAGATGAATTCGCCGGTGGTCACCAAGGCTCTCTAAAGATCAAAAGCCCCTCACCCTAGCCCTCTCCCGGAGGGAGAGGGGATTGATTGGGGGTTGCTCGGAAGCCACGCCGACCTGAAAGAGCGCTGCTGAATCCATAATCGACTCGGCGATGGAAGTGTTGTCCGACTTCATATCAGCTCGGCAATGAAAGTGCTGTCCGAATTCATAATCAACTCGGTCTTTCAGGTCGGTGCATGGCTCAGGACACTTCGGTCGGCCCCCTCTCCCTCCGGGAGAGGGCTGGGGTGAGGGTAGGCTTTTAAACGCAAATCTCAACTTCGCCCAAATGCCCGCCATACGGCCCAAAACTGCGCTCCACCATTCGCCGCGTTCCGTCCGCCTGCACGATCAACGCCGTACTCGCCCGCGTCCCGTAACTCATGCTGGCGATGAATACGCTCGACAGCAGCGCCTCAGTCGCCATCCCCACCCCGGTGTCCGGCAGCTCGGCTTCCGGCGCGGTCTGCGCATCACTCAACAACGCCATCAGCCGCTCAGGCTGCGGATCGTCCAGCACCGCGTTCAATGCAGCCTTGGCCTTGAGCAGTTTCGGCCAAGGCGTATCGAGTCCGGCGTTGGATAACCCATAGACCCCAGGCTGCAACATCACCGGCTCCGACGCCCGTGCATTGAAGTGCCACAGCTCGTGAGTATTGCCGAGCAGCAGATTGAATCCCGCGTACTCGGCAGCACGGCCAACCACATCGCTCAAATAATCATCAATCGACACATCGCCCGTGAGAAACCGCGCCACCAGTTCGCCGCGGGATTTGGTGGCCGGCGGCTGCTGCGGGTCGCGGATATTGGTCAGCGCGGCGAAACGGCCATTGGCGCCAATCCCCAGCCAGGTTCCCCCGGCTTCAAGATCACGTCCGGCATGTACATGCGGCGCCTCTGGCCATGGCGCCAGCGGCAGGCTGGGCCGGGCGTAGAACTCGTCACGGTTGGCCGCGACGATCAGCGGCTGGGCATGGCCCGGGCGCCAGGCGAAAACAATCAGGCACATAAGGTGATCCTTGTGTGTTTTTTGCTCACTCTACGCATCCGGCGTCCGTGCATCCATCGCCAGTGGAGCAGAAGGCTATGCATCCGTTACCATGCCGCTCCAGTTTGGGGATGCGTCTGGGAGACAGTCATGGAATTTCTGCTCTATCTGGCGCTCGGCGCCTGTGCGGGCGTGCTCGCCGGGCTGTTCGGGGTTGGCGGCGGAATTATCATCGTCCCGGTGTTGGTGTTCAGTTTTACCTTGCAGGGTTTCGATCAGACGATCCTCACGCATCTGGCGGTGGGAACCTCGCTGGCGACGATCATTTTCACCTCGATCAATGCTGTTCGCGAGCACCACAAACGCGGCGCGGTGCGCTGGGCGATCTTTCGCTGGATGACCGTGGGGATTCTGCTCGGCGCCGGTTTCGGTGCGCTGACCGCAGAAGCGATCTCGGGGCCGAACCTGCAGAAAATCATCGGCGTGTTCGCCGTGGTGATCGCCGTGCAACTGGCGCTGGACGTCAAACCCAAGGCCAGCCGAACGGTGCCGGGCAAGCTCGGTCTGACCGCTGCGGGCACGGTGATTGGCTGGGCCTCGGCGATTTTCGGCATCGGCGGCGGTTCGCTGACCGTGCCGTTCCTGACCTGGCGCAGCGTGCCGATGCAGCAGGCCGTGGCTACGTCATCGGCGTGTGGCTTGCCGATTGCGCTGGCCAGCGCATCAAGTTTCATGATTCTGGGCTGGCACGATCCGTTGTTGCCGGCCCATAGTCTCGGTTTTGTTTATTTGCCGGCATTGCTGGGCATCGCCCTGACCAGCATGGTGTTCGCCCGTCTCGGCGCGCGCCTGGCGCACAAGTTGTCGCCGCGCTTGCTGAAACGGCTGTTCGCCGCTTTGCTGTTGTGCGTGGGTGTGAGCTTTTTGCTTTAGCCGCGTCGCAATCCTGGCTTAATCCTGAGGTGGCAGCGTCGCCCGGGAATTTTGGTTTCAACTCTAACGAGGAGTCGCAATGCTGCCTTACCCGCAGATCGACCCGGTGGCCCTGGCCATCGGTCCGCTGAAAATCCATTGGTACGGTCTGATGTACCTGATCGGCATCGGCGGTGCGTGGCTGCTGGCGTCGCGCCGGCTCAACCGTTTCGACCCGACCTGGACCAAGGAGAAACTCTCCGATCTGGTGTTCTGGCTGTCGATGGGGGTGATCGTCGGCGGACGGCTCGGTTACGTGCTGTTCTACGACCTGAGCGCCTACCTGGCCAACCCGACGCTGATTTTCGAAGTGTGGAAGGGCGGCATGTCGTTCCACGGCGGGTTCATTGGCGTCATGCTGGCGGCCTTGTGGTTCGGCAAGCGCAATGGCAAGTCGTTCTTCCAGTTGATGGACTTCGTCGCGCCGATGGTGCCGATCGGTCTGGGCGCCGGACGCATCGGCAACTTCATCAACGCCGAGTTGTGGGGCAAAGCCACCGACGTGCCGTGGGCGATGGTGTTTCCGCCGTTCAGCGATCCGGCGCAACTGCCGCGTCACCCGTCGCAGCTGTATCAATTCGCCCTCGAAGGCGTCGCGCTGTTCCTGATCCTGTGGATTTTCTCGCGCAAGCCGCGCCCGACCATGGCGGTCTCCGGCATGTTTGCGCTGTTCTATGGCATCTTCCGTTTCATCGTCGAGTTCGTCCGCGTCCCGGATGCGCAGCTCGGCTATTTGGCGTGGAACTGGCTGACCATGGGCCAGGTACTCTGCGTGCCGATGATCGTCGGCGGGCTGTTGCTGATCTGGCTGGCCTATCGTCGCGCCCCGGCAGCGCCGCTCGCGCCGACGGCTTAAACTACGAACCCCGGCGCGCGACGCCGGGGCTCCAAGGACACAGGTAACTCATGAAGCAATATCTCGAACTGGTCTCGCACGTCATTCAGAACGGCACCAAACAGGCCAACCGCACCGGCATCAACACCATCAGTTTTCCGGGGGCGATGCTGCGCTTCGATCTGCAGGAAGGCTTCCCGGCGATCACCACACGCAAGATGGCCTTCAAATCGGCCATCGGCGAGATGTGCGGTTTTCTGCGTGGCGTGAACAACGCCGCTGAATTCCGCGCGCTGGGCTGCAAGGTCTGGGACCAGAACGCCAACGAAAACGCGCAGTGGCTGGCCAACCCGTTCCGTCAGGGCGACGATGACCTCGGCGAGATCTACGGCGTGCAGTGGCGCAAGTGGCCGGCGTACAAGCAGATCCCGCTAAGCAACACCGCCGCCATCGAACAGACCTTGAGCAATGGCTACAAGCAGATCGCGCAGGGGGAAGAAGACGGCCAGGCCTACGTGGTGTTGTACAAAGCCATCGACCAGGTGCGCCAGTGTGTCGACACGATCATCAAGGATCCGGGCAGCCGGCGCATCCTGTTCCACGGCTGGAACGTTGCTCAGCTCGATGAAATGGCTCTGCCGCCGTGCCATCTGCTGTATCAGTTCCACCCGAATGTCGAGACGAAGGAAATCTCGCTGACCCTGTACATCCGCTCCAATGATCTGGGTCTGGGCACGCCGTTCAACCTCACCGAAGGCGCCGCGCTGCTGAGCCTGATCGGTCGCCTGACCGGCTACACGCCGCGCTGGTTCACCTATTTCATCGGTGATGCGCACGTCTACGAAAACCACCTGGACATGCTCAACGAGCAGCTCAAGCGCGAGCCGTTTGCCATGCCAAAACTGAAGATCTCCGAGCGCGTGCCGGAGTTTGCCAAGACTGGCGTGTATCAGCCGGAGTGGCTGGAACTGGTCGAACCGAGCGATTTTTCGCTGGAAGGCTACGAGCATCACCCGCCAATGACCGCGCCAATGGCGGTCTAAAAGCTTTACGCAATGCCCTTTGTAGGAGCTGCCGAAGGCTGCGATCTTTTGATCTTATAAACAGCAAGATCAAAAGATCGCAGCCTTCGGCAGCTCCTACATTTGGTTTTGTGCAGGGCTCAGTGGCCGTGGCTACGGCCCACATGGGAGTGTTCGACTTCGGTCGCAACAACGCCGCCACTCACTTCCAGCCGCTGCAAAATCCCGCACTGTTCAGCATCCGGGCCTTCGCCACAGCGTTGGCGCAGGTCGAGCAGTTGTGTCTGCAAAGCCAGCAACCCGTCAATCCGCGCCTTCACATGCTGGATATGCTCGTCGATCAGCGCATTGACGCTCTCGCATTGATCCTGCGGACTGTCGCGCAGGGCGAGCAGGCTGCGAATTTCTTCAAGGGTCATGTCGAGTGTGCGGCAGTTGCGGATGAAGGTCAGGCGCTCAGCGTGGGCCTGGGTGTAGACGCGATAGTTGCCGTCGCTGCGCGCCGGTTCCGGTAGCAGGTTTTCGCGCTCGTAGTAACGGATGGTTTCCACCGCGCAGTCGGTGAGCTTCGCCAATTCTCCAATTTTCATCGCGGCAATCTCCAAAAGGGTGCTTGACCCTATAGTGGCTACAGGGTCTTTACTTGGCAACAGGCACCTTCATGGACGCACCCAATGAGCGATTCCCTGCACACCCACAAGCCCGGCGACGGGCACGATCACGGTCATAAATTGCAGCCAGTGCACAAACATGAGCACGGCGGCGATTCCTGCTGCGCCTCGAAAGCTGCGCCGGCCCCGGTTCATTCGCACGAAGATTCCTGTTGCTCGTCGAAAGCCGCCGCACCTGCCTTGGTGCAGTTGAGCGAAACGACCAGCGCCGATGCGCGACTGAGCACTTTCCGCATCGAGGCGATGGATTGCCCGACCGAGCAGACGTTGATCCAGAACAAGCTCGGCAAAATGGCCGGCGTGCAGCAACTGGAATTCAACCTGATCAACCGCGTACTCGGCGTCACCCATAACCTGCCGGGCACCGAGCCAATCACCGCAGCGATCAAATCTCTTGGCATGCGTGCCGAACCGCTGGAGGCGGGCGCCGAAGCGCCAGATGCTCCGCCGGTGAAGAAACACTGGTGGCCGCTGGCGCTGTCTGGCCTGACTGCATTGGCCGCCGAAGTCATCCACTTCACCAGCGCCGCGCCGGACTGGGTGGTGGCAATCGTTGCCCTGGTGTCGATCCTCAGCGGCGGCCTGAGCACTTATAAAAAGGGCTGGATCGCCCTGAAGAACCTCAACCTCAACATCAATGCGCTGATGAGCATCGCCGTGACCGGTGCCGTCCTCATCGGCCAGTGGCCGGAAGCGGCGATGGTGATGTTCCTGTTCACCGTCGCCGAACTGATCGAAGCGCGCTCGCTGGATCGCGCGCGCAATGCAATCAGCGGCTTGATGCAGATGACCCCCGAGCAGGCCACGGTGTTGCAGGCCGATGGCAACTGGCGCGAACAAGAGGTGAAAAGCGTCGAACTCGGCGCCCGCGTGCGGGTGAAACCCGGCGAGCGCATTGCGCTGGACGGCAGCGTGGTCAGCGGCAGCTCGACCATCGACCAGGCACCGATCACCGGCGAAAGTCTGCCGATTGAAAAAACCATTGGTGACAAGGTTTTCGCCGGCACCATCAATCAGGCTGGTTCGCTGGAATACACGGTGACCGCAGCGGCCAACAACTCGACTCTGGCGCGGATCATTCACGCCGTCGAACAGGCCCAGGGTGCACGAGCGCCGACCCAGCGCTTCGTCGATCAATTCTCGAAAATCTACACGCCTGTGGTGTTTGTCTTTGCCTTGGCTGTGGCGATCATTCCACCGTTGTTCATGGGCGCCGCTTGGTTCGACTGGATCTACCGCGCGCTGGTGCTGCTGGTGGTCGCCTGCCCATGTGCATTGGTGATTTCCACCCCGGTGACCATCGTCAGCGGCCTCGCGGCGGCGGCGCGCAAAGGCATTCTGGTCAAGGGCGGCGTGTACCTGGAAGGCGGTTTCAAGCTCGATTATCTGGCGCTGGATAAAACCGGCACGATCACCCACGGCAAACCGGTGCAGACCGATTACCTGTCGCTCGAGCCGACTGCCGATGCCACGGCACCGGCCATCGCCGCTGCGTTGGCCGGACGCTCTGATCACCCGGTGTCGCTGGCCATCGCCAACGCTGCTGTGGACAAAAACTTCGCCGCGTTCAGTGTGGATAACTTCGCCGCGCTCAGCGGCCGTGGAGTCAAAGGCGACATCAACGGCCAGACTTATCACTTGGGCAACCATCGTCTGGTTGAAGAATTGGGCCTTTGCTCGCCGCAACTGGAAGAGAAGCTGTTCGCCCTGGAGAAACAGGGCAAATCCGTGGTGCTGTTGCTCGACAGCTCAGGCCCACTGGCGCTGTTCGCCGTCGCTGACACGGTCAAGGAGACCAGTCGCGAGGCGATTCGTCAGTTGCATGAACTCGGGGTGAAAACCCTGATGCTGACCGGCGACAACGTTCACACTGCGCAGGCGATTGCGGCGCAGGTCGGCATCGACGAGGCGCGCGGCGATTTGCTGCCGACCGACAAGCTGCAAGCCATTGAAGATTTGTACAAGCAGGGCCACCGGGTAGGTATGGTCGGCGACGGCATCAACGACGCGCCGGCATTGGCCCGTGCCGAGATCGGCTTTGCGATGGCTGCCGCGGGCACTGATACGGCAATCGAAACCGCCGATGTCGCCTTGATGGACGATGATCTGCGCAAGATCCCGGCATTCATCAGTCTGTCGCGCAATACCGCGAGCATCCTGAAACAAAACATTGCGCTGGCGCTGGTGATCAAGGCGATCTTTCTTGCGGTAACCTTCGCCGGGCTCGCCACCATGTGGATGGCGGTGTTTGCCGACATGGGCGTGAGCCTGCTGGTGGTGTTCAACGGTTTGCGCCTGCTGCGCAAATAACCTGAGGATTGGCTGTGCTGAGTGCCGAGCTGAAAGCGTTTTACATGGTCGCCCGCTTGGGCAGCATCACGCTGGCGGCGAAAAAACTCGGCCTCAGCCAACCGACCGTGACCACACAGATCCGCAATCTGGAAAGCCAGTATTCGGTGGAGTTGTTCTACCGTGGCGGGCGGCGTCTGAGTGTCAGCGATGAAGGCGCGCGGTTGCTGCCGATGGTCAAAACGCTATTGCAGCAGGAAGCCGATATCGAGTTTTTCCTGCGCAACAGCGGTCAGGTGCAGGGCACGTTGCGCATCGCAGCGACGGCGCCGTATTACATTCTCGATCTGGTGAAGACCTTCCGCGAGCGTTTGCCGCAAGTGGAAGTGTCAGTAGAAATCGGCAACTCGCAGCAGGTGCTGGAAGCGCTGGAGGACTACCGCGTTGATGTCGCCGCTTCGTCACAGTTGCTCGATGACGCGCGTTTGATTCGGCGTGTGCTGGGCACGGATCCGCTGGTACTGGCGGTGCATCGCAATCATCCACTGGCAGCGCAGGAGCATGTGGCGTTGGCGGCGCTGGCCGGGCACACCTTGTTGATGCGCGAGTCGGGCTCGACCACGCGCCGGCTGACTGAAGAACTGCTCGCCAGCGCGGGTGTGAGTTTCGGGCCGTTGCTGGAGATCGGCAGCCGCGAGTCGATTCGCGAGGCGGTGCTGCGCAATATCGGCATCAGCATAATTGCGCGCCAGGAAGTGCCGCACGATCCGCAATTGCGCGTACTGACCATCGAAAATGCACCGCAGATTCCGGAGTATCTGTATTGCCTCAAGGAAAGGAAGGGCGCGCGGTTGCCGGCGGCGTTTCTTGGCTTGGCCCAAGAGATGTCTCCCGCCTGAAGATCAAAAGATCGCAGCCTTCGGCAGCTCCTACAGTGGGAACGCATTACTAATGTAGGAGCTGCCGAAGGCTGCGATCTTTTGATCTTGAACCCAAATCCCCGAATACCACTATCAGCGGTTTTTGCCTCGCTGCCACATGACGGACGCATTACAACTCTAGGATTGGCCTCATCCGTTTGATGAGGTCTTTCCATGAATCCTGCCATCGCAACTGCCCTGACCAATCCCGGCGCGCCGATGAAAGTGCGCGGCATGCAGAAACGCTTCGGTGCGTTTACTGCGCTGGATAACGTCTCCCTCGATGTCGCCGCCGGTGAGCTGGTCTGCCTGCTCGGCCCGTCGGGCTGTGGCAAGACCACGCTGCTGCGCTGCATCGCCGGGCTGGAAAAACAGGATAGCGGCGAGTTGTACCTCGGCGATCGCGACGTCTCGCACCTCGCGCCGCAGGCCCGCGACTACGGGATTTTATTCCAGTCCTACGCGCTGTTCCCCAATCTGACCGTCGAAGCGAACATTGCCTACGGCCTCGCCGGCAGTGGTCGCGACGAAGTGCGCCGTCGTGTTCGTCAGATGCTGGAACTGGTCGGCCTTATTGGCAGTGAGAAAAAGTACCCCGGCCAATTGTCCGGCGGGCAACAACAGCGGGTGGCACTGGCGCGGGCTCTGGCGCCGGCCCCGTCTCTGCTGTTGCTGGATGAACCGATGTCAGCCCTCGACGCTCGGGTGCGTGAGCATTTGTGCACCGAGCTGCGTCAGCTGCAACGCAACCTCGGCATCACCACGCTGATGGTTACGCACAATCAGGACGAAGCCATGCTGATGGCGGATCGCATTGCGGTGATGAATAACGGTCGCGTCGAGCAATACGCCACGCCGCAGGAAATCTACAACCGCCCGGCGACGCCGTTTGTCGCCGAGTTTGTCGGGCAGGGCAACTGGCTGCCGTTTCAGCGCAGCAGTGACAGCCACGCCCAGGTTGGAGGGATCAATCTGCGCCTGGCCGATGGCAGCGTGCAGAGCGCGTCGGGTCGCCTGTTCTGTCGTCCCGAGGCGATCAACGTCAATCCGCTGGTGCACGAAGAAAACCTGTTTCCGGCCAGGGTTCGCGAAATCACCTTTCTCGGCAACCGCTGCCGCATGAGCTTTGAACTCGATCAACTGCCTGGCCATGCGCTGCTCGCCGAGCTCGCCCCGGAAGCCATGCCACGCCTTGGCGCGCAGCAGATCATGGTCGCCTTGCCGCCGCGCAGCCTGCAGGTGTTCGCCTGATGAGCGCCGGGATCGCCTTGCCGCTGCCGGACAAGCAGCTACGGCAGACTTCCCGTGCCGAGATCGGCGATCGCTTGTTCGTGGTCGGCGGCAAAATCGTTCTGCTGTTGTTGCTCGGCCTCGCGGTGTTCTTGCCATTGCTGGCGATTTTCTGGCGCGGCTTCAGCGACGACGCGGGGCAGGGCGGCGGCTGGCTCGCGGCGAAAGAGCTGGTGACCAGCGCTAATTTCCACTGGTTGCTCGGCAACAGTTTGAAGGTTTCCCTCAGCGTCGCCGCCATCGTCGTACCGCTCGCTTACCTGTTTGCCTACGCCCTGCAACGTACGCTGATTCCGGCGAAGGGCATCTGGCGCGGGATTTCCCTGCTGCCGCTGATGGCGCCGTCGATGCTGCCGGGGATTGCGCTGGTCTATCTGTTCGGCAACCAAGGCATGCTGCGTGGATTTCTCTCGGACAACATCTACGGTTTCTGGGGAATTGTGCTCGGTGAGGTGATTTACACCTTTCCGCATGCGCTGATGATTCTGCTCTCGGCGTTATCGCTGGCCGATGCGCGGTTGTTCGATGCGGCGTCGAGCATGGGCGCCAGCCCGGCCAAGGCGTTTCGCAGCATCACTTGGCCGGCGACTCGCCAGGCAGTGTTCGCCGCGTTCTGTCTGGTGTTCACCTTGACCATCACTGATTTCGGTGTACCGGTGGTGGTCGGTGGCGACTACCAGGTGCTGGCGCTGGAGGCCTACAAAGCTGTGGTCGGCCAGCAGCAATTCGGGCGCGGCGCGTTGATCGGCATGGTGCTGTTGCTGCCGGCGCTGTTCAGTTTCGGCGTCGATGCCTGGCTGCGTCGTCGCCACGGCGACTCGATGAGCGGACGGGCGCAGGTGTTCCAGCCGCAGCCATCGAAATGGCGCGACGCTGGTTATCTAGCGATTGTTTTGCTGATCTGCGCCGCGTTGCTGCTGGTATTCGGCATGGCGGTGTTCTCGTCGCTGGTGAAGTTCTGGCCATACAACCTGTCGCTGTCGCTCAACCATTATCAGTTCAACGAAACCGCTGGCGGTGGCTGGCTCGCTTACAGCAACAGTTTGAAAATGGCCTTGGGGACAGCGCTGATCGGCAGCGTGCTGATTTTCACCGGCGCTTATCTGATGGAGAAAACCCGCACTCAGCATGGGCTCAACCTGGCGTTACGCATGCTCAGTTTCGTGCCGATGGCGGTGCCGGGGCTGGTGCTTGGTCTGGGTTACGTTTTCTTCTTCAACCTCACCGGCAACCCGCTGCACGTACTTTACGGGACGATGACGCTGCTGATCGTCTGCACCATTGCGCACTATCTGACCACCGCACAAATGACCGCGACCACCGCGCTGCGCCAGCTCGACGCCGAGTTCGAAGCCGCCGCGCTGTCGCTCAAAGCGCCGCTGTACCGCCACTACCTGCGCGTCACCGTACCGATCTGCCTGCCAGCGTTGCTGGACATTGTGCGCTATCTGTTCGTATCGGCGATGACCACGGTTTCCGCAGCGATCTTCCTCTACAGCCCCGACACCATCCTCGCGGCGGTGGCGGTGTTGAACATGGATGACGCCGGCAACGTCGGCGGTGCGGCAGCGATGTCGACCCTGATTCTGTTCACTTCAGCCGGCGTGTCGCTGCTGCTGGCCTGGGCTTCGCGCGGCTTGCTGCGCCGTTCCCAGGCCTGGCGGCAAACCGCGCCCGGTCATTGATTGCCAACCCGTTCAACTCATCTACAGGAAAACGCTCATGTTCAAGCCTATGGCCCTGGCCGCTGCTGTGCTCGCGACTTTCAGCCTGAATGCCTTCGCGGCAAAAACCGAGTTGACGGTGTACACCGCCCTCGAAGCCGAGCAACTGAAATCCTACAAGGAAGCCTTCGAAAAGGCCAACCCGGACGTCGAGATCAAATGGGTGCGCGATTCCACCGGGATCATCACCGCCAAACTGCTCGCCGAAAAAGCCCGGCCGCAGGCGGACGCGGTGTGGGGCTTGGCCGCGTCGAGCCTGGCGATTCTCGACCAGCAAGGCATGCTGCAAAGCTATGCGCCAAAGGATCTGGGCAAGATCGGTGCGAACTACCGCGACGCCGCCAACCCGCCCGCCTGGGTCGGCATGGACGTCTGGGCCGCGACCATTTGCTTCAACACCGTAGAGGCCGAGAAGCAGGGCCTGAGCAAGCCGGTGAGCTGGCAGGATCTGACCAAGCCTGAGTACAAAGGCAAGATCGTCATGCCCAACCCGGCGTCGTCCGGCACCGGTTTTCTCGACGTCAGTGCCTGGCTGCAAACCTTTGGCGAGCAGCAGGGCTGGGCATACATGGATGGCTTGCACCAGAATATCGGCCAGTACGTCCACTCTGGTTCCAAGCCTTGCAAACTGGCGGCGGCGGGCGAATTTCCGATCGGCATTTCCTTCGAATATCCAGCGGTACAGTTGAAGCGTCAGGGCGCGCCGCTGGACATCATCTTGCCGAAGGAAGGTTTGGGCTGGGAGATCGAAGCGACAGCGGTGATAAAGGGCACGCCGCACGAAGAAGCGGCGAAGAAACTGGCGGATTTCTCGGCCAGCGCCGAGGCGATGGATTTGTACAAAGAGAACTTTGCCGTGCTCGCCCAACCAGGCATCGCCAAGCCGCAGACCGAATTGCCAGCCGATTACGAACAGCGCCTGATCAAGAACGACTTTGCCTGGGCCTCGAAGAATCGCGACGAAATTCTGGCTGAATGGCGCAAGCGGTATGACGGCAAGTCCGAGAAAGTTGTCGCCAAGTAAGATTTTTATCGACTGACAGGGCCTCATCGCTGGCAAGCCAGCTCCCACAGGGTTTTGCGGTGAATACGAATTTTGTGACACCTCGATACCTGTGGGAGCTGGCTTGCCAGCGATGGCTATCCTTCATTCAGAGCACCTCTACATGACACAACCCAAAGACCTGCTCATCGTCGGTGCCGGCATCCTCGGCCTGTCCCACGCCTATGCCGCGGCCAGACGTGGTCTCAAAGTCGCCGTGTTCGAGCGCACCGCCACACCGCTGGGCGCTTCGGTGCGCAACTTTGGCCAAGCGCTGGTCACCGGCCAGCCCCCCGGCACGATGCTCGAACTGGCCAAGGCCAGTCGGGAAATCTGGGGCGATTGGGCGCAACTTGCCGGCCTGCAGATCAAGCGCAATGGCTCGTATTTGTTTGCTCGCAATGAAGCCGAAGAGCATCTGCTCGAAGCCTTCTGCACCGGTCGCGCGGTCGAGCATGGCTACAACGTCGAACTACTGCGCGGTGCCGCGCTGCGTGATCTTTACGGCGGCCAATTCAGCCATCACCGCGCCGCACTCCACGGCATTGACGATCAACAGCTGTATTCGCGTGAAGCGATTCCGGCGCTGATCGATTATTTGCACCGCGACCTCGGCGTCGAGTTCCACTTTTCCACGCTGGTGCGCGACGTAGAGCCGGGACATCTGCACAGCACCGCGGGCAGTTTTACCGCCAAGCAAATCATCGTCTGCTCCGGCCACGATTATCAGACCTTGCTGGCCGGGCCGATTGCCGCACTCGAGCCGCAAATCTGCCGCCTGCAAATGCTCCGCGCCAAACCGCAATCGGAGCTGAATCTGCAACACGCCGTGCTCACCGGGTTGAGCTGTGTGCACTACGGCGCCTTCGCCGATTTACCGGAAGCAGCGGCGGTACAGGCGCAGATCATCCGTGAGCAACCGCACCTGCACGCCAATGGCATCCATTTGCTGATCAGTCCGACGCCTTATGGCGAACTGATCATCGGCGACTCCCACCACTACGGCAGCGATGCCTCGCCGTTCAACGCCGAGCAGGTTGATAACTGGATGCTCGAGCTGGCGGAGCAGACGCTGGGTTGCCGGGTGCACGTGGTCGAGCGCTGGCAGGGCGTCTATGGTGCTCGGGGGCCGGGGCCATTTTCGTTCCTGCGCCCGGCACCGGGCTTGAGTGCGGCGCTGATGCACAGCGGCGTCGGCATGAGCGTCGGCCCGGCGCTGGCCGAGCGCAACATCGCGCAGCTGTGGGAGGAAGCATGAATCACGAACAGGTTGTGGCGCGGGTGTTTGGCTTGTACGAACGCTTCGGCAGCTGCGATTACATCGGCGAGCCTGTTTCGCAGATCGAACACATGTCCCAGGCCGCCGAGCTGGCGATGGCCGAAGGCTGTGATGACGAAGTGGTGCTGGCGGCGTTCTTCCATGACATCGGCCACCTGTGTGCCGAGGGCGCAGAGAACATGGGCGGTTACGGTGTGGTCAGCCATGAGCGACTCGGCGCGGACTATTTGCGTGAGGCGGGTTTCAGCGAGCGCTTGGCGCGGCTGGTGGAATATCACGTGCAGGCCAAGCGGTATCTGACGTTGCGCGAGCCGGGGTATTTCGAGCGATTGAGTGAGGCGAGCCGGCGAACGCTGGAATATCAAGGCGGGGTGATGAGCGAGGCTGAGGCGGATGCGTTCGAGGCTGATCCGTTGTGTGCGCTGAGTTTGCGCATGCGGCGCTGGGATGAGTTGGCGAAGGAGGTTGCAGTGCCGCTGATGGATCTGAGTGTGTTAACGCGCAAGGCTGAGAAATTGTTGTCGGCTGAGTGATTGCAGCCCTCACCCCAGCCCTCTCCCGGAGGGAGAGGGAGCCGACCGAGTCGTTCTCTGGTCATGCGCCGACCTGAGATATCCAGTCGAACTCAGGTTTGAAAACCACGCAGATCGGCTCCCTTTCCCCCTCGCCCCCTTGGGGGAGAGGGCTGGGGTGAGGGGGTAGCAATCTAGAGCTCAAGCACCCGATCAACCAACGCCTCAACCTGCTCCTGCCTTTCCGCCTGATTCAATTTCGCCTGCGGATTCAGCGACGACCACTGCGGATGCGCCCGCGCCTTGTTCAGCGCTTCGGGCAACTTGCCCTCGCGCCAGGTTTTATCCACAGGCGTCGCCACTTGAACGGCGTCCATCGCCGCATGCCCGCGCTGATCGAGCGCCAGCAACAACTGGCGCTGGCGTAACGCCAACAAGCGCAACACGCCGTCATCCACCGTCAGTTCCCGCTGCCCTTTGATCTTGCCGAGCAACCGACTGCCATAACTGCGCGCCGTTTGCAGCGCGCCGCCGGCAATCGCCCCCGCCAGCGCCGCTGCACCAAGAGTAATCCCGCCGACCAGCAAATCCACGCCGGCCCCGGCCGCTGCGCCGGCAGCGATGCCGCCGCCAACCCGCACGCCCAACTGCTTAAGGGTTTCCGGGTTGAACAGGTCATCGCCCCAACGCCCGTCCAGCAGCGGCAAATCACTCGCCGCTGCATCCTGCGGGCGGAACGCGTAGAGCTTGAGCAACGCTTCGACGCATTTCTGTTCGCGCTGACGAACCGCCTTGCGTAAATCGCTGATCGCCTGCTGTTCCTGCTCCGCCTCGCTGACCACGCTGCGTCGGCAGGCGGCGCAATCGATCAGCAATTCGGCGATCAACCGTGCTGCACTTTGCTGACGCGCCAAGCGCTGCGCCTGTTGATCGGCAATCAACCGCTCCAGTTGCGGGCGGGCGTTTTCCAATAGCAGGGCGAGGCTTTCGTACAAGCGCCGCTCGCCATCTTCGGGCGGCGCAACGCTGTCGAAACGCACCAGCGCATGCAGCCCCAGCCGCGCCAGCGCTTCACGCCAGTCGGGTTCGCGATGGTTGGCGCTGCTGACAAAGTTCAGCACCGGTAACAGCGGTTTGCCGCAACTGGCGAGCACTTCCAGTTCGTCGCGGTACTTGGCAAGAACCGGTTCTCGGGCGTCGATCACATACAGACCGGCGTCGGAGGCGAGCAGTTGCCGCAGCACCTTGGCTTCCTGTTCAAAGCGCTGGCGCGCCTCGCTGCCATCGAGGAACCGCGCCAGTCTGGCGGGGCCGTCGAGGCGTTCGCCGGGGCGTTCCAGGCGCTCGAGAAAATCCAGCAGGGCGATGGCGTCTTCCAGTCCAGGTGTGTCGTACAAATCCAGCAACGGCTCGCCGTCTACCGACAGCCGCGCGCCTTCGACATGCCGTGTGGTGCTCGGACGATGGGAGACTTCGCCGAAGCCGACATCGCGGGTCAGCGTACGCAGCAGCGAGGTCTTGCCGACGTTGGTGTGGCCGACGACTGCCAGTTTCAGCGGCGCTTTGCGGGCATCAGTCATGGCCATTCTCCAGCCAGTTCATCGGTGCGCAGGCGGCGAACGGCAGTTGCAACTGTTGCAACGCGACGTGCCAGTCGCTGAGGCGGTCGCCGTCCAGTGCTTCACCGGGCGGTGCTTGCAGCAGCCAGACCCGCGTCTCGCCCGCGCTGCGCGCCAGTTCGGCGATCAAGGCGAGGCTGCCGCGATCCGGTGAGCGCCGCGGATCGCAGGCAATCGCCAGACGCGCCGGGGGAAAACGGCTTAACTGCTCGAGAAGTTTATGGCGTGATTCGCGGCTGTCGAGGACGCCGGCATTGCTGACATTTTTTGGCAACGCGGGTGGCCATGGGCGCTGCTCGTCGAGTTCGATCGCCACCAGCAACGCGCCTTCGCTGACCAATTCGCTGACGCCGCTCTCGACGCGATGCAGCTGCGCCGGTTCCGGGTCATTGACGCCGAGGCGTTCGCTGGTTGGCATCAGCCGCTCGCGCAATTGCGCGTAGCCGGGCAGGTTCAAGTCCAGACGCAGCGCGGCTTTGCCGCGATTCCAGCGCCAGAAGCAAAACAGCGCCAGCAGCAAACGCGGCAGCACGCCATACACCACCAGCACACCGACCAGCCAAGTCGCCCAAGCCTGACGGGCGCTTTCGATGTTGAGTGCGCCATCGCCGCTGGCACGAATCATCGCCTCGGTTGGCACGTTGAAGCCGAGCAGCAACGGCAGATAACCGAGGGCTTGGGTGAGGTGAATAAAAGTGTCGGCGCCGAGCAGGGTGGTTTCCCAGACGAAACCGTAGCGCCGCGTCGCCATCAGCGTCAGTAGCAAGATCAATGCGCTGAGCATCGCGATTAACCACAAGCCATTGACCAGCGTACCGAGCGCCCAGCGATTGAGTTTGTCGCGTTGCAACATCAGCAAAAGCGCCGGTGCCAGTTGCGCGGCTTTGGCATCGCGGGCGAGTTTCTCGCTGAGCCATAGCCACAAACGGCCAAGCGTGGCGCCGTGTTCGCCGGCAAAAATCAAGCCCAGCGCCCAGCTCAGCAGCAGAATCAGATTGATCCCGAGCAGACTGCCCAGCGCCCAGAACACATTCACCGGTGTTTGCCCGAGTGCGGCGAAGGCCAGGCCGGCACCGCTGAACACGGCGAAGATCATCAACAGCGCCAGCGCCAGGCGCGCGCCCTGCAGCCAGTGCCTGAGTGCGGCGGTCAGCCCGTCACGCTCGGCCAGCCACAGCGCCCGGCGCTGAATCCGGCCGGGCAGATCGCCGCCGCCCGTGCGGGCCAGGCGATTGGCTTCCAGATCATCCAGAGGGCCGGCATGTTCTTCGCGCAGGCGCACGGTCTCGGTCAGCCAGAGGTTTTGCAATGGAGTCAGGTCTGTCACGCGCCATCCCGTCGCTTTAATCGAGCGCTGAGCATAACCGCTGTGGCGCTTATCGGGGTACGTACGGCTCTGGTATCCTCGCCGGCATGACTAAATCACTCCCCCTCAGCCTGATCGCAGCCCTCGGTGAAAACCGCGTGATCGGCGTCGACAACAGCATGCCCTGGCACCTGCCGGCGGATTTCAAATACTTCAAGGCGACCACCCTCGGCAAACCGATCATCATGGGTCGCAAAACCTGGGATTCGCTTGGTCGGCCGCTGCCGGGACGCTTGAACATCGTGGTCAGCCGTCAGCCTGATCTGCAGCTCGAAGGCGCCGAGGTCTATCCTTCGCTGGAAGCCGCCGTGCTGCGGGCCGAGGAATGGGCGAAGGCGCAGGGCGTTGATGAGCTGATGCTGATTGGCGGCGCGCAGTTATACGCGCAGGGACTGGCGCAGGCTGATCGCTTGTACCTGACCCGCGTTGCGCTGAGCCCGGAAGGCGATGCGTGGTTTCCGGAGTTTGATTTGAGCGAGTGGACGCTGGTTTCCAACGTTGAAAACCCGGCGGTTGAAGATAAGCCGGCGTACAGCTTCGAAGTCTGGGAGAAAAAGCAGCTGTAAGCCTCAAGCTACAAGCTGCAAGTAAAAGCTGATTGGCTCTTGGCTTGCAGCTTGCAGCTTCAGCTGACTAGCTGCGCATGCTCATCCGCATCCAGCAGTGCTTTATCGGTCTGCTGCATGACCTGGCTGGTAATCGCGCCGGCCGTGATCGAACCACTCACGTTCAACGCCGTACGGCCCATATCAATCAGCGGCTCGACCGAAATCAGCAACGCCACCAAAGATACCGGCAGACCCATCGCCGGCAGCACGATCAGCGCGGCAAACGTTGCACCGCCGCCGACCCCGGCCACACCGGCCGAACTCAACGTGACAATCGCCACCAAAGTCGCGATCCACAGCGGATCGAGCGGGTTGATGCCGACCGTTGGCGCGACCATCACCGCCAGCATCGCCGGGTACAGACCGGCGCATCCGTTCTGGCCGATGGTCGCACCGAACGAGGCGGCGAAACTGGCGACCGACGACGGGATGCCCAAACGACGGGTCTGCGCTTCGATGCTCAGCGGAATCGTCGCCGCGCTGGAGCGGCTGGTGAACGCGAAGGTCAGCACCGGCCAGATCTTGCGGAAGAAGCGCAGCGGGTTGATTCCGGCGGCCGACACCAGCACGCCGTGCACGACGAACATCAGGCCCAGGCCCAGGTATGACACTACGACGAAACTGCCGAGTTTGATGATGTCCTGCAGATTAGAGCCGGCGACCACTTTGGTCATCAGCGCCAGCACGCCGTACGGGGTCAGTTTCATCACCAGCCGTACCAGACGCATCACCCAGGCTTGCAGGATGTCGATGGCGTTGATCACTTTCTGACCTTTTTCCACGTCATCCTTGAGCAGTTGCAGCGCAGCGACGCCAAGGAACGCGGCGAAAATCACTACGCTGATGATCGAAGTCGGCTTGGCCCGGGCCAGGTCGGCAAACGGGTTCTGCGGAATGAACGACAGCAGCAATTGCGGCACATTCAGGTCGGCGACCTTGCCGGCGTAGTCGTTCTGAATGGTTTGCAGGCGGGCCATTTCCTGAGTGCCGGCGACCAGGCCTTCAGCGGTGAGGCCGAACAGGTTGGTCAGGCCGATGCCGATCAGCGCCGCGATTGCGGTGGTGAACAGCAGCGTGCCGATGGTCAGGAAACTGATCTTGCCCAGCGACGAGGCGTTATGCAGACGCGCCACCGCACTGAGGATCGAAGCGAATACCAGCGGGATGACGATCATTTGCAGCAACTGCACATAGCCGTTGCCGACCAGATCGAACCAGCCGATCGAGGCTTTCAGGACCGGGTTGCCGGCACCGTAAATCGTATGCAACGCGACGCCGAACGCCACGCCGAAGGCCAGCGCGAGCAGGACTTTTTTCGCCAGGCTCCATGAGGTGTGACGGGTTTGCGCCAGACCGAACAGCAGGGCGAGGAACACCAGCAGATTGAGGATCAGCGGCAGATTCATGAAAACTCCATAAGACTTGTGCCAGTCGCATTCTTGGGCAACTGCGAACCGGCAAGCCTAACAGCTTGATTTGCAATGAATTAATACCGAAATCGCAGGGTGTCCGTCGCTTTTGGAATAAGCGCGTGTCGCTGTCGGCAATGCATCTGGCGCGCAGGGGACGTACGCGGTCGCTGACAGGCGAGGGTTGTCACACTTATTTGTTAGCGTCGAACTCTTTGCATCGGGGAGTAGCGCTATGAAAATTGCACGCACGTTGTTGGCTGTTGCACTGGCGGCGGGCCTCGTTGGTCAGGCCTTTGCCACGGACCTCAAGCACTGGCCGGCCGATCAGGCCAAGGCGCTGAATGCGATGATCGCCGCCAACGCCAACAAGGGTAACTACGCGGTGTTCGACATGGACAACACCAGTTACCGCTACGACCTCGAAGAATCCTTGCTGCCATTCATGGAAAACAAGGGCCTGATCACCCGCGACAAACTCGATCCTTCGCTCAAGCTGATGCCGTTCAAAGACACCGCCGACCACCAGGAAAGCCTGTTCAGTTACTACTATCGCCTCTGCGAAGTCGACGACATGGTCTGCTATCCGTGGGTGGCGCAGGTGTTCTCCGGCTTCACCCTCAAGGAACTCAAGGGCTACGTCGATGAGATGATGGCCTCGGGCAAACCGGTGCCGGCCACGTATTACGAAGGCGATGTGGTGAAGAAGCTTGACGTTAACCCGCCGAAAATCTTCACCGGTCAGCAGGAGCTGTACAACAAATTGATGGAGAACGGCATCGAGGTTTACGTGATGACCGCTGCCTCGGAAGAACTGGTGCGCATGGTCGCGGCGGATCCGAAGTACGGCTACAACGTCAAACCGCAGAACGTTATCGGCGTTTCGCTGTTGCTCAAGGATCAAAAGACCGGCGAGCTGACCACCGCGCGCAAACAGATCACCGCTGGCAAATATGACGAGAAAGCCAACCTCGGCCTCGAATTGACGCCGTACCTGTGGACGCCAGCGACGTGGATGGCCGGCAAGCACGCGGCGATCCTCACGTACATCGACGAGTGGAAAAAACCGGTGCTGGTCGGTGGCGATACGCCAACCAGCGACGGCTACATGCTGTTCCATGATGTCGACGTGGCCAAGGGCGGTATCCACCTGTGGATCAACCGCAAGGACAAGTATATGACCCAGATCAACGGGATGATGGCCAAGCACGCAGCGGCGCAGGCGAAGGAAGGTTTGCCGGTGACGGCGGATAAAAACTGGGTGATCGTCAAGCCAGAAGAAATCCAGTAACCCCACAATTCCCTGTAGGAGCTGGCGAAGGCTGCGATCTTTTGATCTTGTTTCAAGCGCAAGGTCAAAAGATCGCAGCCTCCGGCAGCTCCTACAGGGATCAGTGTTGATTCTTCAGATAGAAAATGCCCCGCACTTGGCGGGGCATTTTTTGTTCGATGCTTCAGGCTTACAGACCGTCAAGCATCGCCTTGTTACGCACGGCACCTTTATCGGCGCTGGTCGCCAGCAGGGCATAGGCCTTGAGTGCGGTGGTGACTTTGCGTGGACGGATCTCCACCGGTTTCCAGCCTTTCTTGTCCTGCTCGGCACGGCGTGCCGCCAGTTCTTCGTCGCTGACCAACAGGTTGATCGAGCGGTTCGGAATGTCGATCAGCACTTTGTCGCCATCCTGCACCAGACCGATCGCGCCACCGGCCGCGGCCTCTGGCGAAGCGTGGCCGATGGACAGGCCCGAAGTACCGCCGGAGAAACGGCCGTCGGTGAGCAAGGCGCAGGCTTTGCCCAGGCCTTTGGATTTCAGGTACGAGGTCGGATAGAGCATTTCCTGCATGCCCGGGCCGCCTTTCGGGCCTTCGTAACGAATGATCACGATGTCGCCGGCCTGCACTTCGTCAGCGAGGATGCCGCGTACGGCGCTGTCCTGGCTTTCGAAGATCTTCGCGTTGCCTTCAAACACATGGATCGACTCATCGACACCGGCGGTTTTCACCACGCAGCCGTCCAGCGCGATGTTGCCGTACAGCACCGCCAGGCCGCCTTCTTGCGAATAGGCATGTTCGAAACTGCGGATGCAGCCGTTTTCACGGTCGTCATCCAGGGTTTCCCAGCGTGTCGATTGGCTGAACGCGGTCTGCGTTGGAATACCGGCAGGACCCGCCTTGAAGAAGTGATGCACCGCTTCATCAGTGGTCTGGGTGATGTCCCACTTGGCGATGGCTTCTTCCATGCTGCGACTGTGCACGGTCGGCAGGTCGGTGTGCAGCAGACCGCCACGCGCCAGCGAACCGAGGATGCTGAAAATACCCCCGGCGCGGTGCACGTCTTCCATGTGGTATTTCTGGATGTTCGGCGCGACTTTGCACAGCTGCGGCACGCTGCGCGATAGGCGGTCGATGTCGCGCAGGTCGAAATCGATCTCGGCTTCCTGAGCGGCAGCGAGCAAGTGCAGGATGGTGTTGGTCGACCCGCCCATGGCGATGTCGAGCATCATCGCGTTCTCGAACGCCTTGAAGTTGGCGATATTGCGCGGCAGCACCGAGTCGTCGTTCTCGGTGTAGTAGCGCTTGCACAGTTCAACGATGGTGCGACCGGCCTGCAGAAACAGCTGTTCGCGATCGCTATGAGTGGCGAGGGTCGAACCGTTGCCCGGCAAGGCCAGGCCCAGCGCTTCGGTCAGGCAGTTCATCGAGTTGGCGGTGAACATGCCGGAGCACGAACCGCACGTCGGGCAGGCGCTACGCTCGTACTCGGCGACTTTCTCGTCAGAAGCGCTGGAGTCGGCGGCGATCACCATGGCATCGACCAGGTCGAGGCCGTGGGAAGCAAGTTTGGTCTTGCCGGCTTCCATCGGGCCGCCGGAAACGAAGATCACTGGAATGTTCAGGCGCAGGGCGGCCATGAGCATGCCGGGGGTGATCTTGTCGCAGTTGGAAATGCAGACAATGGCGTCGGCGCAATGGGCGTTGACCATGTATTCGACGGAGTCGGCGATGATCTCGCGGCTCGGCAGCGAATACAGCATGCCGTCGTGACCCATGGCGATGCCGTCATCCACGGCGATGGTGTTGAATTCTTTCGCTACACCGCCGGCGCGTTCGATTTCGCGGGCGACCAGTTGGCCCAGATCTTTCAGGTGTACATGGCCCGGTACGAACTGAGTGAACGAGTTGGCAATGGCGATGATCGGCTTTTTGAAGTCGTCATCCTTCATCCCGGTGGCGCGCCACAGTGCGCGGGCGCCGGCCATATTGCGGCCATGGGTGGATGTTTTCGAGCGGTAATCTGGCATGGAACACTCCGGGCGGCTAATCACTTACTAATCAGGTGCTAAAGGGGAGAGAGCTTCTATTGACGTCTGGAACACTCAGCAATGGCCGTGTGTCCGGAAGTTGCCGATGACGTTGCGGGATCGCCGCTGGTCTCAGCTTGAGCTCGTAAACCCGCCGGGGATGAATGGCGATGAATGAAGCGATTCTACACCGCTGGCGTCTGGAGGGAATGGCGCAACGCGTTGTTCCAGGCCCGACGGTGTGCGTGGGATGACGACCGGCAGCTTCAATCGGCTTCGTGGCGCAATGTGTTCGCAGCTTCAAACGTACCGACACGGCGACTGATGCACTTGTTGATCAGCAGCGCCACGCCGCTGAGCGCGACGAAGCAGTAGCCCAGCGTGGTCTGAAGGTTGGCCGGGCTCAGGCTGATCAATGCGCTGATCAATCCGCCGCAGATGAAGATGATCGTGCTGCCCGCCGAGGCCGAGGTGCCAGCGTTATCAGGAAAAAGGCCCATGGCGCGGGATGTGGCGGCGGGACGCGCGATGGTGGTGCCGGCGGTGCAGATCAACATCGGGATCAGCACGGTGGCGGCTGACAGTTCGAAGTTCGCGCAAAGGAGCAGCATGACCAGACCCGACAGCAGGATCAGGCTGAGTCCGGCGACGATCTGCTGACCGGGCAAAATGCGCCGACTCAACGTCGAGGCGACAAGACCTCCGACGATGTAGGCAGCGCCATAAATCAACAGGATCAGGGAAAACTCGTAAGCCGACAGCTGCAATTGGTCCATGAAAATCAACGGCGAAATAACGATGAAGGAAAAGTGGCAGGCAAACGCGAATGCTGATATCAGCCAAAGGCCAACGAAGTCGAAATCCCCCAGCACCCATCGGTAAGCCTTGAAAAATGAGAGACGCTTGTCACCGGCGACAGGCCGTCCGTTGTCGAGGAACAGCCACGCTTTGATCAGCACCGCCGCAGCCAGTGCGGCAAACACCCAGAAGCTGCCGCGCCAGCCGAGGCTGGCCTGCAGGAAGGTGCCGGCCAATGGCGATATCGAAATGAAGATCCCCGTCGCCGTGACCATCAGGATGCGCAGGCGATCACGTTCCTCGCCTTCGAACAGATCCTGTACCAATGCCTGAGACAGGACAAAGCAGCCGCAGCCCAATGCCTGCATCACTCGAAAGGCGAGGAACAGCGAATAATCGCTGGATATCGTGCAACCGATTGCGCCGAGTATCGCCACGCTCATTCCAGCGAGGACCAAGCCTTTGCGGCCGATCACATCGGAAAGCGGACCGATCAGCAGTTGAGAGAATGCGATGCCGACGGCGAATACGCTGACCGATAGCGCGATATCCGCCGGGCTGCGGCGAAAGTGTTCGGCCAGGGCTGGAAATGAGGGAAGCAAAACATCCAGCGGAAACACGCCCAGCAGGATCATCGCCAGTAACAGCCCGACCGCCCCGCGTCGCTGCTGGGTCGTGATCACAGGTTTTGCTTCATTCATCGAACAGTCCTGCTCTGGAAAAGAGTTTGCGGTTGTTGGCCAATGCGAAAAAACCGGCGGCTTTCAGCGCGGCGAGGGTGGCCGTGGCGCCACTTCGAGTGCGCAGGCGTTTGGCTTGCACATCGGTCAGGCCGGCGAAAATTTCGTCTACGGCTGCCTCGGCGATGCCATTGCTGAGAAGGCTTTGTCGCAACCAGTGCTCATCGACCTCGAAGAAAATCTCGATGACGTTCAGCAGGGTTTTGGCGGCGAAGTTGCGCTGACGGCTGTTCAGGGTCAGCCACAGGTAATGGAACACCTCGGCGAAGTAGCGGCTGTGCCGGGCTTCGTCGGTGAGATGGTCGCGCAGCATGTCGTTGACGCTCGACACCAGACTGTCGCGGCAGACATCGAGCAGCTCACGGGCAATGATCGTTTCGGAGACAAATCCAACTAGAAACCATGCCAGCGCGCGGTCGCTGTCACGGGTCCGGTTGATCAGCGCGTGGAGACGGCTGATCCGCTGCGGCATCACCGGCCGATTGGCAAAGCCATAAAGATCGGCGATCTGCTCGGCAAGGCGATTGGAGAACAGCGCGTGATAACCCTCATCCGTGTAGAGCTGCAGCGCAGCGGTTTTCATGCGTGGAGGAACGAAGGCGGGCAGCTCACCATGGACGATCACTTCCACGGCACGATTGACGACGCGGTGTTCCAGCAGCGTCGTGTAGTCGAGAAAGTGCACCAGATGATTAGCGGTCAGACGATGGACCGTCTCACGACTCGCAGCGACAATGGCCGGGTGTTGCAGATACGGCAGAAACGCGGGCGGAAACCAGTGACGGGTCAGCAGTTGCTGCTGGAGGTCGTCGGGCAGCTGGTAATCGTGCGCGCTGATGCGCACGGCGGCGCGGCGGTTCCAGTCGCCAAGGGTGAAACGCTGAGCCCAGGAAACCGCAGCTTCGTCCCGTTCAACAGGGGAGGCGGTCATGGCTGCGCCTCACGCAGCAACTCAAGCATTTCCTGACACATCGCGTGGCCGTCGCTTTCGCCGCAGCCGACGAAAAACAATGGTTGTTCGGCACTGCCGTCAATCTTCAGTAGCGATTCGACCTGATCGTCAGCAAAAGCACCGGTCAGCCAGGTATTGAGACCCAGCGCTGTAGCAACCAGCTGGAAGGTCTGCGACAGGTGGCCCGCCTCGATGAAAGCCATGCGATAGGCGCGGGAGTGTTGATACTTCCACCACAATTTGTCGAAGCGTGCAGTGATGAACAGGCCCAGCGGCAGGTTGTTGATGAAGTGCTGCCCGCCCAGCAATTGCCCGAGCGGCGTTTGCGGTAGCGGATTTACCTGGCTCAGAACATGTTCGGCGGGGTGGTAGGCATAGATGCCGGCTTCGAGATTTTCAATGTTTTGCGCCAGCAAAAAACATTCGCAGGCATTCAGACCGCCTCCGGAGGGGCTGCTGCGGCGGGCCTCAAAGCCTTCGGCAATGCTGTCGCAGGAACTGTCGCGCTCGCGCAGATAACCGAATGACAGATACAGCAATGAACTCACATCGTTAAGCGTAATTGCTGCGCCGGTAAAGGAGCGGCAGGTCTTGCGCTGGGTCAGGGAGTAGGTGAGGTTGTCATGAACGGGCGTTGTCGGAGTGGGCAGGACAATACGCGTGACTGAGGCGTCGAGCGCGCGCCCGGCGTCGGGCAAGGGGCCAGTCAAAACATCGTTACAGTGATGCAGATATTCACGGGTCCACTCGTTGATGTTTTGCGGAATATGTTTGCAAGGAATGTTCTGGGTGCCGATATGATAGATCTTTGAAAGTTCGTCCCAGCCCCACGGAATATCTTTTGGTGTTGAAGCAGTTACTATTCCCGCATTCAATAGTTGAATGTCTATCGTATTTTCGCTGTCGAACAGTTCGGGGTTGGTGATAAGTTGGCCAAGGCGCAGTGCGTACACGGAATCAAGTTCATGCTGAACATGATCTTTGTAATTCCACACTATTTGTGCAGGCGAGCGCGGCAATATGAATAGATAAGGATTGATGTGCATGTTTGACACTCGCTCTGGTTGAAAGACCATAAAGACGCCGGATTGCCGGCACTATCCGGCGTCTAACCTTGCTTAGCGGGCTTTAGGTGCTACCAGGAATGCCAGGTTTGCGAGGGTGTTGCCTTCCATTTTAATAACTTTCATGACGTGAACTCCTTGTTCATTGATTTAGTGCCACCTCGTGGTGACAACTCAATCATAGTTTGTAATGAGTTATTGGCAAGCGGATATTAAGTAGGAATATTCCAGTAATTTTGTCGGACGTATCTTTAGCCGATCATTAACTTGTGGGAAGAAGTTTTATAATTAAATGGCGTAAGGAATTTTCCTGCACTTCAAGAGGAAGACAGACGTGGGAAGTGAAACGCGAAACGGTTGAGCGGTGCGGCGATTTGGATGTGAGCCCAACAAACGGGGAGCCATTGGGCTCCCCGTCAATTGGCAATCAGCTGTTAGGCAGCAGACGGCAGGTAATGCTCTTGATGTAGCGGGTCTCGGCAATCGCAGGGTGCACCGGGTGATCCGGGCCCTGACCGCCGCGCTCCAGCAGCTGGATGTTGCGATCCAGGTGACGGGCGCTGGTCAGCAGAATGTTCTGCAGATCATCTTCCGGCAGGTGCATCGAGCACGAAGCGCTGACCAGAATGCCGTCCTTGTTAAGCAGGCGCATGGCTTGCTCATTCAGACGACGGTAGGCACCTTCGCCGTTTTTCATGTCTTTCTTGCGTTTGATGAACGCTGGCGGATCGGCAACGATTACGTCGAAACGCTCTTCGCTGGCCTTCAATTCCTTCAGGGCTTCAAAGACATCGCCTTCAATGCAGGTCATTTTGTCGGCAAAGCCGTTCAGGGCGGCGTTGCGCTCGACACCGTCGAGGGCGAATGCCGAGGCATCGACGCAGAACACTTCGCTGGCGCCAAATGCGGCAGCCTGCACGCCCCAGCCACCGATGTAGCTATAGAGGTCGAGCACGCGCTTGCCCTTGGCGTATGGCGCCAAGCGCGCGCGGTTCATGCGGTGATCGTAGAACCAGCCGGTTTTCTGGCCCTGGATGACCGGGGCTTCAAACTTCACGCCGTTCTCTTCCAGCGCAACCCACTCCGGCACCAGGCCGAATACGGTTTCGACGTAACGATTGAGGCCTTCGGCGTCGCGCGCGGCCGAGTCATTCTTGAACAGAATGCCGCTTGGCTTGAGCACTTGGGTCAGCGCGGCGATCACGTCGTCTTTGTGCGCTTCCATGGTCGCCGAGGCGATTTGCACTACGAGAATGTCACCGAAACGGTCAACCACCAGGCCCGGCAGCAAATCGGAATCACCGTAGACCAGACGATAGAACGGCTTGTCGAACAGGCGCTCGCGCAGCGACAACGCGACATTCAGACGATGCACCAGCAGGGATTTGTCCAGCGGCAGCTTGATGTCGCGCGACACCAGACGGGCGCAGATCAGATTGTTCGGGCTCATCGCGACGATGCCCAGCGGCTTGCCGCCGGCAGCTTCGAGAACCGCTTGATCACCAGCCTTGAAACCGTGCAAAGGTGTGGTGGCGACATCGATTTCGTTGCTATAGACCCACAGGTGGCCGGCGCGCAGGCGACGGTCGGCGTTGACTTTGAGGCGCAAGCTAGGCAGGGACATGACGTCGCTCCGGAAAAAAGAGCGGGAGTATACCGTGTTGAGGCATGCTCCGGTCTGGCGTGCGATGAAAAGCGGATGGCCCTTCGCGAGCAGGCTCGCTCCCACATTCGGAATGCCTTTCAATGTGGGAGCGAGCCTGCTCGCGAAAGCGATTTCAGATCCTACGCAGCCAGTGCATCAATCAGGGCCTGACTGAACGCCGGCACATCATCCGGTTGGCGACTGCTGATCAGGTTGCCATCCTTGACCACTTCCTGATCGACCCAGTTCACACCGGCGTTGACCAGATCGTCCTTGAGCGTTTTATAGCTGGTCATGGTCTTGCCATTGACCAGTCCGGCAGAAATCAGCAACCAGCTGCCATGGCAGATCACGGCGATCGGCTTGCCCGCCGAGGCAGCGGTTTTGACCAGATGCTGAGCGTCCTGATCAATGCGAATGGTGTCCGAATTCTGCACGCCGCCCGGCAGCACCACGGCATCGTATTGATCGACGCTGACGCCCTGAAAGGTATTGGCGACGGGAAAATCGTCCGCCGGTTTGTCATGGTTCCAGCCTTTGACCGTGCCGGCCTCGGCGGAAAGAATATCGACCTGCACCCCGGCTTGTTCCAGGGCATCCTTCGGGCCGGTCAGTTCGACCTGCTCGAAACCATCTGTAACCAAAATAGCGACGCGTTTGCCATTGAGGGAAGTTGCCATTGGTAAGCTCCTGAGTCTGTGGAGATTTTGCCTTCGCACCAGACCGTGACGGTCCAGTGCGCCCTACAGAGTCCGAAGCCTGCGCGCGGATGAAAGTTCCGGCGATGTGCCCGTCGGTGTGTCGTCGTCCCGCTTCAGCGGTTAGAATCGCCGCCTGTCCCAGAGTGTGTACTTATGTCCCAAGAGCTGACCACCGAACAGATTCAACAATCGCTGCAAGGCATCAGCGTGCCGGCGCAACCGCAGATCATGGTGGATCTGCAAATGGAGCAGTACATGCCCGACCCGGACCTGGAGGTGATCGCCAAATTGATCGCCCAGGATCCCGGCCTTTCCGGTTCGCTGCTGAAAATCGTCAACTCGCCTTATTACGGTTTGAGCAACAAGATCACCTCGATTCAGCGTGCGGTGAACCTGCTGGGCAGTCGTTCGATCATCAACCTGATCAACGCACAGTCGATCAAGGGCGAGATGAACGACGACACGATCGTCACGCTCAACCGCTTCTGGGATACCGCTCAGGATGTAGCGATGACGTGTCTGACTCTGGCCAAGCGCGTGGGCACGCAAGCGGGTGACGAGGCGTATGCCTTGGGCTTGTTCCACGATTGCGGCGTGCCGTTGATGCTGCAACGTTTCCCCAATTACATGACGGTGCTGGAGCAGGCGTACGCCAACGCCAGCCCGGAATGCCGTGTGGTAGACACCGAGAACCGTGAGTTCAACACCAATCATGCGGTGGTCGGTTATTACACGGCCAAGTCGTGGCGTTTGCCGGAACACGTCAGCGCGGCGATTGCCAATCACCACAACGCGCTGGCAATTTTCAGCGACGAATCGTCGAAAAACAGTCAGTTGAAAAACCTCCTCGCCATTCTGAAGATGGCCGAGCACATCTGCGCCTCCTATCGCGTGCTGGGCAACCAGACCGAAGACTACGAGTGGAACAGCATCGGTCCGCTGATCCTCGATTATGTCGGTTTGTCGGATTACGATTTCGAAACCCTTAAACAAACGATCCGCGACCTCGGCGCGCATTGATCCGAGGACGCCATGCCTGAATTGCCGGAAGTCGAAACCACTCGCCGCGGTATTGCGCCGCATCTGGAGGGCCAGCGCGTCAGCCGGGTCATTGTGCGTGACCGGCGGTTGCGCTGGCCGATTCCCGATGACCTCGATGTGCGCCTTTCCGGGCAGCGCATCGTGCTGGTCGAGCGCCGTGCCAAATACCTGTTGATCAACGCCGAAGCGGGCACATTGATCAGCCATTTGGGCATGTCAGGCAACTTGCGTCTGGTTGAGGCGGGTTTGCCAGCGTTGAAACATGAGCATGTCGACATCGAACTGGAATCGGGCCTGGCCCTGCGCTACACCGACCCGCGACGTTTCGGTGCGATGTTGTGGAGCAGCGACCCACTCAATCATGAGCTGCTGATTCGCCTCGGGCCCGAGCCTTTGACCGATCTGTTCGATGGCGAAAGATTGTTCAAGCTGTCACGCGGGCGTTCGATGGCGGTCAAACCGTTCATCATGGACAACGCCGTAGTGGTGGGTGTCGGCAATATCTACGCGACGGAAGCGCTGTTCGCCGCCGGGATTGACCCGCGTCGCGAGGCTGGCGGCATTTCCAGAGGGCGTTATCTGAAGCTGGCGATCGAGATCAAGCGCATCCTGGCTGCTGCCATCGAGCGCGGCGGCACCACGTTGCGTGACTTCATCGGCGGTGATGGGCAGCCTGGGTATTTTCAGCAGGAACTGTTTGTCTACGGGCGTGGCGGCCAGCACTGCAAGGTGTGTGGCACCGGGTTGCGGGAAGTGAAGCTCGGTCAGCGGGCCAGCGTCTTCTGTCCACGCTGCCAGAAATAAGGGGGCAAAGCTGAAAAAGTCCTACGGTCTATAGTGAGTTGTCTCACTGTTCAGCCCAAAGGATCGTGCCATGCAAGTCCTGCGAGTCATCTTCGTCACGCTGCTGCTGTGTTCCAGTCTGGCCGTGCAGGCCTCGGAAAGCGGCAGCGGCGATCCGCGTTACACCATCCAGAACCCTCCAGCGTACGCCATGCTCGGCGACTTGCTGATTGCCCGCCCCTTGCTGGTCGTGGCGACAGTGATCGGTGCGGGGGCGTTCGTGGTTTCGCTGCCATTCACCGCACTGGGTGGTGGGGTAGGCGATGCGGGGCAGGCGCTGGTGGTTGATCCGGCGAGGGCCGCGTTTGTGCGGTGTCTGGGCTGTATCGGGGAGGGGTTCGAGCAGCGCGAGTGAGCTGATCAGGCATCAGCGATCTGGCTGATATCGTCATCGCGGGCAAGCCCGCTCCCACAAGGATTTTGTTGTTCACACAAATCAGAACCCTGTGGGAGCGGGCTTGCCCGCGATGACGTCGGAACAGACGCTGAAGAACTCAGGCCTTGCCAGTGATCTTGCGGTACTTTTCCATCAACTGTTCTTCAGTTTCCGGGTGCGCTTCGTCCAGCGGAATGCAATCCACCGGGCAGACCTGCTGGCACTGCGGTTCGTCGTAATGGCCGACACACTGAGTGCACAGGTTCGGGTCGATTACGTAAATCTCTTCGCCTTGCGAGATGGCGGCGTTCGGGCACTCGGGTTCGCAGACGTCGCAGTTGATGCAATCGTCGGTGATGATCAGGGACATGCTAACTCCAGCCGGGGCGGCAGGCCCGGGCGCTATAAATCAATGCGCGCAATTGTGCCGTATTGGCGAGCGCAGTGCACGCGGCGGCGATCAAGGGCACTGACAACCGCGATCGAAACGAACAGATCGTCTGATCGCAGCCGAGCCTTGGGCAGCTCCTACTTTTTGAAGCGCTGGGTCAGTGCTTCGGCCACGGCGGGGTGGACGAACTTGCTGATGTCACCCCCCAGCGCGGCAATTTCCCGCACCAGCGTCGAAGAAATGAACGAATAACGCTCCGATGGCGTGAGAAACAGGCTCTCGACATCCGGTGCCAACTGACGGTTCATGTTGGCCAGCTGGAATTCATATTCGAAGTCCGACACCGCGCGCAAACCACGCAGGAACACATTGGCGTTCTGCTCTTTGGCGAAATGTGCGAGCAGCGTCGAAAAGCCGACCACTTCCACGTTCGGCAGATGACGGGTGACCTCGCGAGCCAGTTCGACCCGTTGTTCCAGCGGGAACAGCGGGTTCTTTTTCGGGCTGGCGGCGACTGCAATGATCACGTGATCGAACAGGCGCGAGGCGCGTTCGACCAGATCGCCATGGCCCTTGGTAATAGGGTCGAAGGTACCTGGGTACAACACTCGGTTCATCGCGTCGTCCTGGCGGGAGTCCGTTGGGGAATCGGATGGTATCGCAGCCGCCCCGGTCGGCCAAGTCGGCTGTTGGGTAAGAGAGCACTATAGACGATAGGAATATTCTGTTTTTTCATGGGTTTTTCAGCCGGTCGGCGAGCGCGGTCGCCAGTTGCGCGGTCAGGCCGTACACCGATAACTGCGGGTTGGCGCCGATGCTGGTGGGGAACAGCGAGCCGTCGTGAATCGACAGATTGCGCAGCTGATGATGACGGCCGAGGCTATCGGTGACGGCGTATTGCGCGTCTTCGCCCATGGTGCAGCCGCCCATGACGTGAGCGCTGCCGAGCCGCGTGCGATACAACTCAAGGCTCAGGCCATCGATGAGCGTGCGTGCTTCAGCCAGGGTTTTTACGTAGTGAGCGTCGGCATGCATCGGCATCACGGATTTGGCGCCGCCGGCGAACTGAATCTCGGCCATTACCTGAAACGCCCGGCGCAGGCCTTCCCAAGCGTAGGGCGAAACCTGGTAATCGAGAACGGCTGAGCCGTCGCCGCGCAATTCGACCGAGCCGCCGACACTGTCCGGATGAAAACCGTCACGCAGCAGCGCGAGCATCGCATGGGTGTGCGGCAGATCGTTCATGTGCTGTGCGCTTTCCTGGCCAAAGCCGCCGAGTAAGGTGGCTGCCAACGCCGGATGCAGCGGCGGCACCTCGAGTTTGAACGCCATCGGCCCGGTGACGCCGTCCTTCCACTGGAAATGGTCGGAATAGATGGATTGCGGCGCGCCGTAAAACGGATTGACCACATCATCGAAGCGCGCGGCGGACATGTTCACCGGGTGTAGAAAAGTCCGTTTGCCCAGCCGTTCATGCGGGTCGGGTGCGTCAGAGCGCAGCAACAGCGCCGGGCTGTTGATCCCGCCGCCGGCCAGCACGTAATGCCGTGCCTGGACGGTGATGGTGCGCCCGGTCGGCGCGACGCAGCGTTCGTCCATCGCCACGCATTGCACGCCTGTGACCTTGTCACCGTTGATCAGCAGCTTTTGCGCACGGGCCAGATACAGCAGCGCGCCGCCTTTCTCCAGGGTCGCGGGAATGGTGGTGACCAGCATCGATTGCTTGGCGTTGGTCGGGCAACCCATGCCGCAGTAGCCGAGGTTCCAGCAACCGCGCACGTTGCGTGGGATCACGTGCCAGCTGTAGCCGAGTTGTTCGCAGCCTTTGCGAATCACGTCGTTATTGGCATTGGGCGGTACCAGCCATGGAGCGACGCCAAGGCGCTGCTCCATTTTTTCGAACCACGGCGCCATGTCTGCCGGGCTGTGGCCCTTGACGTTGTGTTCTCTGGCCCAATGTTCGAGCGTCGGTTCCGGCGTGCGGAAGCTGGATGTCCAGTTGATCAACGTGGTGCCACCGACCGCACGGCCCTGGAGGATGGTGATCGCGCCGTCCTTGCTCATCCGCCCGATGCCTTCCTGATAGAGGCTGCTATACGCCTGGGCTTCGAGCATTTTGAAATCGGAACTGGTTTTCAGCGGACCTTCTTCGATCAGCAACACGTTATAGCCGGCGGCGCTGAGGATCTCTGCCGTGGTCCCGCCACCGGCGCCGCTGCCAATGATGGCCACGTCGGCTTCGAGTGTGAGGTCGTCAGCCAGCTGTGCGCCGTTGTAGGTTTTCCAGCCTCGGGCGAGGCCTTCACGGAAAGGGTCGGGTACGGGCATTGATCAGGTTCTCTTGTTTTTGTTGTTCTTGCAGGCCTCTTAGCGGGCAGGCTCGGTCCCACATTTGAAAAGAATTCCAATGTGGGACCGAGCCTGCTCGCGAAAGGCGCGAAGCGGTCTCAGACCTTCGGGGCCCCGGGATATCCGCAGTGCGTCCAGGATTCGACGCGGCTGTACCAAGCCATCAGCACCATCTGCTGCAACGAGCTATGCCCCATGCGCAACAAACTCAGCGAGCTGTTCTCCCAGCGTTCAAGGAAGTGGCGCATCGCCTCGGGGCTGGCGTTTTCCCAGCTGCCCCAGATCCCGGTGAGTGGCCCGCGCGTCACGGCCATGCCCAGCACATCGAACAGTTGGCGAGTGAGTTTGAGCATTTCCGGGGATACATGATCGAGGCTGTAGTCCAGCGATCTGAGCGTGCCATCGACCGCGGCGGGCATTTTCTCGGCGGCCACTGCGCCGTCCAGCATCACCGGAATCAGCGCGCGCAAAAACAGCAGATCGCCGTCGCGCAGGACAATGAAGCCATCGGATGCAACGTCGGAAGAGCAACCGCTGAGGCTGGCGCCGAGGCCGGCAGTGGCGAGGAACGCCGTGGCACCGAGGCTGAATTTCAGCAGGCCACGGCGCGAGAGGGCGGGTGTTTCAGTCAGGCTTGGGTGCATTGTTGTTATTACCCGGCAGTGATAAACGTTTAACGAATGAACAACTTCTGAATCAGCTTTTGAATGGCGGTGCCGTAAGGCGGGTAAATCAACCGGGCCGCATTGAAGCGCTGTTTAATCAATACGCCTTTGGCTTTGCTGAAAGTCAGGAAGCCTTCATGACCGTGGTAATGCCCCATGCCTGACGGGCCGATGCCACCGAATGGCATATCGTCCTGGGCGACGTGCAGCAACGTGTCGTTCAAGCACACGCCACCAGAGTGGGTTTCATGCAGCACGCGATTTTGTTCCCGTTTGTCGTAGCCAAAGTAGTAAAGAGCCAGAGGACGTGGCCGCTGATTGATGTAGGCAAATGCCTGCTCCAGATCGCGATACGGCACGATCGGCAACAGCGGGCCGAAGATCTCGTCCTGCATCACGGCCATTTCATCGCTGACATTGAGCAGCACGCTGTGTGGCATGCGACGACCCTGGCCTTGTTCGAACAGCGGGATCAGCAGCGCGCCCTTGCTCGTCGCGTCACTGACATAACCGTTGAGTCGCGCCAATTGGCGATCGTTGATGATTGCGGTGTAATCCGGGTTATCGGCGAGGTTCGGATAAAATCCCTGCACGGCCAGACGATAGGCATCGACGAAAGCGCCGACGCGGTCTTCCGGCACCAGCACGTAATCGGGGGCGACACAGGTTTGCCCGGCATTCAGGGTTTTACCGAAGGCGATGCGCTCGGCGGCGTCCTTCAGCGGCACGTCTTTCGAGACAATGGCAGGCGACTTGCCGCCGAGTTCCAGAGTCACCGGCGTGAGATTCTCCGCCGCTGCGCGCATGACCAGTTTGCCGACGCTGGTGGAGCCGGTGAACAGCAGATGATCGAAAGGCAGGCGGGAGAACGCCACGCCGACATCGGCCTCGCCGAGTACCACGCACACCAGATCTTCGGGAAAGATTCGCGCCAGCAGTGCCTTGAGAAGCAGCCCGGTGGCGGGGGTCGATTCGCTGAGTTTGAGCATCACCCGATTGCCCGCCGCGAGTGCGCCGACCAACGGCCCGATGGCCAGATACAGCGGGTAATTCCACGGCACGATGACGCCGACCACGCCCAGCGGCTGATACACCACTTTCGCCGCCGCGGGCTGGAATGCCACACCGACTTTGCGCCGCGAAGGCTTCATCCAGCCTTTGAGATGGCGACTGGCGTAATGGATGCCATGCAGGCTGGGCAGCAATTCGGCGAGCAGAGTTTCATCGGCGCTGCGGTTGCTGAAATCCGCGCTGATCGCCTCGATCAATGCCTGACGCTCACTGCTCAATAACTCGCGCAAAACTTTCAGCCATTGCTGACGCTGGGCTGCCGGTGGCATCGGGTTGGCGGCGTACGCAGCCCGTTGCGCCGCCAGCAAACGCTCAAGCTCTTGCAGTGGCTGTTGCAGGGTTTGCAGGTAGGCGATATCGGCAGTCATCGTAGGCTCCGGATTTATTATAGTGATGAACTTTTTAGAGTCTATGCTCTAGAAAGTCAAATGACTTCCGTGCACAGCAGTGTTTTATCCATTTCCGGTTAGGTCGTAAGATGCCTGTCACCGCACTCTGAATTAAAGCTCAAGCCATGGCCCCACGAATAAAAACCAGCGAGCGCATCGTGCAGAACAGCCTCGAACTGTTCAATCAGCAGGGCGAGCGCAGCATCAGCACCAATCACATCGCCGCCCACATGGAGATTTCTCCGGGCAATCTGTACTACCACTTCCCCAACAAGCAGGCGATCATCGCTGTGTTGTTCAGTGAGTACGAAGCCTTGGTGGACAGCTTTTTGCGTCCACCGCAGGGGCGTGCCGCGACAGTTGAAGACAAACGTTTCTATTTGAAGGAGCTGTTGTCGGCGATGTGGCGCTACCGCTTTCTGCATCGCGATCTCGAACATCTGCTCGACAGTGATCCGGAACTGGCCGCGCGCTATCGGCGCTTCTCTCAGCGTTGCGTGATTCAGGGCGCGGCGATTTATGAAGGCTTCGTCGCTGCGGGGATACTGAAAATGGATCGCGTGCAGATCGAGTCGCTGACGCTCAATGCCTGGATCATCCTCACCTCGTGGGTACGCTTTCTGTGTACCACCCGTGAAAACTCCAACCATCTCAGCGAACAAGCTGTTAAACGTGGGGTGTATCAGGTGCTGGTGCTGGAAGCCGGTTTCGTCACTGATGAGGCGCGGGAGCAGGTCAACGCATTGTTTGACGAGTTTTACGTTCCGCTGGCCCAGGCCCTCGAAGATGTGAAGTAACCCGTACCGTCGATATCCCACAGGAGCCCGTTATGCCGATTGCGCAATTGATCAGCCCGCACGCGCTGGATGCCCGAAAGGACGAGCCGGGGCTGGTGATTCTCGATTGTCGTTTTGCCCTCGAAGATCCGGATTATGGGCAGCGCAGCTATGCCGAAGGGCACATTGCCGGGGCGAGTTTCGCTGACCTGGAGCGTGACCTCAGTGGCGCGGTGATCAAAGGTGTAACCGGTCGGCATCCACTGCCCGAGCCGGGGACGCTGGTGGAACGGCTGCAGGCTTGGGGTATCAACGATGACAGTGACGTGGTTTTGTATGACGACGGCCCGGGTGCCTTTGCGGCGCGGGCGTGGTGGCTGCTGGCGTGGCTGGGCAAGCGTGAGGGCGTGTTCATTCTCGATGGCGGGCTAAAGGCCTGGCATGCGGCGGGGTTGCCGCTGAGCCTGGATGCACCGAGCGTAACGCCGGGCAATTTCAGCGGTCAGCCGGACATGAAACTGTTGCTCAGCGCCGAGCAATTGCAGCAGCGCCTCGGCCAGCCGACGCTGACCCTGCTCGATGCCCGCGCCTTGCCGCGGTTCAAAGGCGAGGTTGAGCCGATCGATCCGGTGGCGGGGCATATTCCCGGTGCGCAGTGCGCGGCGTTCACCGACAACCTTGGCAGTGATGGGCGTTTCTTGCCGGCTGAGCAGCTGAAGCAGCGGTTTGCCGCGCAATTGGGTCAGCGCTCGCCGTCAGACCTGGTTGCCTACTGCGGCTCGGGAGTGACCGCGTGTCATAACCTGTTCGCCCTGTGTCTGGCCGGCTATCCGCTGGGTTCGCTGTATGCCGGCTCCTGGAGTGAGTGGATCAACGAGCCTTCGCGCGGCGTTGCCACCGGCCAATAATCAGCGCGAACCTTTGTAGGAGTGAGCCTGCTCGCGATAGCGGTGTGTCAGTTAAAGATGAAGCGACTGACAGGACGCCATCGCGAGCCGGCTCGCTCCTACGCGGATCGTGTTCGCAACCACTGCGGAATCCGTCGCTCCAGGTAATAACCCGGTCGACGCACCGAGCCATCAACGAAACCGACATGACCGCCCCGTGCCTGCAATTCGAACTGCGTGCAGGCTGATAGCTCGTCGGCTGACGGCAGGCTGTGGGGAAACACGAACGGATCGTCTGCGGCCTGAATGATCAGGGTCGGCGTGCGGATCTCGCCGAGGAAATAGCGGCTCGAAGCGCGCCGGTAGTAATCCTCGGCGTCGTTGAAACCGTGCAACGGCGCGGTTACTCGGCCATCGAAATCCCAGAACGTGCGCATGTTCTCCAGCGAACCCAGCGCTGCCAGTTTCGCCAGCCCATCTTCACGCCCGTCATGTTGAAATTGCCGTTGCTTGTTCTTGATGTAGGCGAGCATCTCGCGCATGAAGTGCGCCTGATAAACCCGCGAGAATCCTTGACCGATCCGGTCGGCGCACTGATCGAGGCGGAACGGCACCGACACCGCGACTGCGCCGAGCACGCCGCTGGCGCTGCCGGTTTCGCCCAAGTGCTTGAGCAGCACATTACCGCCCAGTGAATAGCCCACCGCATACAGCGGCGCCAGCGGGCGTTTCGCGCGCAGGTGCTGGATGGCTTCGGCGAGGTCTTCGCTGGCGCCGGAATGGTAGCTGCGCGGCAACAGGTTGGGCTCGCCGGAACAGCCACGCCAGTTCAGCGCAACGCTGGCCCAGCGCTGATCGGCCAAGGCCTTTTGAATGCCCGCCACATAGGGCGAGTTGGAAGAACCGGTCAGCCCGTGCAACACCAGCACCAGCGGCGCGTCGGCGCTGTGCGGACCGTGCCAGTCGAGGTCGAGAAAGTCACCATCCTCGAGCCACAAGCGCTCGCGCTCACGCTCGATATGCACGGTCTTGCGCCACAGCGGGCCCCACAAGGTTTGCAGGTGAGGATTGCCGAGGCCGAGGGCGGGAATGAAGTGTTCTGAAGAGGCGGACACGATGGTTCTCGATGCAGCGATGTGATGTGGCCCACAAAGCTGTTAGTCAATTTCCAGAGCCAGAAGCTCATTGTGGCGAGGGAGATTGCTCGCGACGGGGCGCGGAGCGGCCCTTTTTAAGACTGCTGCGCAGCCCAGCGGAGCAAGCTCCCTCGCCACAGTTTTTTGCTCGCCTTGGGTTAACCGGCGATTTCTGCCATGCGCTGCCACAACGCGTAATAGACCCGGCCGGATTTCTGCTCGCGGTGCAGGCGCCAGTTGCCCGGCAGGCCCAGCGTTGACGGCGCGGTTTCACTTTCAGTGTAGATCCACGAATCCGCCGCCAGCCACTGACGTTCTTCCAGCAACGAGCACACGGCGGGCAGCAAATTCTGGTTGAACGGCGGGTCAAGGAAGACCAGGTCAAACGGGGTCGCGGTCTGGGTTTCCAGGTAGCGCAAGGCGTCAGCGGTTTGCACCTGACCATTGGTGCAGCGCAGGGTACCGAGGTGTTCTTTCAGGCTGGACACCGCGATGTTGCTCGCATCCAGCGCCTGGCCCATGGCCGCGCCACGGGACAGCGCTTCGAGAAACAGCGCGCCGCTGCCGGCAAACGGGTCGAGCACCTTGGCGCCTTCGACGTAAGGTGCCAGCCAGTTGAACAGGGTTTCGCGAACGCGATCCGGCGTAGGGCGCAGGCCCGGCGCGTCGGGGAAGCTCAGCTTGCGGCTGCGCCATTGGCCGCCAATGATGCGCAACTGGTTCACACCGTTGTGGACGTTATGCGCAGGCTTTTTAGGGGATCGAGTTGCCATTAATGCTCCGGAACCCCGAGCGGTTGCTCGGCAGGTTTATCAGATGGGGCCGGTAACGGCTTTTGCGCCACGGTCGGGCCAGCGGTGACGATGACCATTTTCTCCGTGCTCAGGTGTTTGTTCAGGGCGTCGCGGACTTGTTCCACGGTCAGGCTTTGCGACTGACGCATGAAGTCGTCCAGATAGCTCAGCGGCAGATTATAGAAGCCCATCGCGCCGAGTTGGCCGACGATATCGGCATTGCTCGCTGTGGACAGCGGGAAGCTGCCGGCGAGTTCACGTTTGGCGTCATCGAGTTCTTTCTGCGTCGGGCCGGTTTTCAGATAGTCGGCGAGTACGTCCTGCACCAGTTTCAGGGTGCCTTCGCTCATCTCGGCGCGGGTCTGCAGGTTGATCATGAACGGGCCACGCGCCTGCATCGGGCTGAACGCCGAATACACGCCATAGGTCAGGCCGCGCTTCTCGCGCACTTCGCTCATCAGACGCGTACCGAAACCGCCGCCACCGAGAATCTGGTTGCCCATCGACAGCGCCGCATAATCCGGATCGTCACGGTCGATGCCGAGTTGCGCGAGCATCAGGTTGGTCTGCTTGGACGGAAACTCGATGTGGTTGACGCTGGCTTTCGGTTCCTGCGGTGCGGCGATTTTCGCCAGTTCCGGGCCTTTCGGCAGGGCAGAGGAGGCTTGGTGGGCGATCGCCTCGGCTTCGGCGCGGGACAAGTCACCGACCAGCGCGATCACCACGTTGCCGGCCGCATAAGCCTTGGCGTGGAAGTCACGCAATTGCGCCTGAGTGATCTTCGGCACGCTCTGCGGATTGCCATCGCTCGAGTGCCCGTACGGGTGCTCGCCGTACAGGCGCTTCATCAGTTCGAGACTGGCGAGTTTGCCGGGGTTCTGTTTCTGGTATTCGAAACCGGCGAGCATCTGGTTCTTGATGCGCGCGAAGGAGTCGGCAGGGAATGTCGGTTTGCCGACCACTTCCGCGAACAGCTTCAGCGCCGGTTCGCGCTTGTCGGCGGCACTGAGACTGCGCAGCGAGGCCAGCGCCATGTCCTTGAAGGCTCCGTTCCCGAAATCCGCACCGAGGCCTTCAAAACCTTGAGCGATGGCGCCGACGTCCTTGCCCGCGACGCCTTCGTTAAGCATGGCGTTGGTCAGCACCGCGAGGCCGGGCGCGTTGCCGTCCTGGCTGCTGCCAGCGGCAAAAATCAGGCGCATGTCGAACATCGGCAGCTCATGGGCTTCGACGAACAGCACTTTGGCGCCTTCAGCGGTGTTCCAGGTCTGCACATCGAGCTTGCGGCTGGCCGGGGCCTTGCCGTCGAGTTCGGCCAGCGATTGCAGTTTCTGACTGGTTTTGGCGTTATCCAGTGCTTCGCTGGCGTGGCTGTCAGCTCCAGGCGACAGATACATCGCCGCCGAGCCGATGACCGCTATCGCGACCAGACCGAGCAGCATCAGACGTGGGGTTTTGCGCTCACTCATGAGTCGTCTCCAGTGGCAGAACGTGGGCGACGCTGAGACGTTCGCGGGTGAAATACTTCTTCGCGGCGTTCTGGATGTCTTGCGGAGTCACGCTTTCCAGATCGGCGAGTTCGGTGTCCATCAGTTTCCATGACAGACCGACGGTTTCCAGTTGGCCGATGGCGGTGGCCTGGCTGGTGATCGAATCGCGTTCGTAGACCAGTCCGGCGATCACTTGCGCACGCACGCGCTCCAGCTCTTCGGCGGACGGTGCGGTGGTTTTCAACTGCTCCAGCAGTTTCCACAGACCGGCCTCGGCTTGCGCCATGGTCTTTTTCTTCTGGGTGTTCGGGGTTGCCGACAAAGTGAACAGGCTGTCGCCACGGGTGTAGGCGTCGTAGTTCGAGGAGCCACCGGAGACCAGCTCTTCGCCGCGTTCCAATTGCGTCGGGATGCGTCCGCTGTAGCCGCCATCGAGCAGCGCGGAGATCAGGCGCAGGGCGTTGACCGAGCGCTTGTCTTCAGCGGTGGCAATGCTCGGCACGTTGAAGCCGAGCATCAGGCTGGGCAACTGGGTTTGCACGTGCAGGGTGATCTGGCGCTCGCCGGGCTCCGCCAGTTCCAGCGGCTGTTTCGCTGCAGGCACTTCGCGTTTGGCAACCGGGCCGAAGTAGCGCTGGGCGAGGGTTTTCACTTCGTCCGGAGTCACGTCGCCGACCACGACCAGTGTGGCGTTGTTCGGCGCGTACCAGGATTGGTACCAATGGCGCAGTTCTTCGACCTTCATGCGCTCCAGGTCAGCCATCCAGCCGATGGTCGGCGTGTGATAACCGCTGGCCGGGTAAGCCATGGCTTTGTAGCGCTCGAAAGCTTTGGACATCGGCTTGTCATCAGTGCGCAAGCGGCGTTCTTCCTTGATGACTTCGATTTCCTTGGCGAACTCGTCGGCCGGCAGGCGCAGGTTGGCCATGCGGTCGGCTTCCAGTTCAAAGGCTACGCCCAGCCGATCGCGGGCCAGCACCTGGTAATAAGCGGTGAAATCGTCGCTGGTGAAGGCGTTCTCTTCAGCGCCGAGATCGCGCAGGATCAGCGAGGCTTCGCCGGGGCCGACTTTTTCGCTGCCCTTGAACATCATGTGCTCAAGCGCGTGGGACAAACCGGTCTGGCCCGGGGTTTCGTAGCTGGAGCCGACCTTGTACCAGACCTGCGACACCACCACCGGCGCACGATGGTCTTCGCGCACGACGACCTTCAGGCCGTTATCGAGGGTAAATTCATGAGTCGGTTGCGGGTCGGCCGCCAGGGCCGAGAGAGGCAGACAGACTGTGCTGAACAGCAGGCCTGCAGCGCGGCGGGCTAGAGCATTCATTCGTTTTTTAACCTGTTGGGCTGCCCGCTTGGTCTTAGCGTCGGCGGGCGAGAGGGTGCTAGGATACTGATCCGTTTTACTGGCGGCCACGCCTATCAGGTTTCGATATCCGGTTAGGCTGTATGAGTTTGTCGCGGATGGCAGCGGTTTTTCACCTGAACTGTGCGTTTTCGCCGACGATGCCGCTCCAGTCCTTCGTGTGAATTGACGATTGAGGTGCCTTCGGTGCCTCGACAAAATGTTGCGCGTGAACAAGCTGGATGAAACACAGTCTGTTCTGCATCGAATATTTATTTGCCGGGGCGCCCTGTTGGCGCGTCGCTACCGTGAGATAGCCGTCCTCCATGTTTGGTTCCAACGACGACAAGAAGAGCCCAGCTGCGGCTGGCGAGAAGAAAAGCCTGTTCGGATGGCTGCGGAAGAAACCGCAGGAACCCGTCGTCGAACAGCCGCCCGCGATTCCTGAGCCGACCCCGGCGCCTGTCCCGGTAACAGAAGAAGAGCCAGCACCGATCGTGCTGCCGATTGCCGAGCCGGTGTTGCAGCCGGAGGTCCAAGCCGAGCCCGAAGCGTCAGTGGCGGCGGATCTGCCGCTGACGCCCGCGGCCGAGCCGTGGCTGACCTTGCCGGTGGCGGAAGAACCGGTGGCTCTGGTCGAAGAGGCGGCGCCGCATGTGACGCCGGTGATTCCCGCGCCTGTTGAAGAGGTTGCTGCGGCGCCGGTATGCGAACCAGTTGTCGAGCCCGCGCCGGTTGTTCCAGATCCGGTTGCCCCAATTATTCAACAGCCTGAATCTGCGCCCGTGGCCACTGCGCCAGTTGCGCCAGTCGCAGCGCCAGTCTTGCCGATTGAAACGTCTTTGCAGCCCGTGGTCGAAGCGCCTGCCGAAGCGCCGCGCACCGAAGAATCCAAGGCTGGTTTCTTCGCCCGCCTCAAGCAAGGCTTGTCCAAGACCAGCGCCAGCATCGGCGAAGGCATGGCCAGTCTGTTCCTCGGCCGCAAGACCATCGACGACGACCTGCTCGATGACCTCGAAACCCGTCTGCTCACCGCCGACGTTGGGGTCGAAGCCACTACGCAGATCATTCAGCGCCTGACTCAGAAGGTCGCCCGCAAAGAGCTGGCCGACGCCGACGCGCTGTACAAATCCCTGCAAGCCGAACTGGCCGCGATGCTCAAGCCAGTCGAGCAGCCACTGAAAATCGCCTCGCAGAACAAGCCTTTCGTGATTCTGGTGGTCGGCGTCAACGGTGCCGGCAAAACCACCACCATCGGCAAACTGGCGAAGAAGCTGCAACTGGAAGGCAAGAAAGTCATGCTCGCCGCCGGTGACACCTTCCGCGCCGCTGCGGTCGAGCAGTTGCAAGTGTGGGGCGAGCGCAACAAGATTCCAGTGATCGCTCAGCACACCGGCGCCGACTCCGCTTCGGTAATCTTCGATGCGGTGCAGGCTGCCAAGGCGCGCGGCATCGACGTGCTGATCGCCGACACCGCCGGGCGTCTGCACACCAAAGATAACCTGATGGAAGAGCTGAAAAAGGTTCGCCGGGTGATCGGCAAGCTCGACGCCGATGCTCCGCACGAAGTGCTGCTGGTGCTTGATGCCGGCACTGGCCAGAACGCCATCAATCAGGCCAAGCAATTCAACCAGACCGTCGAACTGACCGGCCTGGCGCTGACCAAACTCGACGGCACCGCCAAGGGTGGGGTGATTTTCGCCCTGGCCAAACAGTTCGGTCTGCCGATCCGTTACATCGGCGTCGGCGAAGGCATCGACGATTTGCGTACCTTTGAAGCCGAGCCCTTTGTCCAGGCATTGTTTGCCGAGCGGGAGCGTTCATGATTCGTTTCGAACAGGTCGGTAAACGCTACCCGAACGGTCACGTCGGCTTGCATGAGCTGAGCTTTCGAGTCCGTCGTGGCGAATTCTTGTTTGTCACTGGCCACTCAGGTGCCGGTAAATCCACCTTGTTGCGCCTGTTGCTGGCGATGGAGCGGCCGACCAGCGGCAAACTGCTGCTCGCCGGGCAAGACCTGAGCACCATCAGCAACGCGCAGATTCCGTTTCTGCGCCGGCAGATCGGCGTGGTTTTCCAGAATCACCAGTTGCTGTTCGATCGTACGGTGTTCAACAACGTCGCGTTGCCGCTGCAGATCCTGGGCCTGTCCAAGGCCGAAATCGCCAAGCGTGTCGATTCGGCGCTGGAACGCGTGGCGCTGTCGGACAAAACCGATCTGTACCCCGGCGATCTATCGACCGGGCAGCAGCAGCGTGTAGGTATTGCCCGCGCCATCGTTCACCGCCCGGCCTTGCTGCTGGCGGACGAACCGACCGGTAACCTCGACCCGCGCCTGGCCGCCGAAATCATGGGCGTGTTCGAAGACATCAACCGTCTGGGCACCAGCGTGCTGATCGCCAGTCACGACCTGGCACTCATCGCACGCATGCGTCATCGCATGCTGACCCTGCAACGCGGCCGCTTGATCGGCGACGGGGAGGCCGGGGTATGAGTGCGACACGCAGTCCGAAGGTTTCCGAACGCGTGGCCCCGAAGGCCGCCGACCCGCAACCGCAGAAGAAGAAAAAGCACGACGATGACGACGGCCCGGACTTCGCGACGCTGTTTCGCGCCTGGATCGAAAGCCATCGCGCCAGCTTGCTTGACAGCCTGCGCCGTCTCGGCAAACAGCCGATTGGCAGCTTTTTCACCTGCATGGTGATGGCGGTGGCGTTGAGTCTGCCGATGGGCCTTTCGCTGTTGCTCAACAATGTTGAGCGACTCGGCGGTTCCTGGCAGCGTGCGGCGCAGATTTCGCTGTATCTGCAACTCGACGCCAGCCCGGCGCAGGGCGAGTCATTGCGTGAGCAGATCAAAGGCATGCCCGGCGTTGCTGATGCCGAATATGTCGGCCGTGATCAGGCGCTGGAAGAGTTCCAGCAGCAGTCCGGGCTGGGCGAAGCCCTGCGCGAGCTGCCGGAAAACCCTTTGCCCGGCGTCGTGCTGGTTACACCGAACGAAGTCGACAAGCCGACACTCGAAGCATTAAGACAAAAACTTTCCGAGTTGCCCAAGGTACAACAGGCGCAACTTGATCTAGTCTGGGTCGAGCGTCTGGCCGCCATCCTCAAGCTTGGCGACCGCTTTGTCTTCGGTCTGACAGTGTTGTTGGTGTCTGCATTACTTTTGGTGATAGGCAATACCATTCGTCTTCATATTGAAAACCGCCGCACTGAGATAGAAGTGATTAAACTCGTCGGCGGCACTGACAGTTATGTGCGTCGTCCCTTCCTTTATATGGGTGCGCTGTATGGCTTCGGTGCGGGGCTGTTGTCCTGGGGCGTTTTGGCGTTTGGCCTGAACTGGTTGAACGACGCGGTGGTTGGATTGGCCGGTTTGTACGGCAGTGACTTCGCCCTGGCCGGTGTGCCAGTGGCCGACGGTCTGTCGCTCTTGCTTGGCGCGGTGCTGTTGGGTTATATCGGTGCATGGATTGCAGTCGCACGTCATCTCAGGGAGCTGGCGCCGAAGTAGAATCTTTTTTGCGCGTGATTGACCTCGCGGTTTTCAAGGGAACTTGCACTTGAGTTTCCGGTCAATTTTTCGCAGTGCCGAGAGGCACGAGTATGTGAGTGGGAGGTTTTTTCGTATGACCAATTCTTTGCAACCTGCGTATGCGTTGGTTCCGGGTGCGAACCTGGAAGCCTACGTGCACACCGTGAACAGCATTCCATTGCTGACGCCGGAGCAGGAGCGTGAACTGGCCGAGAGTCTCTACTATGAGCAGGATTTGGGGGCGGCTCGGCAGATGGTGCTCGCCCACCTGCGTTTTGTCGTACACATTGCCCGTAGCTATTCCGGCTACGGTCTGGCTCAGGCTGACCTGATCCAGGAAGGTAACGTTGGCCTGATGAAGGCCGTCAAGCGCTTCAACCCGGAAATGGGTGTGCGTCTGGTGTCGTTCGCTGTGCACTGGATCAAGGCGGAAATTCACGAGTTCATCCTGCGCAACTGGCGCATTGTGAAAGTCGCGACCACCAAGGCCCAGCGCAAGCTGTTCTTCAACCTGCGCAGCCAGAAGAAGCGTCTGGCGTGGCTGAACAACGAGGAAGTCCACCGTGTGGCGGAAAGCCTCGGCGTCGAGCCGCGGGAAGTACGCGAGATGGAAAGTCGCCTGACCGGCCATGACATGGCGTTCGACCCGGCCGCCGAAGCGGACGATGACAGCGCTTTCCAGTCGCCGGCCAACTACCTGGAAGACCACCGGTACGACCCGGCGCGTCAACTGGAAGATGCCGACTGGAGCGACAACTCCAACAGCAACCTGCACGAAGCACTGGAAGTGCTGGACGAGCGCAGCCGTGACATTCTTTACCAGCGCTGGCTGGCGGAAGAGAAAGCCACGCTGCACGACCTGGCGCAGAAGTACAACGTGTCGGCCGAGCGAATCCGTCAGCTTGAAAAGAGCGCGATGAACAAGCTCAAGTTGTCGATCGCCGCTTAACCGGCGCCTCGGTAATAAAAAAACGCCCCGATCAGCGATGATCGGGGCGTTTTTGTTCGAAGATCAAAAGATCGCAGCCTTCGGCAGCTCCTACAGGAATTGCGACTCACCTGTAGGAGCTGCCGAAGGCTGCGATCTTTTGCTTTAGATTCATTCAGCCCAGGGCGCCCGCCGCGAATCGTTCAGCCCCAGCAAATAACTGTCACCCCCCAACTGACTCATCTGCTGTCGAATCCACCCGGCCCGGCGCGACACATAACCGGTCGGGTGGCTCGCACTCCAGACGCGCGGATTGGGCAACACCGCCGCCAGATAACTCGCCTGCTGCCGCGACAACGACTTCGCGCTCACGCCGAAGTGATGGCGGGCCGCAGCCTCCGCGCCAAACACGCCGTCATCCCATTCGACACTGTTGAGGTACACCTCAAGAATCCGCTGCTTGGGCCAGAACACCTCGATGAGCGCCGTGAACCAGGCTTCCAGGCCCTTGCGCAAATAGCTGCGACCAGACCACAGAAACAGGTTTTTTGACACTTGCTGGCTCAAGGTGCTGGCGCCGCGAATCGATCCGCCCAGCTCGTTGTGAGCCAGCGCTGCCTGGATCGCGCGCAGATCGAAGCCCCAGTGCTCGGGGAATTTCTGGTCTTCGCCGGCAATCACTGCGACCTTCAGATCATCGGAGATCTCGTCCCATGGATTCCAGGTACGCTGCAAGTCGATCGGCTCGCCATCGACCCAGGATTCGACCTTGCGTTCGACCATCAACGCCGTTCCCGGCGGTGGCACGAAGCGAAACACCAGCACCAGCAAGACGCTGCCGCCGGCAAACCAGAGCAGGGCCTTCGTAAGACGACGGAAAATTGAACGCAGCATAGAGATGGCTTGGCCGAACCCGTAGAGCGGGCCATTATACAGACCCTGCCGATTGCGTCTGACTGGAGTTCCCAATGCTGCGTGGCTTTTTGATGCTGGCCGCTTTTTTCGGTTTTACCGGTGTTGCGCTGGGCGCTTTCGCTGCCCATGGCCTGAAAAATCGCCTGACGCCGGAGTATCTGGCGATTTTTCATACGGGTGTCACTTATCAACTGGTGCACACGCTGGCATTGTTCGGCGTAGCGCTGTTGGCCAAGCAGATTCAAGGGCGCCTGATTACATGGGCCGGCGTGTCCTTCACCGTTGGCATTTTGTTGTTTTCCGGCAGCCTGTACCTGCTGACCACCACCGGAATCAGCAAGCTCGGCATCGTCACCCCGTTCGGTGGCCTCGCGTTTCTGGTCGGTTGGATCTGCCTCGGCCTCGCGGCCTGGCGCCTGTCCTGAATCTGGCACTAGTCCTGTAGGAGCTGCCGAAGGCTGCGATCTTTTGATCTTGAAAACAGAATCAAAAGATCGCAGCCTTCGGCAGCTCCTACGGGGAGTCCGGCCGTTTCAACGGGGCAGCCGTTTTCAAGACGAATGGCTTGGGTCACCCAGTCTGATCGGGCTAGAATGCCAGCCCCTAAAAATGATGGCGGCGTTGTGCATGCGCATTCAATTGAACGGCGAACCCCTTGAATTGCCCGACGGCGAGACCGTTGCGGCGCTGATTACCCGCCTGGAACTGACCGGGCGCCGGGTAGCAGTCGAACTCAACCTGGATATCGTCCCGCGCAGCCAGCATGCAGAAACCACTTTGAACGACGGCGATAATGTCGAAGTGGTGCACGCGATCGGTGGCGGTTAATCGCCCAGCCCGCAAGGGCAAGCATTCTGCAAGACCCTCACCCCTTAAGAGGATTCCCCATGAGCATCGTTCGTAGCGACAAGCCTTTTGTGCTGGCCGGTCGTACTTACCAGTCGCGTTTGCTGGTCGGTACCGGCAAGTACCGTGACATGGAAGAAACCCGCCAGGCCATCGAGGCCTCGGGTGCCGAGATTGTCACCTTCGCCGTGCGCCGCACCAACCTGGGCCAGATCGCGGGCGAACCGAACCTGCTCGACGTGCTGTCGCCGGATCGCTACACCTTCCTGCCGAACACCGCCGGTTGCTATGACGCTATCGAAGCCGTGCGCACCTGCCGCCTGGCCCGTGAGCTGCTCGATGGCCATAACCTGGTGAAGCTGGAAGTGCTGGCCGACCAGAAAACCCTGTTCCCCAACGTGATCGAAACCCTCAAGGCCGCGGAAACGCTGGTCAAGGAAGGTTTCGACGTGATGGTTTACACCAGCGATGACCCGATCATCGCTCGCCAGTTGGCGGAAATCGGCTGCATCGCCGTCATGCCGCTGGCCGGTCTGATTGGCTCCGGTCTGGGCATCTGCAATCCGTACAACCTGCAGATCATCCTTGAGGAAGCCAAGATCCCGGTGCTGGTCGATGCCGGTGTCGGTACCGCCTCTGACGCGACCATCGCTATGGAACTGGGCTGCGACGCTGTGCTGATGAACTCGGCCATCGCCCACGCTCAACAGCCAGTGATGATGGCGGAAGCCATGCAGCACGCCATCGTTGCGGGCCGTCTGGCCTACCTCGCTGGCCGTATGCCGAAAAAACTCTATGCCAGCGCCTCTTCGCCGCTGGATGGTCTGATCAAGTAAGAGCCATTGATGACTGAATCGAACGACACGCCTGTCCAGCCGGACGAAGGCGACGAGCGCCAACACCGCCGCATCAAGAGTTTCGTGATGCGCGCCGGGCGCATGACCGAAGGCCAGCAGCGCGGCCTGGATCAGGGCGCGCCGCTGTTCGTGCTGCCGCTGGCCGATGCGCCGGTGGATTACGATCAAGTGTTCGGCCGTTCGGCGCCGCGCTCGCTGGAAATCGGTTTCGGCATGGGCCACTCGCTGCTGGAAATGGCCGCGGCGGCGCCGGAGCAGGATTTCATCGGCGTTGAAGTACATCGTCCGGGTGTCGGCGCGCTGCTCAATGGCGTGCTGACGCAGGGTCTGACCAACCTGCGGGTCTACGATTGCGACGCGATCGAAGTGCTTAATCGTTGCATCGCCGACAACAGCCTCGATCGCCTGATGCTGTTCTTCCCGGATCCGTGGCACAAGAGCCGTCACCACAAGCGTCGTATCGTTCAGGCTTCGTTCGCCGAACTGGTGCGCAGCAAGTTGAAGGTCGGCGGCATTCTGCACATGGCCACCGACTGGGAACCGTATGCCGAGTACATGCTGGAAGTGATGAACGTCGCCCCGGGCTACCGCAACCTTGCCGAAGACGGCAAATGCGTCCCGCGCCCGGCAGAACGCCCGATCACCAAGTTCGAACGCCGCGGCGAACGTCTTGGCCACGGCGTTTGGGATCTGAAGTTCGAAAAACTGTCCTGAGCTTTACGCAATAACTCTGTAGGAGCTGCGGCACGCTGCGATCTCTTGATCTTCAAACAAGATCAAAAGATCGCAGCGTGCCGCAGCTCCTACAGTTGTTTTGGGTGTGCTGAAAGATTAGCGGCGGTCAGCGACGACGCCGATCAGGACAAGCACCACTAACAACACCGGCGCGAGGCTGTAGTTGTTGAACTGGCTCAGACCCTTGATCACCCAAGGCGTGGCGTAGATCAGCGCGGCGCCGCTGCCAATCACGCACAGCAGCGCCATCAGCGGCACGCGCAATGCTCCGGCGATGCTGCCCAGGCGTTGCTCGACCCAGCCCTTGAAGTCCGCGCCAAACAGCACCAGCAGGCAGCCGACCAGCGCCAGGGCGATTTCCGAGAGGTTGCTGCGGCTCCAGCGGGAGACGGTGGCGAGCAGGTCGAGTATCAAATCCATGCGTTTTCCCTTTGAGCTGAAGTCAGTTCAGAAATTGTTGCAGCAAATCGTTGAGGAACAGCTGGCCGCGTTCGGTCGCCGCCAGGCGTGACGGTTCGACCTGCAGCAGGCCGCTTTGTTCTGCCGCTGCCCGGCCTTCGGCGAGGCTTTCCAGCGACAGCCCGGTACGTTCCGGATAAAGGCGCGATTCGACGCCCGCAGTCAGGCGCAACGCGTTCATCAGGAACTCGAACGGCATTTCTTCATTGGTCAGCGATTTCTCGCCGGCCTGAAAACTTTTCGCCGGATTCAAGTAGTCCTTCGGCAGACGCGTCTTCCACGTGCGCACGATGCGCCCGTCCGGATGACTTAATTTGCCATGCGCACCCGCGCCAATGCCGATGAAGTCGCCGAAGCTCCAGTAATTGAGGTTGTGCCGCGCCGGACGTCCGGCCTGGGCATATGCCGACACTTCGTATTGCGCGTAGCCGTATTCGGCCAGCAGCGCTTGGCCGGCTTCCTGAATATCCCACAGCGTGTCGTCTTCCGGCAGCACGGGCGGCTGATTCCAGAACACCGTGTTCGGCTCCAGCGTCAGTTGATACCAGGAAATGTGCGTCGGCTTCAGTTCGATGGCTTGGCGCAAATCGCTCAAGGCGTCGTCCAGCGATTGATCGGGCAGACCGTGCATCAAGTCGAGGTTGAAGTTATCGAACCCGGCCTGCCGCGCCATGCCTGCCGCTCGCACCGCTTCGTCGCCGTTGTGAATGCGCCCGAGCGCCTCAAGCTTTGCCTGCTGGAAACTCTGGATGCCGATCGACAGGCGATTGATCCCCAGCTTGCGATAGGCGACGAACTTCTCTTGCTCGAAAGTGCCCGGGTTTGCCTCAAGGGTGATTTCAATGTCGTCGGCAAACGGAATGCGCTGCTCGACGCCTTCCAGCAAACGCCCAAGGGCTTCAGCGCTGAACAGGCTAGGCGTGCCGCCACCGAAGAAGATCGAGGTCAGTTCACGGCCATATATCGCGTGCAGATCCTGATCGAGATCGGCCAGCAACGCGTCGACATATTCCTGCTCCGGCAGCACCGGGCTGGCGGTGTGGGAGTTGAAATCGCAATACGGGCATTTGCGCACACACCACGGGATGTGGATGTACAGCGCCAGCGGTGGCAACGTCGGCAGCGGTGCCCGAGGCGAGGAAGCGGCGCCGCCGATGATCAGCGACGACGCGGAGGAATCACGGGTCATTTCAAACCCAGACGCTGGCGCAGCAGATCCATTGCGCGGGCGCGGTGGCTGATCTGGTTTTTGTCGGCCGGGCTCAATTCGGCGCTGGAACAATCGCGCTCCGGCACCCAGAACAGCGGGTCATAACCGAAACCGTGCTCGCCGCTGGCAGCCGTCAGGATCCTTCCGTGCCACAGGCCTTCGCAGAGGATCGGCAACGGATCATCGGCGTGCCGCACCAGCGCCAGCACACAAACAAACTGCGCGCCGCGCTCGGCTTCCGGCACATCTTTCAAAGCGTCGAGCAATTTTGCGTTATTCGCCGCATCGCCCTTGCCATCGGCGTAACGTGCCGAATAGATGCCCGGTGCGCCACCGAGAAAATCCACCGCCAGGCCGGAATCGTCGGCCAGCGCCGGCAGCCCGGAAATGCGTGCGGCGTTGCGGGCCTTGAGGATCGCGTTTTCGACAAACGACAGGCCGGTTTCTTCCGGCTCGACCTTGCTCCATTCGCCAATCGAGCGCAGTTGCACCGAGTCGCCGAGCATGGCCTGGAGTTCTTTGAGTTTGCCGGCGTTATGGCTGGCCAGTACGAGCTGCTTGATGTTCATCATTCGCCGGGAAAGAGTTCTTGGTTGAAGTTGATGGTGTTGATCTTGTCGCCGTTCTGCACTTTGATTTCAAAGGTGCGGGTTTCCTGCTGCGGCACCGGGTACTGGGCGATGTAGTAGATCGCGCCCTGTTCGGTGACCTGGCGGAATTTCAGCGGCACGCTGTTGCTTGTCAGATCCTTGACCGTACCGGTGACGCTGGCGATCAGCGTTTTGCCGTCCTTGACCACCGAGACGTTGATCACGCCCTGGTTCTTGCTGCGGATCAGCTCCGCTGCCGTGGCGATGTCCGGTTGCAGGAACGTTGAGTTGAAGGTGTTGTAGTGCACCGTGATGTCGCCGAAGGTTTCCTTGCGTTCACCCTTGATGACGTCCGCCGCCATGGCGCCGGCGCTCAGGCAGGCGGTGAATAACAACAACGCTAAACGACCCATGTGCGTGCTCCTCGAAATGGCTCGGCTCAGACCGCGACTTTATGATCCGCCAGTTGCGGACTGCTGACGCGGTAGATACCGATTTCACCTAACAGATTAGGCCATAGCTTACTGGCCCACCCGTGGCGGTGCTGTTGATCCACGGCAAGCCGATCAATGACCTTTGCGTCACGTTCGCGGCACAGCGCTTCGAAATCCTCGAAAGTGCAGAAGTGAATGTTCGGCGTGTTGTACCAGGTGTACGGCAGGAACTCCGACACCGGCATGCGGCCCTTGCTCGCCAGATACCAGCGGCAGCGCCAGTGGCCGAAATTGGGGAAGGTGATGATGCACTGACGGCCCACGCGCAGCATCTCGTCGAGGATCCTGTCCGGGTAGTGCACGGCTTGCAGGGCCTGGGTCATGACGACAACGTCGAAACTGTTGCTGGCGAAATTGCCCAGGCCTTTGTCCAGATCCTGTTCGATGACATTGATGCCTTTGGCAACGCATTCGGCAATGTTGTCAGCGTCGTTTTCCAGGCCATAACCGGTGACGTTTTTATTGTCGCGCAGCCAGGTCAGCAACTCGCCATCGCCGCAACCGAGGTCGAGGACGCGGCTGCCGGCGGGGATCCATTCCTGGATGATTTCCAGATCAGCTCTCATGGCTTTCTCACAACGAAATGCGGTTCATGTAATTGCCGAACGCCTGCAAATAGCGCGGGATCGGAATCAGGAAGGCGTCGTGGCCCTGCGGCGCGTCGATTTCCAGATAGCTGACGTCCTTGCGCGCGGCCATCAGCGCATCCACCAGTTCCCGCGAACGGGCCGGGGAGAAGCGCCAGTCGGTGGTGAATGACATCACGCAGAACTTGGCGGTGGCGTTTTCGAAGGTCTTCGCCAGATCATCGTCGAAGTTCGCCGCCGGATCGAAGTAATCCAGCGCCTTGGTCATCAACAGATAGGTGTTGGCATCGAAGCGTCCCGAGAACTCTTCGCCTTGATAACGCAGGTAGCTTTCGACCTGGAACTCGACGCTGTGGAAGTCGTAGTTGAGCTTCTCGCTCTTCAGGCCACGGCCGAATTTCTCACCCATCGAATCGTCGGACAGATAAGTGATGTGCCCGACCATGCGCGCCAACATCAGCCCGCGCTTGGGGATCACGCCCGCTTCCTGAAACGAACCACCGTGGAATTCCGGGTCAGTGAGGATCGCCTGACGCGCGACTTCGTTGAAGGCGATGTTCTGCGCCGACAGCTTCGGCGCCGAGGCGATCGCCAGGCAGTGCCGCACGCGATCCGGGTAGGTGATGGTCCATTGCAGCGCCTGCATGCCGCCGAGGCTGCCGCCGATCACCGCTGCCCACTGGCCGATGCCGAGCAAATCAGCAAGGCGCGCCTGGCTGTGCACCCAGTCTTCCACGGTGAGCACCGGGAAGTCGGCGCCGAACGGCTTGCCGGTCTCGGGGTTGATGCTGCTCGGGCCGGTGGAGCCGTTGCAGCCGCCGAGGTTGTTCAGGCTGACCACGAAGAATTTGTTGGTGTCGATCGGCTTGCCGGGGCCGATGCAGCTGTCCCACCAGCCGGGCTTGCGGTCGTCGACGCTGTGATAACCGGCAGCGTGATGATGGCCGGACAAGGCGTGACAGATCAGCACGGCGTTGCTCGCCTGGGCGTTCAGCGTGCCGTAGGTTTCGTAGATCAGGTCATAAGCGGCCAGCGAACGGCCACAAGCGAGCGCCAGCGGTTCGCTGAAGTGCGCGGTTTGTGGCGTTACCAGACCAACAGAATCGGGGGGAAAGGCAGTTGGCATCGACCCTGCTCTCGTTGAAATGAGGCGTAAGTCTAAAGACCGGGGGGGTTAGCGGCAAGCCAAGGGCAAGGTGTCCGGAAAATCGGTGTCGGGCTTGGGATTTTTTCCCTCACCCTAGCCCTCTCCCGGAGGGAGAGGGGACTGACCGCGGCGATCTTCAGAGTGATGCTGACCTGAGATTCCGAGTCGAGCTCAGGCCTTGAAAAACAACCCGATCGGCTCCCTCTCCCTCGGGAGAGGGCTGGGGTGAGGGGCGCAGGCGACTCAGTATCAAGCCGAGCGCCCAATCCCTCTCACCTCGCATCACATCAGCAAACGCAGAATCTCCGGCATCATCGTCATCGCTGCCAGATTATTGATCACCAGCATGTCGATCAATTTCAGCGCAAGGAAGGCGAAGATCGGCGACAGATCGAGCCCGCCGAGGTTCGGCAGGAAACGGCGAAACGGTGCCAGTGCCGGCTCGCAGATCTGGTTGACCAGCTCAGCGCCAGGATTGTGGCTGCCCGGTGCAACCCACGACAGAATTACGCTGATGATCAGGGCGAAGAAGAAGATCTTCAGGAACAGCGCGGTCACGCCAATCAGCGACCAGATCAACAGTTGCAACGGGTTGCCGGTGGTGCCGTAAGTCAGCAGCAGGGTCAGCGCCATCAACACCAGTTGCACCAGAATCGCCAGCACCAGCGACGACATGTCGAGACCGAACAGGCTTGGGATGATCCGACGCAGTGGCTTGAGCAGCGGCTGGGTCGCCTTGACGATGAACTGGCACAGCGGGTTATAGAAGTTCGCCCGCACCAGTTGCAGGACGAAGCGCAGCAGCACGATCAGCAGGTACAGGCTGCCGAGGGTTTGCAGCACGTAAACCGCTGCAGTGTTCAATCCGATCATGAAAGGCTCCTTTATTTGCCCAGTTGTTCGGCCATTTCGGCCGAGCGGTGCGCGGCGGCGCCGAGTGCGGTTTCGACCAGCGCTTCGAAGCCGCCAGCCTGGAATGATTTGATCGCAGCTTCCGTGGTGCCGTTTGGCGAAGTCACGCGGCGACGCAATTCGGCAGCGTCGACGTCGCTGGACACGGCCATGTGCGCGGCGCCCAAAGCGGTTTGCACGGTGAGCTGCTCAGCGATGTCCTTGGGCAGGCCCAGTTTCACGCCCGCCGCCGTCATGGCTTCGATCAGCAGGAAGAAGTACGCCGGGCCGGAGCCGGACACTGCGGTGACTGCGTCCAGTTGCTGCTCTTCGTTGAGCCACAGGGCGATGCCGACGGCGAACAGCAGCTCTTCGGCTTGCTGACGCTGTTCGGCGGTCACTTCGCTGGTCGCGTACAAACCGCTGACACCCTGACGCAGCAGCGCCGGGGTGTTCGGCATGCAGCGCACGATCGGCTGCTCGCCGAGCCATGCAGTCATGCTCGCGCAGGTGATGCCGGCGGCGATCGAGACCACCAGTTGATTCGGTTTCAGGCTCGGGCGCAGCGCCTCGCACACGGCTTTCATCGCCTGCGGCTTGACCGCGAGCACGATGACATCGACGCCGTCGATCGCCTGGGCATTGTCAGCGAAGGTTTCAATGCCGTGTTCGGCGCTGACTTTGGCGCGGGTTTCCTCGCCTGGATCGCTGGCGCGGATCTGCGCCGCTTCCAGACCCTTGGCGCGCAGGCCGCCAATCAGACTGGCCGCCATGTTGCCCGCACCGATAAACGCAATACGTGTGTTGCTCATGTGTGGTCCTTATCTGGAAACGTTCAGGATTGGGAGTAATCGCGGGCGCCGAACAGGGCCGTACCGATACGAACCCAGGTGGCGCCTTGGGCAATGGCCGACTCGAGGTCATGGCTCATGCCCATGGAAAGCGTGTCGAGTGGCAGATCGAGGTCGGCCTGCAATTGCTGAACGGCGGCGAATGCCGCGTCTTGCTCGGCGCGCTCTTCGGTCGGCTCGGGAATCGCCATCAGCCCACGCAGTTTCAGGCGCGGCAGGGCGCTGATGGCATTGGCCAAGGCCGGCAGATCGGCGGGCGTGCAGCCGGATTTACTGGCCTCACCGCTGACGTTGACCTGAATGCAGATGTTCAGTGGCGGTAGCTCGGCCGGGCGTTGTTCGGACAGGCGTTGAGCAATTTTCAGGCGATCCACGGAGTGCACCCAATCGAAATGCTCGGCAATCGCGCGAGTCTTGTTCGATTGAATGGGGCCGATGAAGTGCCAGATCAAGGGCAGGTCGGCCAGCTCCAGCTGTTTGCCCAAGGCTTCCTGCAAGTAGTTCTCGCCGAAGTCGCGCAGGCCGGCGGCATAGGCTTCCCGCAGGGCCTGGGCGGGTTTGGTTTTGCTCACGGCGAGTAGCTGGACGCTGTTTTCAGTTCGTCCGGCAGCGGCAATCGCGGCCTGAATGCGTGAACTAACGAGGGCGATGTTGTCTGCTATCGTGGACATCAAGAGGCGCCGGCGGTCTGTAGGTTCGCGGCATTCTACTGGAATTGAGGGACGCTATGGATATCACTGAATTGCTGGCCTTCAGCGCCAAACAGGGCGCTTCCGACCTGCACCTGTCGGCCGGGCTGCCGCCGATGATCCGCGTCGATGGCGACGTGCGACGGATCAATCTGCCGGCGCTGGATCACAAGCAAGTACACGATTTGATCTACGACATCATGAACGACACCCAACGGGTGGATTTCGAGAAAAATCTGGAAACCGATTTTTCATTCGACGTGCCGGGTGTGGCGCGTTTTCGGGTCAATGCCTTCAACCAGAATCGCGGCGCCGGTGCGGTGTTCCGCACGATTCCATCGAAAGTGCTGACCATGGAAGATCTGGCCATGGGCGACGTGTTCCGCAAGATCACCGATGCGCCGCGCGGACTGGTATTGGTCACCGGGCCGACCGGTTCCGGCAAGTCGACGACGCTGGCGGCAATGATCGACTACCTCAACACCCACCGCCATCATCATATTCTGACGATTGAAGACCCGATCGAATTTGTCCACGAATCACGCAAATGCCTGATCAATCAGCGCGAAGTCCATCGCGATACCCGCAGTTTCGCCACGGCATTGCGCTCGGCACTGCGTGAAGATCCCGACGTGATCCTGGTGGGCGAAATGCGTGATCTGGAAACCATTCGCCTGGCGCTGACAGCGGCGGAAACCGGGCATCTGGTGTTCGGCACGCTGCACACCACTTCAGCAGCGAAAACCATCGATCGCGTGGTAGATGTGTTTCCCGGCGATGAGAAATCCATGGTCCGTTCGATGCTGTCGGAATCGTTGCTGGCGGTGGTTTCGCAGACTTTGATCAAGAAGATCGGCGGCGGGCGAGTGGCGGCGCACGAAATCATGCTGGGCACCTCGGCGGTTCGCAATTTGATCCGCGAGGACAAGGTGGCGCAGATGTATTCGGCGATTCAGACGGGTGGGTCGCTGGGCATGCAGACACTTGATATGTGCCTGAAGGATCTGGTGACCAAAGGTTTGATCAGCCGCGAGCATGCGCGGGAGAAGGCGCGCACCCCGGATAATTTCTAAACGGCAAAAGCAAAAGATCGCAGCCTCCGGAATTCCCCTGTAGGAGCTGCCGAAGGCTGCGATCTTTTGATCTTTTGATCTTTTAGCGCTGGACTACACGCATCTGCTGTTGCTCTTTCGGCAACACGCGCTTGGCCACGACGTAGTGCTTTTCCCAGTACGGCTTGTTCAGCGTGTCGATGCTCACCGCTTTGCCACGGCGCGGCGCGTGAATGAAGCGGTCGTTGCCCAGATAGATGGCGACGTGGTTGACTCGACGGCTCTTGATATTGAAGAAAATCAGATCGCCCGGCTTCAGATCCTTGCGCTCGACCTTCTCGCCGTGGCCGCTGGCCATGGCGTTCGACGTGCGGGGCAGGTCGAAGGTGGCGTCGTTGAATGCATATTTCACCAGGCCGCTGCAGTCGAAGCCTTTACTTGGGCTGCTGCCGCCCCAACGATAAGGTGTACCGAGGACGTTCACCGCACGGCTCAGCACGTTGCTGCTTTCCTTGCTCGCCATCGGTGGCACCAGCTTGCTGCGGCTCTTGCTGCTCAGCGTGGTGGTTTTGCTTTTGCTGCTTTTGCTCGATGGAGCCGAAGCATGGGATTTAGGGGTAAAGCCGTTGACGTTGGGAAGACGTTGCTCACGATTTGTGGCGTGGGCGGCCAGTGGCATTAATAGGCAGATGGTTAGCCATGTCTTGAAAAATGGTCGCATTAGGCGTGGCTCTTAAGTGACAGCGCGCAACTTTATAACAGAGTTTTTTTCATTCCGACTCCGTTTGTCGATTCATTTGGCCGGCTACGGAACCAAATAAGCGCAAGATGGACGCAATTGTCGGACAGAACCCAAGCCCGACAAGGGGTTACGTGAGGCGTAGTCGTGAGAGCCACTTGTCGGCTCGCCATAAAAAAGTCACAGAAAACCGGAACAAATTTATCTATCGAGGCAAATGAGGTCATTCATGAACCGCTATCAGCAGGTTGTTCCACAGCAGGACACGCACAGCAAGATCATCGGTTACCTGCTGTGGATTTTCGGTTTCACCGGCGCTCACCGCTTCTATTACGGCAAGCCGGTGACCGGAACGATCTGGTTTTTCACCTTCGGTTTGCTGGGCATCGGTTGGCTGATCGACGTGTTCCTGATCCCGGCGATGGATCGCGAGGCAGACCTGCGGTTTACCGCAGGACCCATTGAATACAACGTCGCGTGGATCCTTCTGACGTTCCTCGGCGTGTTCGGCCTGCACCGGATGTACCAGGGCAAGTGGATCAGCGGCTTGCTGTATCTGGTGACGGGCGGATTGTTCTTTCTTGGCGTGCTGTATGACTTCTGGACGCTGAATGATCAGGTGTCGGTGCGCAACGCTCAAAATCGCGGCGCCTTTCAGTAAGTTTTGCCAGATCAAAAGATCGCAGCCTTCGGCAGCTCCTACATGGAATGCGTCCACTTGTAGGAGGTGCCGAAGGCTGCGATCTTTTGCTTTTTAGGCCTGGTGGGTGATCCGCCCATCCACCAGGGTATAGCGAACCACGCCCGGCAGGCTGTGCCCAAGGAACGGGCAGTTCTCGCCTTTCGACAGCCACTGCTCACCGGCTACCGTAGATGCCTGCGGATCGAACAACACGATATCCGCCGCACCGCCCACCGCCAGTTTGCCCGCAGGCAAGCGCAGCGCCTCGGCCGGGCCGGCACTCAGGCGCGCCAGCAGCGTCGGCAGGTCGAGCAAGCCGTCCTCAACCAGCGTCATCGCCAGTGGCAGCAACAGCTCAACGCTGCTGATGCCCGGTTCGGTCGCACCGAACGGCGCCAGTTTGGCGTCGCGCTCGTGCGGCTGGTGATGGCTGGAAATCGCGGAAATCACGCCGGACTTCACTGCCTCACGCAGGCCGTCGCGGTCAGCGCGGGTGCGCAGCGGCGGTTGCACGTGATACAGGCTGTTGAAGTCGATGAGCGCTTCGTCAGTCAGGATCAGCTGGTACAGCGCGACATCCGCAGTCACCTTCAGACCACGCGCCTGCGCCTGAGCAATCAGCGCCACTCCGCGAGCGCTGGTCAACTGGCTGAAGTGCGCGCGCACGCCGGTCTGCTCGACCAGCAGCAGATCCCGGGCCAGTGCCACGGTTTCTGCGGTTTCCGGATTTCCCGGCAGACCAAGGAAACTGGCGACCGCGCCTTCGTGGGCCAGACCGCCTTCGGCCAGATCGTGATCCTGCGAGTTGAAAATCACCGTCAGGTCGAAGGTCGCCGCGTATTCCAGCGCGCGGCACAGCGTGCGGCTGTTGCGGAAGCTCTCCAGACCGTTGCCGAACGCCACGCAACCGGCGTCGCGCAAAGCCACCAGTTCAGCGAGCTGTTCGCCGTCGAGGCCTTTGCTCAGCGCACCGATCGGGAACACCTTGGCGTTGCCGGCCTCACGGGCACGGTCGAGGATCAGTTCGGCCACGGCGGAGGTGTCGAGCACCGGTTTGGTCTTCGGCGGGCAGCACAGGCTGGTCACGCCACCGGCAGCGGCGGCGCGGGTTTCGCTGACGATCGAACCTTTGCGGCTGTAGCCAGGCTCGCGCAGGGCGACGTTCAGATCGACGAGGCCCGGAGCGGCGACAAGGCCTTGGGCGTCGATGGTTTGTACTGCCGTGAAACCCGCAGGGGCGGCGCCGAGGGCGACGATCTTGCAAGCTTCAACGTGAATGTCGGTGATTTGATCCAGGCCGCTGCTTGGATCGATAACGCGTGCGCCGAGAATGCTGAGCTTCACTGGGCGTTCTCCTGCTCGAATTGACGTTGCGCAGTCTGCCCGCTCATGGCCATGGACAGCACGGCCATACGAATTGCGATGCCGTATGTCACCTGATTGAGAATGACCGAATGCGGGCCGTCGGCGACGGCCGACTCGATCTCCACGCCACGGTTGATCGGCCCCGGGTGCATGACGATGCAATCCGGCTTGGCCCCGGCCAAGCGCGCGGTGGTCAGGCCAAACAGGCGGTAGAACTCGCCCTCGCTCGGCAGCAGACCGCCGGTCATGCGCTCGCGCTGCAGGCGCAGCATGATCACCACGTCGACATCTTTCAGGCCTTCGGCCATGTCGGTGTAGACCTTGACGCCGTATTGCTCGATACCGATCGGCAGCAGGGTTTTCGGCGCAATCACGCGGATGTCCGGGCAGCCGAGAGTTTTCAGCGCAAGCATGTTCGAGCGCGCTACCCGCGAATGCAGGATGTCGCCGACGATCGCCACCGAAAGGTTTTCGAAACCGCCCTTGTGGCGACGAATGGTGAGCATGTCGAGCATGCCTTGCGTCGGGTGCGCGTGCCGGCCATCGCCGCCATTGATGATCGCCACCTGCGGGCAGACATGTTCGGCAATGAAATGCGCGGCGCCGGAGTCACCATGGCGCACAACGAACATGTCAGCGGCCATGGCTTCGAGGTTGCGCAGGGTGTCGAGCAACGTTTCGCCCTTGCTCGCCGACGATGTCGACACGTTCAGGGTGATCACGTCCGCCGACAGGCGCTGAGCCGCCAGTTCGAAAGTGGTGCGAGTGCGCGTGGAGTTCTCGAAGAACACATTGCACACGGTCTTGCCGCGCAGCAACGGGACTTTCTTTACCGCCCGAGCGCCGACTTCGAGGAACGAGTCGGCCGTGTCGAGGATTTCCGTGAGCAACTCGCGGCGCAAACCGTCGAGCGAGAGGAAGTGGCGCAGCTGGCCCTGATCATTGAGCTGCAGCGGGCGCTTGGTATCTAGAGGCGTCATCGCGAGGGGGACTCTCAATAGGGCGGATTAAAGGGTGACGTCTTGCAGTTCGAGCGTCAGCGGTTCGGGGCCGGACAGCTTGACCCGCTGATTGGCGGCCAGTGTCAGCGTGGCGCCGACCACGTTCGGGCGGATCGGCAGCTCGCCGGCGTCCAGATCCAGCAGGCAGACCAACGTAACGCTGGCCGGGCGGCCGTAATCGAACAATTCGTTCATCGCGGCGCGGATGGTGCGACCGCTCATCAGCACATCATCGATCAGCACCAAATGCTGGCCTTCGATTTCGAAGGGCAGGGCGGACGGGCGCACTTGAGGGTGCAGGCCGTTCTGGCTGAAGTCGTCGCGGTAAAAGGACACATCCAGGGTGCCGAGTGGCGCATCGCTGGCCAGCTCCTTGAGCAGCGCTTGGGCGACCCAGATGCCGCCCGTGCGGATGCCGATGTATCGCGGTTCATTGATCTCACGCTGGGCAAGGTGCGCCTTGAGGCGGATCGCCATCTGGCTGATCAGATCGGCGGGATTGGGCAGGCTCATGGTTGCTCCTTCGTGATTCCGCGCCGCGTCCTGCCGGACGAAGCTCGGTTTATAACCAAAAGAAAAGCGCCGAAGCGCTTGTCAGGATTCAAACAATGCAGTGTTTTCATCGAGCCAGCCCTGCAACAGCAGAGCGGCGGCGATGGCGTCCACCGGGTTGTCGCGGTAACTGCCCTTCTGCCCGCCACGCACCAGCCGCTCGCCTTTGGCTTCGAAGGTGGTCAGGCGCTCGTCGTGCGTATAGAAAGGCAGGTTGTAGCGGCCGTTGAGCCGGCGGGCGAATTTTTCCGCGCGTACGCACATTTCACTGGGCGTGCCGTCCATGTTCAGCGGCAGGCCGACCACCACGGCGTCGGGTTTCCATTCCTTGATCAGCGCTTCGACCTGATCCCAGTTCGGCACGCCGTTCTGCGCCTTCAAGGTGCACAGCTCGCGAGCCTGGCCGGTGATCACCTGGCCGACCGCGACGCCGATCTGTTTGGTGCCGTAGTCGAAGCCGAGAATCAGGCGCAGGGCCATCAGGCGTGACCTGCCTGGCTGGTGAGCAGGTTGAGGTCGATCCCCAAGTGCCGCGCCGCCGCTTCCAGACGCAATTCGCTGCGGGTGTTGAAAAGAATGTCGGCGTTGAACGGGCAGGTCAGCCAGGCGTTGTCGGCCATTTCGGCTTCCAGTTGCCCGGCTTCCCAACCGGCGTAACCGAGGGTGATCAGGCTTTTGGCGGGGCCGATGCCGTCAGCGATGGCAAACAGCACATCTTGCGACGTCGACAGAGCCAGATCGCCCTCCAGCTGCGCAGTGGCCTGGAACGTCTGGCCCGCCGGATGCAAAACGAAACCGCGATCGGTCTGCACCGGCCCGCCGATGAAGATCGGCACATCCTGGCAGCGCGCCGGCGGTTCGATGTCCGGGCGCAGCTGTTCAAGGATGTCGGCAAGGTTCAGATCCTGCGGCCTGTTGACCACCAGCCCCATCGCGCCATTGGCCGTGTGCTCGACGATGTAGGTCAAGGTGTGGGCAAAGTTCGGGTCGGCCATGTGCGGCATGGCGATCAGGAAGTGATGCTTGAGGTAGCTGGGGCTGACGTTTTTCATGTGCGCTAGTGTGGCGTTCGGGGGGCAAACTGACAAGCTGAAGCCGCCAAAAGATCGCAGCCTTCGGCAGCTCCTACATGTGAATGCAGGCCAATGTAGGAGCTGCCGAAGGCTGCGATCTTTTGATTTTGCTTCTAATTGCTGGACAGTTTGTCGCCCCGGGCGAATTTCCAGGTGCGGATGATTTCCAGGCGGTCGATATCCGACAGATCGCCGGTAAACGGTGCAAATGGCGCCGCCAGACGAACGATGCGCTGCGCCGCCTGATCGAGCAGCGGCTGGCCGGAGGATTCCAGCACCAGCACTTCGTACAGCGAGCCGTCGCGGTTGATCGAGACCATCAGGCGCAGGTTGCCGTAGATCTGCTTGCGCCGCGCTTCTTCGGGATAATTGAGGTTGCCGATGCGCTCGACCTTTTTGCGCCAATCGTCTTTATACCAGGCCCCCTTGTCGCGCATGGTCGAGGCCGCGCTAAGACGGTGGATGCGCGGGCGCTTGGCATACAGCTGTTGTTCCTTGGCCAGTTCGGCTTCGAGGCTGGCGATGTCGCTGGACAACTGCGAGCTGTCGAACTCCGGCGCGTCGACCGTCGGTTTGACCTCGGGTTTGCTCTCTTCTTTCTTGGTCGGCGCTTTTTTCGGCTTCGGCGCCACTGTGGTCACCGCTGCCTTGGGCGCAGCCTCCTGCACTTGCGGCTTGGCGGCAGGCGGCGGGGTGACTTTCTTGACTTGATTGTCCTGGAACGGCGCCACTTCAGTGGTCTTGGGAATCGCCTTCTTGTCTAGCGTGCCGCTGCCTTCCTGGTTTTCCTGGGCGAGAAAGTCAGCCTTCTCCGGCTTCTTTTCGCTCTTGAACGTGGCGAGGGTGATTTCCAGGGTTTTGCTGATCTGCTTGGGCTCGACCATGGTGAAGCCGACGCCCAGCAGCAGCGCCAAATGGATCAGCGCTGCAAGAAACAGGGTAAAACCGAGGCGATCGGCCGGGCGCACGCCACGATGGGCGAGTTCAGCGGGCAGATCGGACGGGACGGTCATAACAGAAAAACCAACATCGCGTTTTTACGGGCTCGGCATGATAACGCAATGTTGGTTTTTAGCTGCAAGCTACAGAGAAGCAAGCGACGAGCCGCAAGCTTCAAGCTTACGGCTTAGAGCTTGCAGCTTGCAGCTTCTTCTCAATGGCATCCATCAGCATGCCGCCGATGTCAGTGCCGAAGGCGTTGTCGATTTCGCGGATGCATGTCGGGCTGGTGACGTTGATTTCGGTCAGGTGCTCGCCGATCACGTCGAGGCCGACGAACAGCAGGCCTTTCTCGCGCAGGGTTGGGCCAACCTGTGCGGCGATCCAGCGATCCTTGTCGGTCAGCGGACGCGCTTCGCCACGGCCACCGGCGGCAAGGTTGCCACGGGTTTCGCCCAGAGCCGGGATGCGCGCCAGGCAGTAATCCACCGGCTCGCCGTCGATCATCAGGATGCGCTTGTCGCCATCGACGATGGCCGGCAGGTAACCCTGGATCATGATCTGTTGCTTGCCGTGCAGGGTCAGCGTTTCGAGGATCACCGAAAGGTTCGGATGGCCGGCGGTATGGCGGAAGATCGACGATCCGCCCATGCCGTCCAGCGGCTTGAGGATCACGTCGCCATGATGATCGGCGAACTGGCGCAGCACGTCCGGGCGGCGGCTGACGATAGTCGGCGGCGTGCACTGCGGGAACAGCGTGGCGAACAGTTTTTCATTGCAGTCGCGCAGGCTCTGCGGCTTGTTCACCACCAGCACGCCGGCCGCTTCGGCCTGTTCCAGCAGGTACGTGGAGTAGACGAATTCCATGTCGAACGGCGGATCCTTGCGCATCAGGATCACGTCGAGATCGCTCAGCAGCTTGTCCTGCTCGGCGTCCAGTTCGAACCATTTGTCCGGGTTGGCGAAGACTTTCAACGGGCTCATCCGCGCCCGCGCTTGGCCTTCGGCCTGATACAGGTCTTTCTGTTCCATATAGAACAGTTCCCAGCCGCGCTTTTGCGCAGCCAGCAGCATGGCCAGCGAGCTATCCTTTTTATAGGAAATGCTGGCGATAGGGTCCATGACAATCCCGACGCGAACGCTCATTGGGTTTTCCTCGAAAATTGGCTACCGGATCGGTATTGAAAAAGTGCCGCCAGAGTGGCGCCGGGCGGGTTTGGGGTCAAGGAAAAACCCGTCGATAGATTGCATCTGGAGACTGTGCTAAAAAGGCTGGCAGATCGCGCCGCCCCTTGGGTATCAAGGGTTTCAGGCCATTATTCACAGCAAAACGGACAATTTGATTCGCAAAGGCGACGGTAGAGCCCTCTTATGGAACAGCAGTCCAGCGCCTTGAAGGTCATGGTGATCGACGACTCGAAAACGATTCGCCGCACCGCCGAAACATTGTTGAAAAATGTCGGTTGCGAAGTGATCACCGCGATTGACGGTTTCGACGCCTTGGCAAA